>CAZNGY010000065.1:0-7244 GCA_964572955.1 uncultured Lachnoclostridium sp.
GAAATGTCCTGACTGCGGAAGGGAAGTATCGCCTGCCAAGGAAGAGGCATATTTCTTTAAAATGAGTAAGTATGCGGACAGACTTATTGAACATATAAATACACATCCGGAATTTATTCAGCCGGTAAGCCGTAAGAATGAGATGATGAACAATTTCCTTCTTCCGGGACTTCAGGATCTTTGTGTATCAAGATCGTCATTTAAATGGGGAATTCCGGTTGACTTTGATTCAAAACATGTTGTTTATGTATGGCTTGATGCACTTACAAACTATATTACGGGAATCGGATATGATGCAGACGGAAACAATGGAGAGCTTTATAAGAAACATTGGCCTGCAGACTTACACCTTATAGGAAAAGATATTATAAGATTCCATACGATTTACTGGCCGATTTTCCTTATGGCTCTCGGTGAACCTCTTCCAAAACAGGTATTTGGTCATCCATGGCTTTTACAGGGCGGCGAGAAGATGAGTAAATCAAGAGGAAATGTTATCTATGCGGATGATCTTGTAAATCTTTTCGGAGTGGATGCGGTTCGTTATTTTGTTCTTCATGAAATGCCTTTTGAAAATGATGGTATTATTACATGGGAACTTGTTGTTGAGAGAACAAATTCGGATCTTGCAAATACACTCGGAAACCTTGTAAACAGAACAATTTCAATGACAAACAAATACTTTAACGGTAAGGCTGTAAGAACAGGTGTGACAGATGCAGTGGATGAGGAATTAAAGAATGTTGTTGTCAGTGCCAAGGAAAAAGTTTCCGGAAAGATGGAAAAGCTCAGAGCGGCAGATGCTCTTACAGAAATATTTAATGTATTTAAGAGATGTAATAAATATATTGATGAAACAGAGCCATGGATACTTGCAAAGGATGAGGCTAAGTCTGACAGACTCAGTGAGGTGCTTTATAACCTTAACGAATCAATCATAATAGGAGCCTCTCTTTTGTCATCATTCCTTCCTGAGACAGCGGAAAAAATTGCAAAGATGCTTAACATGGGTCTCAGAACTTTCGATGAAATTGAATGTTTCGGAAAATATGAAGAGATAAATGTAACAGAAAAACCTGAGATTCTTTTTGCAAGACTTGATGTTAAAGAGATTATGCCTAAGGTTGAAGAAATTCAGGCTAAGCAGAAAGCTGAATATGAGGCAGAACAGGCAAAAATAAACGGTACTGAAAATATTCCTGCGGAGGAAGAAAAAATGGAAAATAACGAAGAAAGATTTATGGATATTGAAGCAAAAGAGGAAATTGCATATGATGACTTTGCAAAGATGCAGTTTCAGGTAGGTGTTATTGAAAAATGTGAGGAAGTTAAGAAATCAAAGAAACTTCTTTGCAGTCAGGTTAAGGTAGGAAGCCGAACACTCCAGATTGTATCAGGTATTAAGAAATCATATTCAGCAGAAGAAATGGTTGGAAAGCATGTAATGGTACTTGTCAATCTTAAGCCTGCGACACTTGCAGGAATTACTTCGGAGGGAATGCTTTTATGTGCAGAGGATGAGAATGGTGAACTCGCCCTCATGACTCCTGATAAGTTCATGCCTTCAGGAGCTGAAATCTGCTAATCACCCCCGGGAGGTTTGAGTGAACAGATTTATTAAAGAATATGCTGAGGTCAGCCGTAAGTACAGAAGTATGTATTTTGCGGCTGTAATATGCATATTCCTTGCGCTGTGCGTAGGCATGTACGGAAGGAATATAGAGAAAACATATAAAGAGGCTTTTGATTATAGTCATGATGAAGAGCAGATATACTCTTTTACGATTGAAGAAAACGGTAATGCTGAATCGGTAAAGCTTGTGACCGGTGACATGATAAAAGAGGCGATTGCGATAAACAGGGCTTTATCTGCGGCAGACGATATCGTACACGGAGAGTATTTATGCACGACGGGACGTACGATGACAAGGATACCGGATGAACTGACGGTTAACTTGGAAGAAATAAATAAAGACCGTGTAAGTGCGGATACACTTTATGAGTTTAAGCTTATAATGATGGATGAGGAATTTGCAAAAAAAACAGGAATATATGATGAAATATCGTCGATGTTTGAAGCAGCCGATTCGTATCCGGAAACCGGTGCGGCCTATATTGGTTCAGAGTGGTCAGAGAATAATTTTACGCTTCCGATTGATACACAGAGCATAAGTTTTGAGTCAGAAATCGGAAATTATAATATTGTACTTAAAGGTGTTCTTCCGAAAGGTGTCGAAATTGAGATTTCCGGTACAAAAATAAATCTTGACAGTTATATAATAATTCCGCTGTTGGATGTAAATCCGGACAGATATCCGACAATTGATACCACAAGAAAGATGTGGTATTCAGTTTATGAGGTGAAAAACGGCGGACTTCTTTTTTCAAAACTCGGAGCAAATGAAGTTCAGCGTGAACTTAACAGGGAAATGAAAAAAGAGGGGATAAACAGGGAGTTTAAGGTTGAAGGTGCCCAAAGCGGCAACAGGTTGATTTTCAATGATGATGCTGAAGAATTATTTAAGTCATCGATAAAATTTGGTAATATTATGACTGTGGCAGGTATATTTATTCTGATTGCTTCATGTATACTTAATTATCTATCAAACAGAAAGTATTTTTATCTGGCATATTTATACGGAACCGGAAAAGCAGAACTTGTGATGGTTTTGATTCTTCAGTATGTTTTCTTTATCATCATAGAGACGGTGCTTTCGTATATGGCGGCAGTCGGCATGGCAATGCTGTTTAAAACATCGACGGCTTCTCTTTTGTATGTAGTCTGTCCGGTTGTTTTTGCCGGAGCGGTCTGTATGCTTATAAATGTTGTTCAGATGGTTTTCTGGGATGCCGGAAAAACGGCAAGAAACTGTCAGTAAGGAGGTAACATGTTATACGGCACGTCAGACATAGAAAAATCGTTTGCAGGAAAGAAGATAATCGAAGGGTTTAATCTGGAGATAAAAAAGGGCGAAATGACCGCTGTACTTGGAAGAAAGGGCGGCGGGATTACAACTCTTTCCCAGATTCTTGCAGGAATTATTAAACCGGATGGTGGTGAAATAGTTTCCGGCGGGAGAATAATAAGTTCGGTAAAAAGCAATAAGGAAATATGCAGGTTGAGGAGAAGAGCGGTATCCTATATATCATCTGTTCCTGTTTTTATGGAGGAGATGACGATATATGATAATTTTCTGCTTACGGATGTGAGAAGTAAGGGGAGTTCAAAAAGCAGAAAGATTAAAGCTAAAGAAACTTTAAAATTCTTGGGTATGACCGGAAAGGGAAAGGCCTATCCGGGTGAGCTTACAAAGGAAGAACTTTATAAGGCGTCACTTGCCAGGGGGATTCTTAATAGTCCCATACTGTTGATTTGTGATGACCCTTCGGAATATATTGGCATGACCGGGATTGATGCGATTATGGACGATTTCGAGAAGATAAATGAAAACGGAATAACCATAGTGATCGTGACAAAGAGCAGAAAGGTTGCATCAAGGTGCAGGAGAGTTGTGGCAATGAATCATGAAATTGACATAAATAATCTTGATGCAAAGGCAATTGTTGAAGAAGAAATTGAAGAGGTAAGTGAAGAACTTTACGAAGATATAGATATATTGGAAGATACCTATGAGATGGAGGAAACGGAATCAGAGTATGATGAAGAGGTTCGGGATTATGATGATTTTGTTTCGGAGGAAGATGAATTCAGGGTGGACATCGGAGATTTTTTTTCTGATGAAAATGAGAATTACTGACATAGTAAAAACTTATAAATAAAGGGGCATATTGACAGGCTGTATGTCCCGTTAAAACGACATTGACAGATATAAAAAGAGGTTGGAAATGAAAAAACAGAAGAATGTATGGAATAGGGCAGCGGGAATTCTTATGCCGGTTTTCTCACTGCCAAGTCCGTATGGATGCGGAACACTTGGAAAAGCAGCTTATGATTTTGTGGACTTCTGCAAAAGGATGGGCTCATCATACTGGCAGGTTCTCCCGGCAGGTCCGACAAGTTACGGAGACAGTCCGTATCAGGGATTTTCGGCATTTGCAGGAAATCCGTATTTTATTGATTTGATAATGCTTGCAGACGAGGGACTTCTTGATAGAGGCGAACTTGACAGAATCAATTGGGGAACAAATCCTGAATATGTTGATTACGGAAAGATTTATGAAAGCCGTTATGTTGTTCTGAAAAAAGCGTATGAAAAGGATAAAGACATTCTTGAAAGCATAGAATATGCTTCGTTTGCATCTGCACAGAAATATTGGCTTGATGATTATGCACTTTTTATGGCATGTAAAAGTTATTTCGGAGGAAAAAGCTGGCAGGAATGGGATGAGGATATAAGTCTTAAAGAGAAAAAAGCAGTTGTGAAATACAATGAGCTTTTAAAGGATGAAATCAGCTTCCAGAAATGGATGCAGTTTAAGTTCTTTACACAGTGGAAGAAACTCCGCAACTATGCAAATGAGAACGGAGTGGAAATAATTGGCGATATACCTCTTTACGTTTCGCTTGATTCTGCAGATTGCTGGAGTCACAGGGATATTTTTGAAATAGAAGGAACAAAACCGGTAAAGGTAGCGGGTTGTCCGCCGGATGCTTTCAGTGAAGAGGGGCAGCTTTGGGGTAATCCGATATATAAGTGGGATTACATACAGGAAACCAATTTTAAGTGGTGGCGTGAAAGAATGAAGGCTAATTCAGCCTTATATGACGTTATCAGGATTGATCATTTTATCGGTATCGTAAATTACTGGTGCATACCGGCAAAAGCAAAGTCGGCGAAGAGCGGAAAATGGATAAAAGGACCGGGTGCTGCATTAACAAAGGTTATTGATGAGAGTATCGGTAAATCCAAAATCATTGCAGAAGATTTGGGAGTAGTTACGAAACCGGTTAAGGCTTTGATGAAAGAATGCGGTTATCCGGGAATGAAGGTGATCGAATTTGCGTGCGGAGGGGATTCCTCAAATGAATATCTTCCTCATAATTATGACAGCCCAAATGCCATTGTATATGCAGGAACTCATGATAATGAGACTTTGAGAGGATGGCTTGCAGGAGTACCGCGCTGGCAGTTTGACTGGATGAAGGGATATTTCGGAATTCTTAAAGATGAAGAACTTCATGACCAGATTATCAGGAAAATGTATGAATCAGTTGCAAATGTTGTCATTCTTCAAATGCAGGATGTCTTAAAACTTGATAATCATGCCAGAATCAATGAGCCCGCGACCTGCGGAAGCAATTGGCAGTGGAGAATGCTTCCGAATGCCTGTGACAGGGTAGACACCGGATACTATCACTGGATGAGCGGAATGTTCTCAAGAACCGGTGAATCAAAAGAAAATTAGGAGAATTTTCTGTCGGATAAAGGTACCATGGTTTAGCAGGAAAAAACAAAGTTTGTTATGATTGTGGAGGCCGCAATTCCGGCAATGGTTACTATAAGCGCACCCGATAGTGTATATCGGGTGTGTTTTACGTTTACGGACATGTAATACATTGCCATAAGGTACATTATGGTCTCTGTGGAAGACAGCATTACGGATGCAAGATAGCCGTTGAATGAATCTGTTCCGAATTCTTTGTATATATCTAAAAGAAGAGATGTTGCGGCAGCGGAAGAAAACATTTTTATTACTGCAAGAGGTACGAGCGCAGTGGGAAAATGAATAAATGATGCGATTGGAGATACGAGTTCTGAAAAACGGTTAAGAAAACCTGAATTTCTGAGAAGACCTACCGCAACAAGAAGACCGACAAGCGTAGGGATAAGCCGGATACAGATTTTGATTCCTTTTTCAGCTCCTTTAATGAAATCGTCATAACCGCTTTTTCCTTTGATAAAGGCAATTGATGCTATAAGAACGAGAATAACAGGGATGACCAGATTTGAAAATGAGTTTAAAAGTTCCATGGAAGGGTTTTTTGTTAACTTATGTTTTAGAAACGCAAAATATGCTGATAATCCCATGTTGACAGATAAAATAAAAAACAGTATACTAACAATTACCGTGCAGCCGGGGAGATAGCGGTGCCCTGTACCTGCAATCCGCTACAGCAGGGGTGTTGTCCCATCGAGGGTCTTTTGACGGAGAGCTGCCCAGAGTAAGTGGCGTTGACGCCCGGGTCTTGTGCAACAGGAACTTGTGAACCGTGTCAGGTCAGGAATGAAGCAGCACTAAGCAATGCTTTTTGTGTGACGCGAGGGTGCCTGAGTTGAGCTGACTGCTCTGGTAACGTCTTCTGATTTTGATTCGACATGGGGCGCACGGATTTTATTTTACTATACAGCTTTATGGGGAGTTGTTACGTATGGCAGAGAATTTAGTTCTGAATGGAAACAGTTCCGTTTCGAAAGGAACTGTGATTTTTGAAAAGGGGCAGCCGCTGCAAACGGCCGCTTTATTATTAAAAGGCCGTGTTGTCGTACAGGGGCAGGGACTCCGACTGGTTATCGGCTCAGGGAATTTTTTGGGAATGTGTGATGTTTGGAAAAAAGAGCATTCTTTTACTTATGTTGCCCTGGATGATTCTGTTTTATATGGAATACCGATGCAGAATGAGGAACAGGCCTGTGAACTGCTGCAAGAAAAACCTCAGTACAGGGGACTTCTTGTTACATCTTTGAATTTCTTCTTTCATGATATCTTCCGTGTTTATGGTAAATTAAAAAGTGAAGCGGAAAAGGTATCGCAGTTTACGGAGGAATCGTATGACCGTTACCGTAAGCTGGCGGAAGATGCCGGGCTGGCAGCAGAGCAAATTTCGTCCATGGACCGCCTGCGTGACAGGGAAATAGAGAATTACTCTCTTCCGGAGCGGGTTTCCTATTTCATTCAATGCAGCAAAATTCCCATTGAGCAGCAAAAAGGCTATTATGGAAGCAATGCCTATGTGGCGAAAGATTATTTTGCGGAACAGTGCAGAATTCTTCCGCAATTGCTGGAAGGGTGCCGGTATTATTCAGACTGGCTCACCCGGTATTTTCGTATTTTGATTATGAATGAAAAGAATCTGTTTTCTCTTGTCGGGCGTATGGCACTTGGAGTACGTCGTTCAGGTCAGAGCGACAGCGCACTCAGTGTTATGCTGGACCATATTTTGGAACAGATTAATGATACCGAAACGGTTCTTTTGGAAAATGCGGGAGTGAACCTGAATCTTGACCGTCAGAAGAAGGAAGAGACATGTTAGGCGTTACTGTCATAGGACACCGGGAGGCTGG
>CAZNGY010000066.1:0-6822 GCA_964572955.1 uncultured Lachnoclostridium sp.
ACAGAAGCTACAGGTTACGGACTTCTTTATTTTGTAGAAGAGATGCTTAAGTGTAACGGTTCTGACATTAAAGGCAAAACTTGTGCTATATCCGGTGCAGGTAATGTTGCCATTTATGCTTGCCAGAAGGCAATTCAGCTTGGCGCTAAACCTATCACATGTTCTGATTCTACAGGTTGGATTTACGATCCTGAAGGTATTGACATTGCCCTTCTTAAGGAAGTTAAGGAAGTTAAGCGTGCTCGTCTTACAGAATATGCTGCTGCAAGACCTTCAGCTCAGTATCACGAAGGAAAAGGTGTTTGGTCTGTTAAATGTGACATTGCTCTCCCATGTGCAACACAGAACGAACTTACTCTTGAAGATGCAAAGATGCTTGTTGCAAACGGATGCATGTGTGTAGCTGAAGGTGCTAACATGCCTACAACACTTGATGCAACCAAATATATTCAGGACAGTGGTATTCTTTTCGCTCCTGGAAAAGCTTCCAATGCGGGTGGTGTTGCTACTTCAGCTCTCGAAATGAGCCAGAATTCAGAAAGACTCAGCTGGTCATTCGATGAAGTTGATGCTAAACTTAAAGGAATCATGGTTAACATTTTCCACAATGTTGATGCCGCTGCTAAGCGTTACAACTTAGATGGAAACTATGTTGCCGGTGCTAACATTGCCGGTTTTGAAAAGGTTGTTGACGCAATGACTGCACAGGGTATTGTATAAAAACACATAAAATTTTCCAAAAAGCCTGCGGAATGAATAGAATCAGTCCGCAGGCTTTTTTTATATCCGGTTAATCAATTATCCTCTCTCTTGTTTTCGTCTTCAATATAAATTAAGTATAAAATTTTCAAACTTTGATTTACACTCCGTGTTTCTGTGCTATAATACACAAGATAATTTTAACCGGAGGCAAATAATGCTAAAACTAACAGATATCAAAAAGACTTATATAGTCGGTGATAACAAGGTTAACGCTCTTAAAGGCATTAATCTGACCTTCCGTGAGCACGAATTCGTTTCCATTCTCGGACAATCCGGCTGCGGAAAAACAACACTTCTCAATATTATTGGTGGTCTAGATAAGTATACCAGTGGTGATTTAATAATTAATGGTGTTTCAACAAAGAAATATACTGACCACGACTGGGACACTTACAGAAACCATACAATTGGCTTTGTTTTCCAGAATTACAACCTTATACCTCACCAGACAGTACTTTCCAATGTTGAACTTGCTCTTACACTTTCCGGAGTAAGTAAAGATGAAAGAAGAAACAGGGCTATTGAAGTACTTGAAAAGGTGGGGCTCGGCGACCAGCTTTACAAAAAGCCGACTCAGATGTCCGGCGGTCAGATGCAGAGAGTTGCAATTGCAAGAGCTCTTGTAAACAATCCTGATATTCTCCTTGCTGATGAACCTACCGGTGCTCTTGATACTGAAACATCTGTACAAATAATGGATTTATTAAAAGAGGTTGCTAAAGATAAACTTGTTATAATGGTTACCCACAACCCTGAACTTGCCGAACAGTACTCTACAAGAATAATCAGGCTTTTGGATGGTAATGTAACTGATGATACCATGCCGGTAACAGGTAACGAAATTATACAGGAGAAGGAATCCCGACTTTCAAATGCTAAAACTTCAATGAGTTTAAAAACAGCACTTTCTCTTTCTCTTAACAATCTTATGACAAAAAAAGCCAGAACATTTCTTACCGCTTTTGCAGGCTCCATCGGTATAATAGGTATTGCTCTCATACTTTCTCTCTCAAACGGCATTCAGGAATATATCGATTCTGTTGAAGAAGAGACACTCTCATCTTACCCTGTCACTATTGAAAAAGACATTGTTGACATGACCGGTATTATGGAAGCAATGATGAGTTCATACGAAAATCCTGACAATGAAAAAAATAAAATCTATTCCAAAAATGTTGTATCACAGGCTCTTCAGGCAATGGTAGCAGATTCAAAAAAGAATAACCTTGAAGATTTCAAGACTTTTTTGGATTCATCAGAAGAGATAAAAAACTGCACTAATGCTGTTCAATATTCATACGACGTTCAGCCAAACATCTTCCTTAATAGTCAGGATACGGTTTTAAGGGTTAATCCTTTTGATATAAGCGGTTCCGAAATGATGTCATCTTCATCAGGAAGCAGTATGGGAATGTCCTTTATGAGTAATATCTGGGTCGAGATGTTGGATAATCAAGTACTCATGGAATCACAATATAACCTCGTTGCCGGAAGATGGCCAGCCGGTGCAAATGAATGTGTACTCGTAGTAGATAAATACAATCAGATTTATGACCTTACACTCTACGCTCTTGGTTTAAAGGACGCCAGTACTCTTTATGACATGTTCTATAATGCCATGACCAATATGGGCAGCGGCGAATATGCCGAAAACATGGATACTGAAGATACGGTATATGATATAGAAGATATTCTAGGATTATCATATAAACTTGTGCTCCCTACTGATTATTACAAATTTGATGAATCAACCGGAAAATACATTGACATGTCATCTGATACAGACTATATGATGTCAGTAATCGAAGACTCACAGACAATTAATCTTGTAGGCATAATCAGTATTAAAGAGGATTCTGTTGCAACCTCTATACAAGGCGGTTCTATTGCCTATACCAGTGCTCTTACGGAATACTATATTAATGCAATTCAGGATTCCGATATAGTAAAGTCACAGCTTGACAATCAGGATATAAATATACTCTCCGGTCGTCCTTTTGAGGATTCCGATTCAGCAGATACTACTGAAGAAAATAAGGCAGAAGAATTCAAAAAGTATGTTGATTCACTTACAGCAGGCGAAAAAGCTTCTCTCTTCCTTAACATTTATGCCGCTCCAAGTGATGAAGAAATCCAGGCAATGGTGGCTGAATATAACAAATCATATCCTGATACCGAATCAAAGAAGCAGTTTATAATAGAATCCATGATAACTGCTCTTGAAAACGTTAAAAATGGAAACATGTCCGTTGATAATCTTGGTATAACCGGTATGGATGAAAGTTCACTAAATTCTCTGCTTGAACTGAGCAACGAGGAATTACAGACCATGCTCATGCAGCTCTATTCCTCTCTTTCCAATGAGGAAATTGAAGCAATGTTTACTTCAACAGCAACCCAGGCAATAACCATGCTTTATTCCTCAAATCTCAGTTCTGAATTTGATTCATTAAGCAATGATGAACTTGCAGAAATGCTTAATAATTATATCGGAGGAAAATCAGTCAAAGAACTTGCCAAACTTTTCGAAAAATGCAAAAAAGATATTTACTCTGATTTAACATATGACGAAATACTTTCAAAGTTTGGATTATGTTATCTTGAGGATCCTTTAAGAATTAATATTTATGCAAAAAGTTTTGATGACAAAAACAAACTGAAGGAAATCATTGATGATTACAATAATGATGTGAGCGAGGAAAACAGAATAACATACACCGACTATGTTGGACTTATGATGTCTTCCGTAACTAAAATAATTGATATCATTTCCTATGTTCTTATCTCCTTTGTTTCAATTTCACTTATTGTATCAAGTATCATGATAGGTATCATAACCTATATATCAGTCCTTGAACGTACAAAAGAGATTGGTATACTTAGAGCTATAGGTGCTTCCAAAAAGGACATTCGTCATGTTTTCAATGCTGAAGCTATTACAGTAGGTTTTGTAAGCGGTATGATAGGTATTATTGTTACTCTTATTCTTAACATACCTATTAATCTGATAATTAAACACCTAACCAAGGTTGAAACAATTTCCAGACTTCCTATGACAGGTGCAGTCATACTTGTACTGATAAGTATGTTCCTTACATTCATAGCCGGACTTATTCCTTCAAAAACGGCCGCAAAAAAAGACCCTGTCCTAGCACTCAGAAGTGAATAAAATTGGCTGATAAAAATGACACCTATAATTGAAAATCAAACTTTACAGTAAAAAAAACCTGCATATCATTTGATATGCAGGTTTTTTTATTCACATATAAAAGTATATAAAGATGCAAGTCCAGGTACCAGACTGTCAAGTCTGGTATATTCATTTAATGTATGATGTCCCTCTGAATATGCAAGCCCCATGCAGATTGACGGAATGTCTTTTGATAAAGGAATATTGCAATCAGTAGAACCAGAAACAAAATTTATCTCATTTTTATAACCGGCCTTTGACCATTCAGGGTTTCTCAAACAGTTAACCGTTTTATCAGCAAGGAACTGTTGCTTTGTCTCATCAGGATTTCCCATACATGGTCTTTCCCCTATAAGTTCACATTTAATACTTATCTCTGAAGATACATTTTGGGAAATTATCTCATTAAGCTTTTTTTCCATATACTCTCCTGAAGACTTTTTGTCAAATCTGAACTCATAACAGAATTCTGCCGACGATGCAATCACATTGACCGCCGTACCTCCGGATATAGTGCCGATATTATATGTAGTCCTTCCTTCTATAGGCAGTATCTGACGATATAGATCACTTATAATTGATGCTGAAACTGCAATTGCATTTGGTGTACCAAAATCATTCAGTGCATGTCCGCCTCTGGTTTCAGTACTAATCCTGAACCTTTTTGACCCGATTGCCTTGTCTATAACCGTACCATACGCAAGATCCAGTGCAACCACCTGTTCAATACGCACCCCGTATTCTCCAAATACAGCCTTAATTCCTTTAAGATTACCTAAGCCTTCCTCTCCAATATCAGCAGCAAAAATAAGACCGCACGGCGGCTCATAACCAATATCTGAAAGCACTTTAACTGTCATCATCATTATTGCAAGGTTGGCGGTATTATCTCCAGACCCTGGACAATACAATACCCCATCTTCTATTTTGGGATTCAATACAGTATTTTCTGAAAAAACAGTATCAACATGTGCTGTATAAAGATGAATCGGATTATAGCTTTTCAATCCGAAAAAATACAAAACATTTCCTATGCTGTCAATTTCAAAATTCAAAAGTCCATTATCAGCATACCAGTTTGCAATAAAAGCTATTCTTTCGTCTTCATGATCTGTAGGTGCCGGTATGGCACAGAGCTGTTTAAAAAGTTCTATGAGCTCATCACTGTATTCGCTAAAATCCACCATTATGTTTCCTTTAAGACAAGTTTTTATGCAACGGGCAAAAACACAACCTCTACCTGTCTTTTTCCTATCTTAGTCTTATCTTAATTTTTTACTTACATCATCCAAAAAAGATTGCCACTCCTCTGAGTTTTCTGCATAATAAGCCGGACAGAGACGACCTGTTACATCATAATGAAGACTTATATCCGCCGTAGTCAGTTTGTATTCGTCACAAAGTTCAGCTACAAGTTCAACCATTGCATTATATGTTTTATCTGACATTATTCCGGATTCACTTGTGTAACAATATTGAATTCCAATATCTGAACTGTTTTTACTCAATGCATGAAATGCTATTTCATTACATGGAATACACTGAATAATCGCTCCATCCGTGTCAACAATAAAATGCATTGATTCAGAAGTATCATCTGATGTTGCTAATGACTCATAGTAACTCCACATATCATCCGCTGAAATACCTGCTTCCCCGGTATTATGAATTACTATTCCTTTCACATCCTCCAACTCCTGTCCTGATCTGGTATTTGAATCTATTGTAAGGAGTTTTTTTTCTATTTCAATCTTTCCGGCCTTTTTTATTATACCGTCATTTCCGATAATAAGATGAGTAATAAGTTTTATCAAAAAAATAAGCACAAGAATAACGATAAGAGCAAACCCTGCAAGCATTGAATAATGCTTTATCATTCTCTTTCTTCTTCTCCTTCTCTTCCACTCTCTTTTCGACATGGTTGCCATGCAGTTCTCCTCCCATGTATTTATTAATTTATAAAAAAACAAAAACATCTATGTGTTTTTATAAATCAATAAACGCTATATCATAATATCTGAAATTAATCCGTCTGATTAACAGGAAGAGCTGATACGAATAGTTTCACAGAGTCCCTGCGTAACCGGGACTCTATTTTTTCGTATCAGCCTTCTGTATTAATCATTTTATTTGTCATCTATACTGTAGTTTGGAGCTTCCTTAGTGATATGAATATCATGTGGATGACTCTCTCTGAGTGACGCAGCTGAAATCTTAACAAACTTTCCGTTTTCCTTAAGTTCCTCCACATTTCTGCATCCGCAATAACCCATACCTGATCTAAGACCACCCATAAGCTGGAATACCGTATCCTCGACAAGCCCCTTATATGCAACTCGTCCCTCAACACCTTCAGGAACAAGCTTCTTTGCATTCTCCTGGAAATATCTGTCCTTGCTTCCGTTTTCCATAGCAGCAATTGAGCCCATTCCACGATATACTTTGTACTTTCTTCCCTGGAACAACTCAAAAGATCCCGGTGATTCATCACATCCTGCAAAGATGGAGCCCATCATACATACGTTTGCACCTGCAGCGATTGCCTTGGTAACATCACCTGAATACTTGATTCCTCCATCTGCAATAATAGGGATTCCATGTTTTTTTGCAGCTGAATATGCATCCATAACTGCTGTCACCTGTGGAACACCAATCCCTGCTACAACTCGTGTCGTACAAATTGAACCAGGTCCGATTCCAACTTTAACTGCATCAACTCCTGCTTTAATAAGTGCTTCCGTTCCTTCTGCCGTAGCTACATTACCTGCAATAATCTGAAGTTCAGGGAATGTATCTCTTACCATTCGCACTACCCTAAGTACGTTTGCAGAATGTCCATGTGCGCTGTCAAGCACTACGACATCAACCTG
>CAZNGY010000067.1:0-6551 GCA_964572955.1 uncultured Lachnoclostridium sp.
AAAAGAATCATCCCGAATCAAAAACTTTATATCTCCGCTGATATTATTCGGATTATATGCTGCTAACGCAGCATTTGCAGTCACATTCGTTCCTGCTTGGGCACTTCGTGCCATTTTGACCTGTTCCAGGTCAAGATAAAAAGCGGGAGCGACAGCGAACTCGTGAGCGACGCTGCCACCGCCGACCTGACCCGTAGAGTTGACAATGAACCCACTGCGGTTGCCACTCGAGCCGACACCCCAGAAGGAGCGGGACCACAGGAGGCTACGAGCGTACTGCCACGACGTAGCATTGTACACGTCGGACTTATCCGCAGCAAGATTTGCGATAACAGTTTCAATCTGCACCGGATTATAATACATTTCATCAATAGATGGTGCAAATAATTTTGCATCATTTAATGTGTCTGATGATGAATCCGTATTAGAACTTCCTTCATTACCATCGGTTGTTACCGTTGCACCCTTTACTGCATTTTTTTCAGCTTCCGAAAACCACGATTGGCCGGAAGCTGCAATCGTAGGTCTTGAATTAGCACTTCCATCATAGGAAAAACCATTTTCATACCAATCATTTACAGTATTTAAAATAGTAGGAGCAAATGCACTTGTTACATAAGCAAATGCGTTTGTTTTATACTGTGCAAAAAGATACTGATCATCCCATACCGCATCCGTATCCATCAATTCCCATGTTTTGGAAAAATCAATATCTGTACGCTGATAGTATGTATTAAAATCAGAACCGCCACTATAATTACCTTTTACTGCTTTTTTTCCGTTATAGGTTGTTTCAACTAATCGTGCACCGCCGGAATCGCTATATACTTTTAAATGACCACTTGTTCCGGAATCTGATTGCTGCACTCCATCTCCAAACTGATTCAGTGCATAAAACGCATTTCCGGCATAATAATACTTTGTAGTGCCACTCGTATCCCTTGCCGGAATATTATTTACATTCCATACCGGAACAGATACACTACCTGTCATTCCTTCCAATTCTTTCGCCTGCACCGTCAGTCCTGTCGGTGCATCATAATATATATCCGTAGCTGTAAACAGACCTAATAACAGAGCTGCTACTAAGCCGCTGGATATAAAACGTTTCACATGACATTTCATAAATTTTGCCATTTTTTTACCTTTTTCCATAGGTAAGTATCCTCCTTGTTAATCAATCTTTTAAATTTTCTTGTTTCTATGATAAAAACTTTCTTCATCATGCGTAAAAACATAACGTTTTGACAAATACCGTCGAAATTCTTCCGTATCTCCCTGCTTTAAAAAGGCATTTGTGCCATTCAGCTTCGCTTTCACATCTCCCAAAGAAAGTTTACCCACATAATAATCCTCTGCTGTTTTTTGATATTTCTTCTTGATCAGCTTTTTTCTGTCTTTTTTCACATGTAACGAAATTTCTCCACGATCGTTCATCGTATAATGCCATCCGCAAAAACTAAATCCTCGTGAAATGGGAGCATATACAGTCTTTAAAGGGTGTAAACGTACACCCATATCATTATCCCGTAAATACTGCTCTATTTTTATTTTGCAATCCTTACAGGACTGTTTCGTTTCAAAAAATGCGATGAAATCATCCATATAACGAATATTTCCCTCACAATCTTCCCTTCGTTCCAAATACCAATCAATATCATTCAGATACATAATGCCTATCCATTGACTAGGTAAATTTCCCTTCGGCACACCATATTGACGAAAAGGATCTGCACAGGCAGCATATCCGTCAGTTTTTACCCAATCATCAATGATATTGCAAAACAGAATATATCCAAGAGCCTGCATTCCACAAAATTGTTCCTTGATTTTCTCATGGCTTAAATTGTCATAGTACCCTTGTATGTCACATTGAAGAAAATAAAAATTTTTCCCATATTTATTGTACATTTCTCCCAAAATACGCTTTACTTCATTTTGTGCCGCCGGAGGTCCTTTATTTTCCCGGCAGGCAACATTATTAGGATGTAATTTTCTTTCAACGTATGGCTTTATAAATCTTTCTGTTAGCCATTCTTCCACAATTCTGTCCTGATAATAAGGTGCACTGATGATTCTTTCCGGATGATGAACCTTAAAATCAAAATATCCGCCCGGTTTCCACGAAAGATTCATGATCCGTTTCGTTAAAGCATCTAACCGATGACCTATATTCCTTTCAAACGCATATGCTTCTTTGGAATACTTTTTTGACTTGATTCTTTCATGCCAGCATTCGTACAATTCATAATAAATTTGCTCATAAGACAAATTCCATGATAAATACGAATCTGTTACATCATCCCAAAACGTTATATTCCCTTTCCTGTCCTTTTCAAGACGTATTCCCTTTATCCCTTCGTCTGTAACAACAGAAGAAAAACTGATTTCAAAACCGTTTTGATTGTATTTCATAAATTATATCTTTTATCCCCGAATAACTATGTATCCGACGGGAACGGAATAGCCATACCTTTTTATCTCACATATACTCCGTAAAGCATACACACAACGTAAAAAGCGGGAGCGACAGCGAACTCGTTAGCGACGTTGTTATCGTTGACCTGACCCGTAGAGTTGACATTGAACCCATTGCGGTTGCCATTCGAGTTGACACCCCAGAAGGAGCGGGACCACAGGTTGCTACGAGCGTACTGTATGACAGCTATCCCCCTGCCAATTATTTATTTTTGTATGCAATCCTCCTTTGATCACTTTCCATCCATTTCATATAACCAAACTTCAAAGCCGATAAATCCTTTGTCAGTTCCGATTCCTGCCCGATTGTTATACATCTGCAACGTCTTAGCACCGGCAGAAGATCATTTATTTTTTCCATAACCTCAAGTGCATTGTTCTGTGTTTCCAAACGTTCAGGACTTTCTAAATCATACGAATTTGCAATTCTTG
Source organism: uncultured Lachnoclostridium sp. (assembly GCA_964572955.1). Lineage (GTDB taxonomy): Bacteria > Bacillota > Clostridia > Lachnospirales > Lachnospiraceae > UBA3775. The sequence goes on from CAZNGY010000067.1 coordinate 2,911, forward strand.
TGTTATATATCAATTCACAGCTTAAAGTTTGAATAATCTTACAGATTGTAAACCTGTATTCCTTTTGAGCACCTGCTGAATCTATGAATATTTTTGCCGAAAAAGCCTGTGCCCTTTCCACTATTTGAAATGGTTTATCTTTCATTTTTCCATCAAATGATTTTGCTCCAGGCTTCTTTCGCTCAGACATAATCAGCACCTCCGTATTTTTTCGTTGGTGCTCTTGATAATATTTTCCTTTTCATCTTCTCACCCCATGTTTTACTGCGTTATCCTTTTCCATATGTTCCAGCCTCGTTGTTTCCATAAGAGAAATTGCATCTAATTGCAAAAACATTTTTTCTGCGGACATATTATTATGTATGCTATACCCATTCCATGTCCCATGAGTACCATTGATACCGTTGTATAGTTTTACTGCAATTCCTGACCATTCTTTCAAATTTCTTGTAAAATCATCAATCAATACATCTGTTTTTCTGATGCTTCCAATATTTTCTAATGCGTCAGCCTTGCTTTCTCCATACGGTACATAAATCTGATTTTCTTCCGGAATATGCGTATGCCGCTTATTCCATTCAATTTTTTCTTCCTTTGAAATAGGCAACAGATAAGAAGAAAGAATAAACACCTCCAGTTTTCCCTCACGTGCCTTTTCCTGAAGCAAGGCAAACATATCACATACATTCTGATCAGGAATCCTGCTTAGAAAAAATCCCGGCGAAGTCATTTCCTCCAAAGAAGCATCTTCCCATTTAGCCAGGACACCATCCATATCCACAAATATCCGTCTATTCATAATTTGCTCCTTTTTCATCCAGCTTCTGCTTGATCATAGAAAAATAATGAAATGCTTCTTCACTCTCCAAATCAACCACTACTTTCATCCCATTCATAGATTTTGATGGTTTATTTTGATATTCCCGGCATTTATCACATATTTCACTTAGAAAGGCATAGGCTTCCGAAAAATCTGAACGCTTACTAAACTTTTCATAATTATGATTGTCCGGAAATATTTCTTCTTTTATTTTATTAACCGGATTATCCTTCGTCGGTTTGAATACACGATAAGATATCTCCAAAGTTTTCAACTTTTGAAGAACCTTTATAAGTGTACTCTCCGGAAAACCGCAGCTTACTTGTTTGCTGGAAGATGCTGTCGTTAATTTGTATCCCATGAGATTATGGATTACAACTGCATCTGTTTCATATGCGTAGTAAAAAATCCCCTTGTGGGACAATGTCAATATTCTTCCCATTGTTTCCATTTCTTTGCCAACACCTCCTAATTTCTACACTTAAACAGCATGATACCTATTTCCAATGTGCTAAGCGTTTGTGTGAAAGCCAACACTTTATTCTTTTTTTAACTGTCTAACATACATACAAATAAAACGGCTCTGTATGCCAAAACCGCAACAGAGCCTATTTTTACTATTTACCAGTCATTCCTTCCCTTTTTACACGCTTCAAATCCTTAGCAATAATCATAATCTGATCCAACAACATATTACTACTTGCCAAGTCTAAATCCTTTGTAATCTCATCGAACCTCTGACCGTTTGTTTTTCTTTTGTTAAAATCATAGGGAAACACCTCCGCAGGTGCAAGCTGTAACGCATAGGATAGTCTGATCAACGCATCCAAACCTATGTTGCATTTTCCGCTGAACATGTTTGACAGATGGGAAAAATGAACTCCTGATATTTCCGATAAGCCTCGGATCGACAACCCTTTCTTGTCCATTTCCACCCTAATATTTTGTATGATGCCATCGTATGTACGTTGCAATAATTCTTCATTATATACAGGTGTATCAATCAGCTCCGGAAACATTTTAGATCTGTGAAATCTTGGTTGTTTCTTTTTTTTCTCTGCTTTTTTTATATCACAATCTTCCTTATCTTCTAATGTTGGCATAAATACCTCCAAAATCGAATATTACTTTTTTTTCTTTGTTATATCACTTGTAATATTACCATTTTTGTTTGCTTTAATCAACACCTTTTTCGCATTTTCTCTCTTTTACAATACACTCCATTATTCTTCTATAACGTACTAAGACCACCTGCACGTATCAGTACAAGTGGTCTTATGAAAAAATCGATTATTACACTACTTTTCTATTTGCGGATATAGTGACTTCCGCATTTTTTTCTTTATCCGGTTCTTCTACCGAAAGAAGTTCACTTAATTCCTGCTGTCTGTCTAACAGCTTTTTTAGTTCAGCTTCTTTCGCAAACGGTCGTTCAAATTCTTCCTTTGTCGATACAAGAGCCGCCTCTACTTCCGATAATTTCTGTCGGTATTCACCAAGATGTTTCTCAAAACCTTTTACAGCATTTTGAATCCTTGTGATGTTTCCGACATCTGTCAAACGATTTGCTTCTACTGTATAGGTCATTTCTCCAAGTATGCTAAAATTATACTTCCATCCATCATTAAATATATCTCTTGATTTTGAAATACCGATTGGAAATGATGCATACTCACCAAAAGTAATAACTTTTCCATCACTTTCGATTTTAGCCATCAGGTCCTGAATTATTTCTCCGGCTTTCTTTCGTTCTGTAATCACAACATCATGAATTTTCATGGCAAAAGCAACATTATCTTCCTGCCCTTCTCCTTCTACAATAACTTCCTGCACGTTTCCGGATTGGTACAGTTCACTTGCATCACGTCTGGCAATATCTTTTTCAATATTAGATATAATATGCTCATACTTTTCTTTACGTTCGGGAAGAACCTGTGTTAATTCTTTCTCCAATCTGTATTGTCCTGCAGTATACTCCCGCTTCAGTAGATTCAATTTTGAAATTTCTGCATCCACCGTCATTTTTTCCTTTATTAGTGGATTTCCGGAGGAAATTGCAACCATTTCCGCATAGTTCAGTACAGCCTCATCAATATCAGCACAATTACGTGCTACATCTCCGTTCGTCATGATCTGTGAAATGAATTTCTGCTTATTTTCAATAATACTCCAATTATACGCATCGAACGTACCTTTTGTAACATAACGGTATATCTCCACAAAATCATACATATTGCCTTGTCTTAGTATACGCCCCTCCCTTTGCTCTACATCTGAAGGTCTCCAGGGAACATCAATTTCATGCAAAGCATAAAGCCTGTCTTGTATATTAGTTCCGGTACCCATTTTTTCCGTAGAACCTAAAATAATACGTTTTACTCCATTTCTTACATCTGCAAACATGTCACTACGCTGTTTATCATTTTTGGCATCATGTATAAAACAGATTTCCTCACCCGGTATTCCCTTTTTTATCAGTTCCTCTTTTATAAACTGATACACACCAAATTTTTCCTTATCTGTTGAAGGTACTCCCAGATCAGAAAAGATTAGCTGTGCAGCTTTATCTTTCTCCGTTTCTTTCCAAATACGGTAAACATTTTCTACACATTTGAACAGTTTGCTTTCCGGATCCGCCTCTGCATCAGGGTGATACATTCTGATATCTGTTGATACCAATCTTGCATCATGACAAATTTTAAGCATATTATCCACCGCTGGATCTACATTTCCATCACGAATATCTTTTGCTCGCTCTACAAATTCATCAACACATGCCTTAACATCCTCATTTCCTTCACTTTCAATAATATTGTACTGA
>CAZNGY010000068.1:0-6509 GCA_964572955.1 uncultured Lachnoclostridium sp.
GCTTTAAAACTCTGTTATGTTTCTTTTTAGCGTTTAAGCCACCTTTAATTCTTGCCATAATTTACCTCTTTCTGCGCTGCTTATCCTGATATAGGTTCGTGAATGCAGCGCAGACACAAACCCGATGTATTCATTCTGTCCGATCTCCAACTTATAAGTATGGTAAAATCTTCTTCATGTTCTTTTCATTTGTCTTATCAGTCATTGCAGCTTTTCTGAGATTTCTCTTAAGCTTTGTGGACTTCTTTGTTAAAATGTGCTGTTTGCCGGCTTTCATTCTCTTAAGTTTTCCTGTTCCGGTCTTAGAAAATCTTTTAGCAGCTGCACTGCTTGTCTTCATTTTTGGCATAATATAATCCTCCTTAATAAATCCTGCCTATCCGTAGATGACACTAGTTATCTCTCTTTTTTGTCAAGATTACCACGAGGCTCCTGCCTTCCATCTTGGCTGGTTTATCAACGCTGGCACAATCTGCAAGCTTTTCAGTGAAACCTTCAATGATTTCCTTTCCGGTCTGCACATGAGCCATCTCACGTCCCCTGAATCTAAGAGTAACCTTTACCTTATCTCCTTTAGTGATGAATTTTCTCGCCTGATTTGCTTTTGTATTCAAATCATTAACATCAATATTTGGTGATAAACGGATTTCTTTAACTTCAGTTACCTTCTGTTTTTTCTTGGCATCCTTTACTCTCTTAAGCTGTTCATAGTGATACTTTCCATAATCAACTATTCTGCACACAGGTGGTTCAGCCTTAGGAGCAATCTTTATAAGATCAAGACCAGCTTCTTTAGCTTTTGCCAAAGCTTCTGCTCCTGACATAATTCCAAGCTGTTCACCGTTTTCTCCAAGTACACGAACTTCCTTGTCTCTGATCTGTTCGTTCATCATTAAATCTGCGATATTTAACACCTCCAACCCTTTAAAGAAGATAAACAATCAATGAACGCAACAAAAAAAGCGGAACTAAAGATTCCGCCCGTAATAAATAAACCTATGGTTATATTCATTTCTTAAACCTTTTTGCGCTGCTTACAGGCTGAAGGTGAGAGCGGAAACTCTGCTTTTGCATTCATACCTTTTGTAGGTTATCATACCCTCCCGAATATGTCAAGCTTATTTTTTCTTTTTTCAGACCTCTTATAAGCTGTTAACAACAATTCCTTACATACCGCATAACAAAAATATATTTCTACTATACGGTATATTATTGCTTATAAATCTGACAGACTGCTGTTTGTCATCCGGCAGCTAAACTCTTATGCATCCGTCACACATATTGTTAATCAGTTTTTCATCGTGCGATATAATAAGATAAGTAAGATTATTTTTTCTTTTCAGCTCATCAAGAAGTTTAAGTATCTTAACCTGTATGGTCGCATCAAGTGCCGTTACCGGCTCATCAAGAAGGATTATATCCGGTTTTGAAATAACAGCCATTGCAATTGCCGTTCTTTGTCTTTGCCCTCCTGATAATTCAGAAGGCATCCTCTCAAGCATTGCTTTATCAAGTCCCACACTTACTATCGTTTCCTCTGCAAGTCTCATTCTCTCCGAAGCTGTTACCTCCGGAAAATTTATCTTCACCACTTCTGTAAGAAGTCTTCCGACACTCATGGACGGGTTAAGGCTTGAGTACGGGTCCTGAAAAACCTGTGCTATTCTGCCTTCTCTGTAAATCTTTCCGCTGTAGTCAACCATTCCGGATATTGCCTTCAACAGTGTCGTTTTTCCTTTTCCGCTTTCTCCGAGAATTCCTATTGTCTGACCCTTTCTTACAGAAAAACTCAGATTATCAACCACCATCATCCGATTTCTTTTGCCGCACATGCTTCTTCTGCCATATGACACACTGACATTTTCGAGTTTTAAAACTTCTTCTCCGAATTCTTTTGTTTTTTCTGCTGCATATCCCTTTCCTGCTTCAACCAGCTCCCTTGTATACTCTTCCGACGGAGAACAAAGAATTTTTTCTGTTTCCCCCGTTTCTATTATCCGTCCGTCCTTCATTACAAGTATACGTTCGCACAGACTTCCTACCACTTTGATGTCGTGAGATACAAAAATTATCGACATTCCGTACTTTTTATGAAGGTTTCTGAGACTTTCAATAATTTTTTCCGCTACTGACGCATCAAGCGCTGTTGTCGGTTCATCAAATATTACAAGTTCAGGATGCAGAAGAATTGCCATTGCAATAAGAATTCTTTGCCTCTGTCCTCCTGAGATTTCCGATGGATAAGAATCTAAGATACGTTCTTTTTCTTCAATTCCCGCTTCTGTTAACGCCTCGTCAAGAAGTTCATCATATTTACACTTTTCCGTCCTTTTGTTTCTAAGAATTTCTTCCAGCTGCCATCTGATTTTTTTTGATGGATTAAGACTTGTCATCGGTTCCTGAAAAACCTGTGCAATGTTTTTTCCACGAAGCTTTACCAGTTCCTTATTTGAGCACATTGTCAAATCCGTTCCGTTTAATTCACATTTATCCATGCACGCAATCGCTCTGCTTCCGAGCAGTCCCATCACAGCCTGCATACTCAGACTCTTTCCGCTTCCGCTTTCACCGAGTATTCCCAGAATTTCTCCTTTTTCCACGAAGAAAGAGACATCATGCACCACTTCCGTAAGTTTTCCATCATTATTTACTGCAACCGACAATCCTCTGACGTCAAGAGCCCTCTCCTTATTACTGTTTTCTCCTTCTTCATATATTATTTTATTCCTATTGTTATTATATTTTTTTATTACACTTTTTTTTAATCTTTCGAGTCCATGTTCTGAATTTTCAAATCCCTCAGAAATCAATGATATTCCCATGACAGCTAAAACTATCATACCTCCAGGAAAAATACAGTTCCACGGAGCAATATAAATATATGTCTGCCCCTCAGATAACATTCTGCCCAGACTTGGTACCGGCGGCTGTACTCCCACACCCAGATAACTTAATCCCGCTTCAGCAAGAATTGCATTATTAATGCCTATCGCTGCCGATGAAACAAGCGAATGTCTGATATTCGGAAGTATATGCACAAACATTATTCTGATATGCCCTGCACCGTAAAGTCTCATGCTTTTGACATATTCTTTTTCTCTCTCTTTTTTATACTCACCTCTTACAACTCTTGCAAATCCCGGTATAAACAGTATTCCCAGTACAATTATAACGTTTTTTTCGGATGATTCAAAAATGCTTACAAAAACAAGTGCCAGAAATATGTTCGGAAAGCTGGCCATCACGTCATTTATTCTCATAAGTATTTCATCAACGATTCCGCCGAAGTAACCTGTAAATGCTCCTACAATAATACCGAAAAACAAGCCAATACCGACTACACTCAAACTTATAAGCATAGTTGTACCGACACCTTTCATGCACCTCGAAAAAACATCTCTCCCCAGGTTGTCAGTTCCAAAAAGATGCTTCAGCCCGGGTGAAAGAAATTTTGCCGTGCCGTCTACTTCTTCCGGTCCAAACGGTGTATAAACACATCCCGTGAGTGCCATAAGGGCAATTGCCGACGTTAGTATCAATCCTATATAAAAACCCGTATTTTTCCTCATTACTCCTCCAGATTCATCCGATAACATAAACTTTTCATAACAAAATTATTTTATATTCGGATCTGCCAGATGATAAAGCATATCCACCAGAAAATTCACCGTAACCACCGTACATCCTATATATAGCATTACAGCCTGCAAAACATTATAATCCCGCACCTCCACAGATGAGACAAGCAGTCTTCCCAGTCCAGGTATTCCGAAAACCTGCTCAACTATTACGGAACCTGCAAGAATCTCAGCAGCGACAACTCCCAAAAAAGTTATGGTTGAAACCATTGCATTTTTCAGAACATGTCTGTACATCACACAATTTTCCGTTGCACCGAATGCCCTTGCCGTTCTGACATAATCTTTATTTGTTTCATGCAAAATACTGCTTCTTAAAAACCTTATAACCATCGCACTTTTAGGAATAGCAATTGCCAGTGCAGGATAAATCATGTACCGCAAAAACGCTGAAATACTTACATACGGAGAAATGTATCCTCCCACATCCATAATTCCCAAAATCAACCCAAAAACAAATATCAGTATTATTCCCAGAAAGAATCCAGGAACTGCCATCAATACCTGACACATTGCAAGTATAACTCTGTCTGCCAGTGTCCCCTTAAATCTTGCCGCAATAACTGCCAATGGCACGGAGAATAAAATTATCAGCACCAAAGCCAGTAGTGCAAGATAAAATGTTATCTGTATACGTTCCGAAATAAGCTCGCTTACGGGAATCCTATAGTAAGTAGATTCTCCAAAATCTCCTTTCAGAACACCTCCAAGCCAATCGGCATATCTTTCAACAGCATTTTTGTTTAACCCCATTTCCTCTCTCAATGATTCAAGGTTCTCATCCGTTGCCTCTGTCCCCAGATTTACAATTGCCGCATCTCCAGGCAAAATTGAAAACAGAAAGAATGCCGCCATCGTAATAAATAAAATCGTAACCGCTAACGACAATGTTTTCTTTATGTAATACATGGCGACCTCCTTTCAATTTTCAAAAACGACTGCATCCCTGCCGTATGAATTCTAATTTTCCCAATATACTTTACTCATATCCATGAAATAAACCGGATAAAAAGTATATCCTTTAAGTGATTTGTTAACTGCAACCGTAAGTGCCGGTGCCATAATATATGCCGACACTGCATCTTCCGTTAAAAGTTCCTGACATTTGCCGTAATATTCCTTTTTTACATTTTCGTCAGAAGATTCCAACGCAGTCTTATAAAACAAATCATAATCATCACTGAAATAATTAACAAAATTTCTATTGTGATCAGACTGATATCTTGCAAGTACATCTCCCGGTGCCATTGTTGCATCCAATCCGATTATTGTTGCCTGATAATCCCTGTCCGTGTAAACTTTTTCAAGCCATGCGGACCAGTCAACCTGCCTGATGACCGCATCTATCCCTATCTTTTGAAGCTGGCTTACTATTATTTCACCTGTGCTGATATGAAACTGATAGTTACCGGGGATAGTTATTTCAAGTTCAAATCCATTCTCATATCCTGCTTCCGCAAGAAGTTTTTTTGCAGATTCCACATCATATTCATAAACATCCGAAGTTGACCGGTTGTAATATTCCCTGAAACTTGGAAACATTCCGGTTTCTATTTCAGTCGAATATCCTCCGGACATAATGGAATTAATCTCTTCCCTGTTTACAGCCATGTTTATTGCCTGACGAACCCTTTTATCTTTTAGCGGTCCTTCTTCATTATTTAAAAACAATGCCTGCACCAGACTCTGTTCTCCCGACACCACATCCATCACACCTTCAAGCTGTGCAGCCTCATCGGCTGAAAGATACGGATATATATGAATCTTACCTGCCATAAGTTCCATAAATGCATCATCTGTACTTCCGTATATTTTAAAGGTTACCATAGGTATATGTGCCTGTTCCCCATAGTAGTTTTCGTTTTTCTTCAAAACTATACTTTCCATTGGTGAATACGAAACGAATTCAAAAGGTCCGGTACCCACTGGTTTTGATTCCATTTCAGTATACCCCTTTGGAATCACAGCCGTATTAAAATAGTAAATAAGTTCCGTGTTTGCCTCTCTCAACGAGACTTCAATTACTGTTTTTCCCTCTTCATTTTCATGGCTCGTAATGTCCGATATAATAGAAAAAGCAGGAATAACCTTGACTGTCTCTTTCGAATCATCAAGCATTCCTGCCACACGTTTAAGCGAATAGATTACATCCTCTGCAGTGACCTTATCTCCATTATGAAAATATACGTCATCACGAAGAACAAAAGTTATTTTTTTTGCATCATCTGTCATGCTGTAGCTTTCAGCTATTGCCGGCTGCATCCTGCCGTCAGGGTCAACCTTTAACAGACCATCAAAAACATTTGTCAAAACCTCGAGAGTTCCTGCCGCTACCGCTTTGTGTGGGTCAAGACTATCCATGTCATTTGTTATACCGACTATTACTGAACCATCAGAAGAAGCCTGTCCGCCCTGTCCGTTGCCAAGAGCACCTTTCCCGCATCCGGAAAGTATACCCGCAAACATCACAACAAGCAGACACATAAGCAGATGCTTTTTCATATGCGCCTCCATATGGTTTAGTTTTTCCTGTTTTTCTCAGGCAAAGGCATTATAATACAACTGATAAGGATTTGCAAGAAAAAACCTCTCCCTGCCCAAAGGCAGCGGAGAGGTTTCCTTTTTCATTTCTTTATGTTCGGAATTAATTGTTGATAAGCTTATCTTCGCCATTCCAGCTGTAAAGTTTACGAATTTCTTCTCCAACCTTTTCAGCAGGATGTTCAGCAGCAAGCTTTCTCATAGCCTTGAAATGAACCTGTGCACCTGCATCAGACATATCAAGAAGGAAGTCTTTAGCGAATGTTCCGTCCTGAATATCGGAAAGAACCTTCTTCATTGCTTTCTTTGTATCTTCTGTAATAATCTTTG
>CAZNGY010000069.1:0-6494 GCA_964572955.1 uncultured Lachnoclostridium sp.
TCCCTTCTGTCTCCATGGTTTCTTTCCACCACCGGATACTTCGGAACGGGTTTTTGCACTCTGTGTTCCCTGACGCTTATTTGCCAACTGGGATACAACAGCTAAGTGCATTAAATGTGTATTTACTTCTACACCGAAAACTGAATCATTAAGTTCCATAGAACCTGTCTGAACGCCTTCTTTATTATAAACACTTACGTTTGCCATTTTTGTGTCTCTCCTTTCCTAATCGTTACTTTTTTGCCTTAACAGCTTCCTTAACAACGACTAAGGATTTCTTAGCACCAGGTACTGCACCCTTAACCAAGAGCATGTTATTCTCAACATCAACTCTAACAACCTCAAGATTCTGGATTGTTACGTTTAAGCTACCCATATGACCCGGCATATGCTTTCCTTTGAATACACGGCCAGGAGTTGTTGCAGGACCGTTAGATCCGGCATGTCTGTGATACTTGGAACCATGTCCCATAGGTCCTCTTGAAAGACCATGTCTCTTGATTGCGCCCTGGAAACCATGTCCCTTTGAAACACCTGAAACATCAATCTTATCTCCGGCAGTAAAGATATCCGCCTTAATTTCCTGTCCTACTGCATATTCAGCAGAATTATCAAATTTAAATTCCTTAAGATATCTCTTGTAAGCAACTCCTGCTTTATCAAAAATACCTTTCTTAGGCTTATTTACCAGAACTTCTCTGATGTCACCAAAGCCTACCTGTACAGCTTCATATCCGTCTTTTTCCATGTTCTTAACCTGTGTTACCACGCATGGACCGGCCTGAAGTACTGTTACCGGAATAAAAACACCATTCTCATCGAAGATCTGTGTCATTCCGACTTTTGTAGCCATAATAGCTTTCTTCATAGATACTACCTCCTGTTTGATCTACAGCGGACCCTTTCGGGTCATACTAAATTTTAACAAGATGATTTATTTGGTGATCATCTTGATGCCGATATAAACACCGGCAGGCATCTCAAGCTTCGACAAAGCATCCTTCGTCTTCTGGCTTGGAGCAATGATATCAACTAATCTCTTATGAGTTCTCTGTTCAAACTGCTCACGTGAATCCTTATACTTGTGAGTAGCTCTTAAGATTGTGATAACCTCTTTCTTTGTAGGCATTGGAACAGGTCCGCTTACCTTTGAACCAGTTTTCTTTGCTGTTTCCACAATCTTAGCAGCAGATGCATCGATTAACTGATGATCATATGCTTTCAATGTGATTCTCATTACATTACTTGCCATAATAATAGCCGCCTCCTTTTCGCACTTTTTGCAGCGCAACAAGCGGTGACTGTACACTCCTCCGTGCGTTTCCTGTTTTGCCGTAAAAAATAACCAAGCAATTTAACTTGCTTGGTCTCCATACCACATAAACATTGCGTTACGCACGTTTTATCTGCCCTTTGGCAGAACATATTGGTACAGTGACTTGTCGCCAGTTTCTATAACTTGACATTCGCTCCGCGTAAAAACCCGCTTTTGCGGCAACCTCACGCATCAACGCTATCAACGTCACAACATTTGAAATTATATACCATCCGTGCATAAATTGCAAGATTTATTTATTTAATTTTTAACAAATTTCTTAACAAAATTATCAAACTTTCAAACTCTTTTTTGTGCATTTTGCACACATTAATTAATTCCGTTTTAAGACTCAAATAAGATAGATAACAAAAGTCCCGTCAGTTTGCCTCTAATCCCAAATTTCTTTAAATCGTTCCTGATATTCTTCCGGCAAAGCAACACCTTTAATCACCGTTGTACCTTCATTATCATTTCCATCAACAAACCATGTTGTCTTATAAATCACATCCTTATATTTAAAAAGTTCCATCTCAGCCTTATAGCATATTCCATTATCATAAAAACCATAAATTTCCCTTCTCGTCTCAAAATCCTCAGTCAAAAGTATTTCATCAAAAATCTTTTCCTCTCCATCAAGTTCCCTGAGCATTTCAATTTCTTCCATTCTTATCGGATTCATGGTTTCCAAATCCTTCTTTTTTGATGTCATCTTATATTCAGTTATATTATCTTCATTATTGTAGTAATTTACAATCGTCTCATACTTATCTTCCCTGATGTACAGATTTTTCTTTCCATCTATCACATAATCCAGATTATCATCCCCCTCAACAGAAAAGAAAACAGACACATAAAGAAGATACGATCTCAAACTCGCTATTTTATCCCCTGACACAGCATTTAACCTGCTGCTTACATAAGAACCAATGTATTCCTCATCCTCAGTACTGCTTATTATCCTATAGGACACTTCTCCTACTATTACTTCGTCCACACTTTCGCCATACCGCGCCTTATATGGATCATCTTCGTCACCGCTTTTAATAAACAGTATTACAACAACAACCAATATCAAATATAGCGGAAGCATCCACCATTTTCTCAATTTCCCCAGGAAGCCGTCAGTTCTTTTCCTTGCTCTTCCTTCCTTATTATATACTATGTCGGATGACTGTATTTCCTCATCTTGTTTTTTTCTCATCAATTCTCCGTTCCATGAACAAATAACACCCCTGCACTCTTATAACAAAGAACGCTCACATGTATTTTTTCACTTTTTTATTGAACTAATAAAGCCATTCTCCCACAACTGCCTTTTATAAACTCTCCCATCTTCCGCTCGCTCCACACGGAAGCACTAATCCGTTAGAAGTCACCGGAATTCCTATTTCATCCGAGTGAACAATTCCGTTTCTTTCTTTGTTTATACACGTTTCCAGAAGATAAGTAAGAACCGCCGGCTGCAATCCGGTCGTATACGAATTAATAAGCACGAATACCGGTTCATCCGACAAAATTTTTGAACAAAGATTCACAAAATCATAAATAGAATCTTCAATCTTCCAAATTTCCCCCTTAGGACCTCTTCCATACGAAGGAGGGTCCATTATCAGTGCATCATATGTATTGCCCCTTCTTATCTCTCTTTCAACAAATTTAACGCAGTCGTCAACAAGATATCTTATCGGTGCATCCGACAATCCTGACAATGCCGCATTGTCCTTTGCCCAATTCACCATTCCTTTGCTTGCATCAACATGAGTGACCTCTGCCCCTGCTGCTGCAGCAGCTACCGTAGCTCCTCCGGTATATGCAAAAAGATTAAGAACTTTCATTCTCCGTCCCGGCTTTTCTTTCAAAGCATTCTTTATCTTATCAGAACACCAATCCCAGTTCACCGCCTGTTCAGGAAAAAGTCCCGTATGTTTAAAACTGAATGGTTGAAGACAGAAAGCAAGATTTTTATATTTAATGGTCCACTTTTCCGGCAAAGAAAAAAACTCCCATTCTCCGCCGCCTTTTGAACTCCTGTGATAACGAGCATCCGGTTTCTTCCATCCCTTCAACTTCTTATCCGTATTCCAGATAACCTGCGGATCCGGTCTTATAAGAGTATATTCTCCCCACCTTTCGAGTTTTTCCTTAGAGGCGGTATCAAGTATTTCGTAATCTTTCCATCCGTCAGCAATCCACATTTTTTATCTCCTTAATGTTCTGTATCTGTTCAAAGATATTCTTTGGCCGGGCATTTTATAGTAACAAAAATAACCCCGGTCGAAACCAGGGTTATTTTACTATTTTTTATCTGACACGTCAAGCATATATGCCTTGTGACACATATGCAATTAAGTCCTTATCAGAAATTATAATCAAGCCTTGTCGATAGAACCAAAAACTTCCATCTTCTCCTTAACCTTAAGCTTGATTGCTTCGTAACCGTCTTTAAGAAGCTTACGAGGATCATAGCCCTTACCCTGCTGATCCTTTCCATCCTCAATATACTTACGTGTAGCTTCTGCAAATACTAACTGGCACTCTGTGTTAACATTAATCTTTGCAACACCAAGTGAGATAGCCTTCTTAATCATTTCATCAGGAATACCTGTGCCACCATGAAGAACTAATGGCATATCTCCTGTAAGCTGCTGAATTGCATCAAGAGTCTCAAAGCTGAGTCCTTCCCAGTTTGCAGGATATTTTCCGTGGATGTTACCGATACCTGCTGCAAGGAAATCAACACCAAGATCAGCAATTCTCTTACATTCTTCAGGATCTGCACATTCACCCTTACCAACAACGCCGTCTTCTTCACCACCGATAGCACCAACTTCTGCCTCGATTGAAATTCCTAAATGATGAGCAACAGAAACAAGTTCTTTTGTCTTCTCTACATTCTCTTCAATTGGGAAATGAGAACCATCAAACATGATTGACGAGAAACCTGCTTCAATACACTTATAGCAATGCTCGTAGCTGCCGTGATCAAGGTGAAGAGCAACAGGAACAGTGATATTTAACTCTTCCATCATTCCTTCTACCATACCAACAACTGTTTTATAACCTGTCATGTACTTTCCTGCACCTTCAGATACACCAAGGATAACAGGGCTGTTGCATTCCTGAGCTGTAAGAAGAATAGCCTTTGTCCACTCAAGGTTGTTAATGTTGAACTGACCAACTGCATAGTGACCAGCCTTTGCCTTTACAAGCATGTCTCTTGCTGAAACTAATCTTGACATAATATATGCCTCCTTTTATATTTGCGGCAGATTAAATCTGCTCTTTTTTCATTACAACAGGTTCTGTATATTAAACCTATTGCCCGTATAAAACAGATTATACATTATTCATCGAAAAAATAAAAGTACTAATTTATCAAAGATATGTAAAAACACGTTTTTCATCCAATATCTTTGCGCTTTATCCTTGAAGTAGCATTGATAAAATGATATTATTTGTTTTATGGAAAAGAAACACTACTATTCAGCAAATGATTATTATCGAAACAAATTCGGCTGCAAGGTTTATCGTCTTGCCATCGACGGTGGTTTTACCTGTCCGAACAGAGACGGCTCAAAAGGTTATGGCGGCTGCACTTTTTGTTCTGAGTCCGGTTCCGGTGATTTCACCTCTGCCTCAGTCTATAGAGAAAAAAACATCACCCGTCAGATAAACAGTGCAAAAAATCTTGTTGCTAAAAAAAAACCTGAAAAGTATCTGGCATATTTTCAGTCATTTACAAATACGTATGCCGAAATCAACGAGCTAAAAGAAAAATATGAAACCGCCCTTGCTGTACATGATATTTGTGCCCTAAGCATAGCCACAAGACCGGATTGCATAAATCCGGAAATCGCGAGGCTTATTTCATCACTCAGATTAATTTATCAAAAGCCCATTTACGTCGAATTGGGATTGCAGACAATACACGACAAAACCGAAAAGTACCTCAATCGCTGCTACTCTTTTTACGATTACGAAAAAGCTCTTGGCACATTAAACACATTCGGTATTCCTGTAATTACACATATCATGCTCGGTCTTCCCGGAGAGAACAAATCCGACATGATAGAAAGCGTGCGCACGGCAGCTTCCGGTCCTATTCATGGCATAAAATTTTCTCTCCTTCATATACTTAAGGACACCGAGATGGAAAAACTCTATTTTTCTTCTCCGGAGCTTTTTCATTTAACAGACATTAACAGTTATCTGGACATTCTGGGCAACTGTCTGATAAATACTCCTGCCGATAAGGTCATATACCGAATCACAGGAGATGCACCAAAGTTACTCCTTACTGCGCCTGCCTTTACCGCTGACAAAAAGAGAGTACTTAATTCCATTAACCGCTATCTGAAAGAAAACCTGATTTTCCAAGGTTCTTTTTATGATAACCCTAATCAATATAATTCCTTATGTACTGATAAGGCGAAAGGATACATTTCATGAAACCTGAAACATTAATGCTTTATAAGCTGATCATACTATATATGCTTGACAGAGTCGATTTTCCCATGTCAAACGCCCAACTTACAAACTTCATAACCGAAAAAGAATACACAAGTTATTTTAATATACAGCAAGTACTGAGCGAATTAGTCAGTGACAGCTTTATCACGGTGTCAGAAACAAGAAACCAGACACTTTACCGTATTACGGAAATGGGGCGTAAAACACTCTCTTATTTCTATCAGAAAATTTCCAAAGAAATCCGCGATGATATCGACATTTTTCTTGCCGAGCAGGAATACATGCTTCGGGACGAAGTTTCATCCTATGCTGATTTTTACGAAAACGCTCCAGGAGATTACATAGCTGATCTAAAAATCATAGAACGCGACAGTGCAATAATCGAGCTTAGTCTTTCAGTATCTACAAGCCAGGCTGCTCAGACAATTTGTGATAAATGGAAAGAACGAAATGCCGATATTTATGCTTACATATTGAATGCACTTCTCACCGGTTCTGATGTGAAAGATTCCGAATAAAACGCTTAACAGTCTAATGATTCCAATATGCAGGCAAAACACATCACAAAAACAAACAGCCAAACATATTGTCAGCATTCCTGTGTTACCGATTGCTTATAAATTAACAAAAAGCATTCCGAATATGTTTTTATGTACCGACCCCCAAAAGTTAGACCAATAATCTAACGAATGGAGGTCGGTATTTT
>CAZNGY010000070.1:0-6430 GCA_964572955.1 uncultured Lachnoclostridium sp.
TTCACAGAAAAAAATGATTATAAGTCGAAGAAAAATGCGTGATAGTATGATGATAGTAACTACCACACAGCCACAAAACGGCTCTGAAATGCCTGAAAATAAAGACATACAGCAACCATCGAGGAAGCAGCGAAGGAAGGTAAGTTCTAAGAAACAGCGTAAAACCGAAGGCTGTCGTGGTTCTGAACGGACTGCGGCAGCCTCTAATTTTGTCGTGTAACAGATTGTTTTGGATACGTTTGTAGCTGCGATCAGCATTCCCGTGAGGGGCGCGTGAATTTATCTGCCAGTGCGGAATACCCAAGCGCCGCCAGCGGGAACATGGAAACATAATAGGGGAACATATAGCGCCCCTTTGCCTCCCAGATGATACAGAACAGGAAACCGCCGATCAGTGCAACGGAAAACAGATGCTGCAGGAGATTACTTCCCGGCGTGACGGATAAAAGGAAGTAGAGAATCGTCCCCAGAAAGATGATCAGCTGTATATAGTTGCTGTAATGCAGAATGTCCATAAACAGTCCGTGAGAGACTTCGTAAACGAAAGTTCCCTCAGCGGGCATGGTTTCCTCCCGGTAATTTGCAGAAAAGAAGAGAGACTGGTACAGGGGATTGTTCCACTGTGAGAGGATCTTTTCGCGGAAAAACAGGCGGGTGTATGCAGCATCCGACCGGAAAACTTCTAAATCTGCGGCAATCTTTTCTTTCCCGATTTCGTCCAGCTTTTCCCAATCGCAGCCTTCTGTGTTTACCAGCAGCAGACCGGACATGTCATCCCATCCGTAGCGTCCGCTGCTTTCATGTAATCCCAGTTCCAGAAAAAGCGAGGTCGGCATTCCTTCAGAATGGGGATAGCCGGAGCGGACTTCATACATTTTAAACACGCCGGAATAAATCGCTGTCGGACAGAGGATGGCGGCAAGCATGGCAATCAGAATGGGGATGTTCTTTTTACATACCGCATAGACAAAGCCGATCAGGCAGAATGCGACGACAAGGATCATGGCATTCTTTTTCGTGACGACTGCCATGGTCAGTCCGATCACCGCGCCGGACAGCCGGCGGTATCTGCCTGTCCGTGCATAGCCGGCAAGGCACCATGCCGCGAGAAACGTAAAAAACAGGCAGGGAATTTCACCATATACCCAGCTTGTATAAAAAATCAGCGGGAAGCAGTTTGCCATCAGCAGAGAATAGGTTACGGCAGCGGTCAGGGACTGCGAGAGATTGCGCACAAACAGCCAGCCGAAAGCCGCAACGCCTGCCGCAAAGCATACATTCAGGGTCTGCCAGGCATGATAGTTTAACTGTCCGACGATGCGGAAGAACCCCTCCATCAGGGAGACTAACGGAAGCTGATACGGGTATATTGCAAAATAGCCGCCCTCGGGATTGAGAAAGGAGTATTGTCCGTCGATAAAATAGGAAGCCCCGCCGTACAGGAATGCCTGATCTGCCTCGGGAATTCTGTCAGCGGCATTGATCCACCAAAATCCGGCAAAGGCAATCCAGAACACGCAGAGTAAGATACTGCAGACGGACAGAATCTTTTTTGCACGGCTGCCAAGCTTTGCGTCGCAAAATTTAAGTCCTGCGAGGAGCAGGGCAAAGACGAGAAGACTTAGGAAATTAGCGCCGATGTTGTCTTTTAAGACCTCCGTGCGCTCGATTTCCAGCGGAATCATGTAATGCGTATAGCGGAAAGCATAGTAAAACAGGAACAGGAAGAGAAGGCTTCCGATGATCCGCACGATATGATTTGCCAGTTTGTCCATGTGAGTTCTGATAAATGTCATGTTTTTCCCTCTTTTCAGGTATTGCAGTTGAATTACCATATGCCGGTTTTGCTGCAGTTCAAAGCATACGCACAGTATAGCACAGATCCGGAAGTTTGTGTGATTTATTTTATTCTTGTCTACGGGGACATGGTTCGTTATAATAGAAGAAGCCGCCGCTTTTATGATTGCGGCGGGTTGAATGTAAACTAAGCCGGACGGCAGTGTTGAAAGGCATCAGGGATAAGTGTATCATTTTCTACAGAGCACTCGTAAATACCGGGTGCAGACCGGAGAACTGTAATGGAAAAGATGAGAGCGGATAAGATTATCATAGGCGCCGGGCTGTATGGCTTATATGCCGCCCTGTACTGCGCGAAGCTGGGACAGAAGGTAATCGTGCTGGAGCAGGAAAAAGAGCCGTTTATGCGCGCAACTTATATCAATCAGGCAAGAGTTCATATGGGGTATCATTATCCGCGTTCTCTGGCGACAGCGATGAAATCGGCAGGATATTTTCAGAGATTTGTATCGGATTTCGGTTTTTGTATTCATGACCGCTTTGAACAGATCTATGCCACCTCCGCTGCTTTTTCCTGGACCGGCGCGGCGGAGTTTAAAAAGTTCTGTAAGGATGCCGGGATTCCCTGTCGGGAGCTGCCTGCGGAAACTTATTTTAATGAGAATGTCTGTGACGGCGTATTTCTGACGCAGGAATACACTTATGATGCAAAAATACTGCGGGATTATTACATGGAAGAGCTGGGAAAGTATGCAGATGTTCAGATCCGTTATCAGACGGAGCTGCTTTCCATCGCAGCGGATGCCGGTGAATATCATGTTTTGTGCCGGACGGCAGAGTACCGCGCACCGTTTGTGCTGAACGCGACCTATGCGTCGGTCAACAGCGTTCTGGAAAAGATCAAGGGGCAGGAAACGGAGAAATTTCCCTTAAAATATGAGCTGTGCGAGATCATTCTCTGCGAGGTTGGGGAGGCACTTCAAAATGTCGGGCTGACGGT
Organism: uncultured Lachnoclostridium sp.; assembly: GCA_964572955.1. Classification (GTDB taxonomy): domain Bacteria; phylum Bacillota; class Clostridia; order Lachnospirales; family Lachnospiraceae; genus UBA3775. Next base: position 2,798 of record CAZNGY010000070.1, read on the forward strand.
GATGGACGGACCGTTCTTTTCCCTGATGCCGTTTGGAAAGACGGGTCTGCATTCCCTGACTTCGGTTACGTTTACGCCGCATGAAACGGATTATCACACGGTTCCTACATTTTCCTGTGCCGGATGGGAAGACGCGGCGTGCAGAAACCGGATGCCGGGAAACTGTAATACATGTCCGCACAGACCGGAATCGGCATGGAAGTATATGAATGCGCTCGCCGGAAAATATATCAGAAAAGAACATACCTTTACTTACCGGGAATCGTTGTTTTCCATGAAGCCGATTCTGCGGGCATCAGAGATTGATGATTCCAGACCGACGGTCATACGGGTGGCATCGACAGCACCTACTTTTGTCAGTGTGCTTTCCGGGAAAATCAATACCGTTTATGATCTGGATGAGATTTTGCAGGAGTGAGGGACAGGGAGAAGCATGAAGCAGAAAAATTTTGTCTCCTGTGTTGTGTATCTTCACAATGCGGAGAAAGAGATCCGTTCGTTTATGGAAATGCTGTACAACGGATTTCTGAAAAAGCATTTTGAAAATTTTGAGATCATCTGCGCAGATGATTTTTCGGATGATAAAACAGTCGAAAAGCTGAAGGAATTTGTGCAGGGAATGGATCGGTCGGACGCTGTCAGCCTGATTCATATGAGTTATTATCAGGGGCAGGAAGCGGCGATGAATGCCGGACGTGATCTCGCCGTGGGCGATTACATTTTTGAATTTGACAGCGTGGAGCAGGATTATGATGAGACGCTCATTTATGCGCTGTATGAGCGGGCGCTGGAAGGGTATGACATTGTTTCCGCCGCGCCGAAGAATCATGTATCGTTATCTTCGCGGCTCTTTTACCGGGTCTATAACCGGGTGAGCAGGGCGCCGGGAAAGCTGCAGCAGGAGCGGTTCCGCGTGATTTCCAGACGCGCGGTAAACCGTATTCATCAGATGAATACGTATATTCCCTATCGGAAAGCCATGTATGTAAAATGCGGTCTGCGGATGAGCGCTATTCCCTATCAAAGCATCCGTAAGCCGGGACGGGAGAGGAGCGCACAGGAAAAAAACAGCAGAAACGGTCTTGCGCTGGATTCCTTTATCATTTTTACGGATGTCGTGGAGCGGATTTCCTTTGTGCTGTGTATGTTTTTCCTTCTGGTGATGATCGGCATGGTTTTTTACGTTGTATGGTCCGTTTTCAGCGAGGTACGTCCGGTAGAGGGCTGGATGTCCACGGTAGGGCTGATGTCCTTCGGATTTTTCGGGATTTTCCTGCTTTTGACACTGATTTTAAAATATTTGTCCGTTATTTTGAATCTTTTGTTCAAAAAGCAGCGGTATCTCGTTTCTGAAATAGAGAAGCTGACAACACGGCGGGAGGAGATATGAGTATCCATATTATTTTTCCGGTATTAAATGAAAAGCTGCGGCTGGAAAAGGGGATCCGGACGACGGTGGAATATCTTTCCTCCATTGGCTTTGAGGATTACCGGATCAGCATTATTGACAACGGCTCTACGGACGAGACCCCGCAGATTGCCCAAAAACTTTGCGGAGAATACGGGCGTGTCTTTTATGAACAGATTTCCGAACGGGGCGTAGGGGCGGCTTTCCGCAGAGGCGTCGCCCTGAATCAGTGTGAGATTGTCGGGTATATGGATATTGATTTATCCGCAGATATCAGGCACCTCGGTGAGGCGATTGCCCTGTTTGAGCAGGATGAGAGTCTGCAGTATATCAACGGCAGCCGCTTTGCCCGTACATCCAAAACACAGGGCAGAAAATGGTATCGGAAAATCACATCAAAAGGGCTGCTGATCCTTCTGAAGCTGCTTTTTCGGATGAAATGTACGGACGCAATCTGCGGATTTACGTTTCTGCGAAAGGAAGCGGCGGAGGAGCTGGTTGCGCTCTCAAGTCAGGAAAACGGCTGGTTTTACATGATCGAGTTCCTGCTGCGGGCGGAACGGCAGGGAATGAATATTTTAGATTATCCCGTGGAATGGCAGGAGGATTATAATACAACCGTAAAGGTCTTTCGGACGATCGGAAATTATCTGGTACAGATCGGCAGACTGTTTGTGACGTTTTATATTAAAAAGAAGTAAAAGTTATCAAAGCTGCTATTTGCAGAACTTATAAATTAAGAAAAATAAGGATTCTGTAATTGCCTGTTGAAGGAAGGGCGGGAAAACGAGATGGCTTATGAAATCAGACGGATTGATTTAAGGCGGGGCGTGGAAGCGCATTGGAAGGAATATCAGGCGGCGATTGAGGCGGTATGTCGGGAAACGGCGTTTTCGGGCGGCAGGTTTGCGGATCGGTTTGACGAAGAATTTGCGGCATTTGTCGGGACGAAATATGCCGCAGGCGTTAATAACGGAACTTCGGCGCTGCATCTGGCGATGCTTGCACTCGGCGTGGGATCGGGAGATGAGGTCATCGTTCCTGCAAATACCTATATTGCAACGGCATGGGGTGTTTCTTATACCGGGGCAACTCCCGTTTTTGCCGACTGTACGGCTGATACATGGGAGATCGACCCGCAGTCTGTCGCGCAGAAAATAACAGATAAAACCCGCGGCATCATCGGGGTGCATTTATACGGTCAGCCCTTTGCATACGGTGAAATCCGTAAGCTTGCCGATCAACACGGTCTGTTTGTCGTAGAGGACTGCGCACAGGCGCATGCTGCAAAATACGAAGGGAAAAATGTGGGAACGCTGGGAGAGCTCGGCTGTTTCAGCTTTTATCCTGGAAAGAATCTCTATGCGTTCGGGGAAGGCGGCAGCGTTACCACAGATAACGAGGCATATTACCGGCATATCACCCGATTAAAGAATCAGGGCTGCGATGTCCGTTATTATCATGATGAAGTCGGTTACAATATGCGGCTGGAAGGGCTTCAGGGTGCGGTCTTAAGCGTCAGTCTGCATTATCTGCGGGAATGGACGGCACGTCGGGTAGAAATCGGAGAGCGGTATATCCGAGAGATCAAAAATCCGCTGATCACGATGCAGAAGCATCCGGAGAACACAACGCCGGTGTACCATCTCTTTGTCGTGACAGTGCCGGATCCGGATGATTTTTTGGCGTATATGGAAGAGAAGAAAATTGAATGCAACAGACATTATCCGATCCCCTGTCATTTACAGAAAGCCTATCTTTCTTTAGGATATCAAAAGGGCGATTGTCCGAATGCAGAACATCTTGCTTCACATTGCGTGACACTTCCGCTGTTCCCGGAAATGACGGATGATGAGGTGTCGCAGGTGATTTGTGCCTGCGAGGAATATCAGGGAGGCTGAACCGTCACCGCGTTTCATGTTTTCCGGTAAAAAGAGGAAATGCGTAACAGCGCCGCAGCGGAAAACGGAAGAAGACCGAAAAAAATTCCTGTTTGCTTTATCCGGTGTCTGATGGTATACTTTTATAAGAAACGGGTCTGCAGACGGCTTGATGCTGCCGGAACGGTGAATGTATGACGCGTGCGGTATAACTTAATCAAAGTAAAGGAATGGTGAGACTTATGGACGGACAGAATTTTGACAACGGACAGAATCAGGAGAATACGAATTACTATCAGGATTACACGAACATGCAGTATCAGGCGCCTTACGGGCAGGGAGAGC
>CAZNGY010000071.1:0-422 GCA_964572955.1 uncultured Lachnoclostridium sp.
TATGTCAAGCGGTTCTCTCGGTCAGGGACTTTCCATTGAAGCAGGAATGGCGGCAGGACTTAAGTATGACAACAGTGACGCAAGAGTATATTGTCTTCTCGGTGACGGAGAAATTCAGGAAGGTCAGATTTGGGAGGCGGCAATGTGGTCAGGACATAAAAAGCTTGATAACCTTTGCGTGATCGTTGACAATAACAATCTCCAGATTGACGGCCCTATTGACAAGGTTTGTTCCCCATATCCTATCGATAAGAAATTTGAAGCATTTAATTTCCATGTAATCAACATAGATGGAAATGATTTTGAACAGATTCGCAAAGCTTTTGAAGAAGCAAGAAATACTAAGGAAATGCCAACTGCAATTGTAGCAAAAACAGTTAAGGGCAAGGGTGTATCATTCATGGAAAACAATGCCGGATGGC
>CAZNGY010000071.1:432-6354 GCA_964572955.1 uncultured Lachnoclostridium sp.
AAGCACCTACTCTGTCATGCTCACAAGACATAGATTCAATCAAAACAATGCAGTATTGCATGAAAAAGCTCCTAATTATGAAGAATATGCAGTCGCAATGGCAGACTTAGAGAAAGCAGGTAATCAATAATGGCAGATGTAAAGAAAATCGCAACAAGAGAAAGCTATGGTAATGCGCTGGCAGAACTTGGTAAGGAACATGAGGACGTTATTGTACTTGATGCAGATCTTGCAGGAGCAACAAAAACAAGTACGTTTATGAAAGCATTTCCGGAACGTCATTGGGATTGCGGAATTGCCGAGTCAAATATGGCAGGTATTGCAGCAGGTCTTTCAACGACCGGAAAAGTACCTTTTATAAGTTCATTTGCAATGTTTGCATCAGGACGTGCTTTTGAACAGGTTCGTAACTCGATAGGTTATCCTCACCTCAATGTAAAAATCGGTGCAACCCATGCAGGAATTTCGGTAGGTGAAGACGGTGCAACTCATCAGTGCCTTGAGGATCTTGCTCTTATGAGAGAGATTCCGGGAATGGTTGTAATTAATCCTTCTGATGATGTTGAAGCAAAGGCAGCTGTTAAAGCAGCATACGAAATTGAAGGACCGGTTTATCTCAGATTCGGAAGACTTGCGGTTCCTGTGATAAATGATAATGAAGATTACAAGTTTGAGGTTGGAAAAGGAATTGTATTAAGAGAGGGAAGTGATGTGACGATTTTCGCAACCGGACTTGAAGTAAGTCCTGCTCTCGAAGCAGCAGAAATGCTTGAAAAAGACGGGATTTCAGCAGAAGTAATAAATATTCATACAATTAAGCCTATCGACAGCGAGCTTATCGTGAAGTCAGCTTTAAAGACAGGAAAAGTTGTTACGGCCGAAGAACACTTTGTAAACGGTGGTCTCGGAAGTGCCGTATGTGAGGTCCTTTCAGAAAAAGCACCTACTAAGGTTCTTCGTATCGGTGTATATGACAGGTTTGGTGAATCGGGTCCTGCGGGAGAGCTTATTCATAAATATGAGCTTGATGCGGAAGGCATTTATAAAAAAGTTAAGGAATTTGCAGCAAAATAAGACTGCAGATTAAGTAATTATTAAAGAGTGGAAGATTTGCATGGCGGTGTATGTTTATATGCCGCCATCTTTCAGCTGGTGATAAAAAGGAATGTGCAGAGATGAGGTGTTGTATGAAGATTGATATGCCTGAAAAAGTTGGATTTATAATTGACAGACTGGAATCTGCGGGCTATGAGGCATATGCAGTCGGAGGATGTGTGAGAGATTGTCTGTTGGGCAGAAAACCGAAAGACTGGGATATAACAACCAATGCATTTCCAGAGCAGGTTAAGGAAATCTTTCACTATACCATAGATACCGGAATAGAACATGGTACGGTAACGGTTATGCTGAATCGTGAAGGATTTGAGGTTACAACCTATCGTATTGACGGGAAATATGAAGACAACAGGCATCCGACAGAGGTTCTGTTTACAAGAAATCTGGCTGATGACCTTTTAAGGCGTGATTTTACGATTAATGCGATGGCATATAATCCGGGAAAAGGACTTGTGGATCTTTTTAATGGAAGAGAGGATCTCGAAAACAGGATAATCAGAGCAGTCGGAGATCCGGTAAAGAGATTTTCCGAGGACGCACTCAGAATAATGAGGGCGGTGCGGTTTTCATCGGTCTTGGGATTTGATATTGAAGAAGAAACCGGAAAAGCCATGAAGTTTCTTTCAAAAAATCTGGCGGACATAAGTGCAGAAAGAGTGAGGGAAGAACTTGTAAAGCTTGTCATGGGAATGTATCCGGAAAAGCTTTTTACAGCATATGATTCGGGAATAACGAATATAGTTTTTCCTGAGTGGAATAAAATGACGGAAACAAAACTGCCCGGAAGAAGCCGTGAAATGAATTATGCCGAATATGCGGTAAAGACGGTAAAAGTCCTCAGGTTTATCATAGAGGATGAAAAAAATGACCATTTTTTAGGTGATGAAGAAGCTGACATTCTGAAGAGCAATGGGAATGAGGAAGCAATAGAGTGTGTGTGCAGAATTTTTGAGGACAGAGAATTATGGAGTGAAAAACAGAAACAGACATTGACTCTTGCGGCTCTGCTTCATTGTGTTGCAGGACCGGAGACGGCAGCTGATGAAGATATATGTGGCAAATCTGCTGAGAAAGCTGTTCAAATTCTTCGTAGGTTGAAATTTGATAATGAAACAATAAAAGAAGTTAAAACCATAATAAATCATATAAATGATATAGATAAGTATGAATGGTCGGAGAATGAAGCATCAGCCAGAATAGTTGCAAATCAAATGGGCAGTGAGATTTTTCCTATGCTTATGCCGGTATTATGTGCATCAATTCTGGCAGAAGAAACGGAATTGATACAGGAAAGACTTGAAAAAGCTGTCTGTATGAGAAAGCTTTTTGATATACTTGTATCAGAAAAACAGTGTTTTGAACTTAAAAATCTTGAAATAACCGGAAAAGATTTAATTAAATTGGGAATAAAACCGGGCCCGGAGCTTGGAAGAATTTTAAGTGAGCTGTTGGAGGCGGTTATAATAAATCCCAAGAAGAACACATATGAAATTCTGGTTGAAGAAGCAAAAGAACTGATGAGTTAAGAATTAAGAATGAAATCAACTACTTCTTTTGCAGAGTCGGAAACATGGATGGCACCGGCATTTATAAGTTCCTCGGTGCCGCCAAAACCGTAGCTGACACCAAGGGTTTTGATTCCTAAAGCTCCGGCACCATCTACATCATGGAAACGGTCACCAACCATAAGTATTCTTGAAACATCTTTTTCTTCACAAAGGGTAAGGGCATATTCTACAACGGCTTTTTTTGTGTGGCGGAGACCTGAAATTGTATCCGCGGCAACGCCGTCAAAATATTTATCAATATTAAACAGGGCAAGTATCTGTTCAGTAAATTCAATTGGTTTTGATGTTGCGACATACAGTTTTTTTTCGTGAGATTTAAGTGACGCAAGCATTTCGGGGACTCCTTCGTAAAGAGCATTTTCCTTCCAGCCGACAACCGAATATCTTTTTCTGTACTCGGCGGTTGCTTTTGCAATGTCATCACCGGTAAAATATTCGGCAAAGGATACTGAAAGCGGAGGACCTATAAATTTTCTAAGAGAACTAAGATTGTTACAATCATTAATCCCCATATTTTTCAGAGCAAAAGCAACACTTTTAGTAATTCCTTCTTCGGAATTTGTCAGTGTTCCGTCGAGATCAAAAAATATTGTTGTATACATAAATTATCCCCTGTTGTTTATTTATGAACAGGAATTGATGCAATTCTTAAATACAGATTTTGAATAAATTCCTGACACATTAAAATCAGAAGTACCTTAGATTTTACGAAGTCATCATAACAGAGTATTGCTGCTTTGTCAAAAAGGCAGTTAAAGATAGTACGAAATGAGATTTTTTACAAGTCGGTCCTGCATTTCTTTGTAATTATATACTTCTGTCAGTTTTTCTTCAATGCGTGCAGGTATCCAATTTTTTTTGCCATTGAAATACATATTTGCGGCCTTCCAAAATTTTTCCGGAAAGAGCATTCTTGAAAAGAGCAGATTTATATCCCTGTCACTAAGAGGATTGGAACGAAGATAGGAATCAATACAGTCTCTGCATATAAAGAAATCCCTGTTGTTTTTTTCAGAGACTTTCCTTAGAAAATGGTATAAATCATATACTTGAGGACCTATTTTGGATTTGTCGAAATTGAGTATTGCAGTGCCGTCGGTGATTGAAAGAATGTTGTGTCCGGAATAACTTCCGTGAAGTGCAGAACCAAAGGTGACAGCGTCATCATGAAGTGAATCATCGTATTCACGTTTAAGAAAATTGCAGGCTGATTCTGCACGATTAATATACTCGGGCAAAATCTTTTTGAGTGATGCTTCGAAATTACCGGGGCGCTTTAGTTTTTTCAGATATGTAAGCAATTTTTTCATTTCAGTAATGCGTCCGTTAAAGAGACTGAAAACAGTTTTGGCTATGTATGGATTTTCTTTTTCAGGGAAATTTTCGTCAGTTCCGGTGTCCGATAACAACGGAATGTCAGAGGTATTCAAATTTTCATTTTCCCATGAAAGAAGGGTGCCTTCCTTTACATAATAAGGAGTTGTGTCAGTCGCAATGGATGGAGATGCATTGTATCCCCACAGTAGTCGGTGTAGTTTACCTAAAGCCTCGGCACCGGCATGCAGACTTTCCGGATTAAGAAGGTCACATTCTTCCCCTTGAAACCAGGTTCTTAGGGTATAAGTTTCGCCGTATACACCTTCAGTAACGAAAAAACCGTCTTTGTTTCTTAAAAATTTATCTGTAAATATTCCTGAACCTTCCTTAATCAAAGTTTTTATGTCATTTTCAAATATTATCCTGTTTTCAGAGACTTTTCGCTGTTTCAGAGTTAAAAGTCCTTTATCGGTTTCCATAAATAAAGCACCGCCGAATTTATATGTGTGAAAAATATTGATATCATACTGATCCAAAACAGTTTTTATTTTGTCATCTGCTCCCATAAGCACCTCCCAGCAAATTATAAAGACAGATTGTCTATTGAATTATATGTGCCTCAGGTAAAAAAATTACATATAAAACAAAACTGTTTGTTGAGGGGATGCCTGAGAAACGTCACAGTAGTATTCCGGAAAAAATACTTGACGGAGAAGAAAAATAAGTGTATTCTAAAATAGAAATAATTACTGATTTAGGAGGTGTGTATGAATTACTCGGCTCAAAGGGACTGCATAATAAATTTCCTGATGGGAACAAAAGCCCATCCGACGGCAGAAACAGTTTATGAGAACGTGAAAATAAAGTTTCCGAGAATAAGTCTCGGAACGGTGTACAGAAATCTTAATCAGTTGGTGGAACATGGCGAGATACAAAAACTCTCATGCGGTGACGGCCTTGAAAGATTCGATTATACTGCAGCTTTTCATCCGCATTTCTTCTGCAGGTCATGTCATTCACTAAGTGATGTAAGTATGCCGTACATGTCAAACCTTGATGAACTGTTCGGAATGGGGTTTGAAGGGAAGGTTGAGGGGCATTCCCTGATGTATTATGGAGTTTGCGAAAAATGTATAAACTTAAAAAAAAATACTTGACACTTAGTGAAGTGTATGATATAAAAATAGTAACAGTTACTGATTTGGTAACCGGGCTCTAAAAGAGTGAAAAGAACCGTAAGATAAAAACGGAAAAAATAAAAACAATTAAAAGGAGAAAAAAATTATGGCAAAATGGGTTTGTTCAGTATGTGGTTATGTTCATGAAGGAGATGAGGCACCGGAAGTGTGTCCAGTATGTAAGGTTCCTGCAGAGAAATTCAACAAGGTTAATGAGGATGAAAAAACTTGGGCTGCTGAGCATGTTATAGGGGTTGCGTCAGATGTTTCAGAGGATATTAAAAAAGACCTCAGAGCAAATTTTGAAGGAGAGTGCTCAGAAGTGGGAATGTATCTTGCAATGGCAAGAGTTGCATACCGTGAAGGTTATCCTGAAGTGGGAATGTATTATGAAAAGGCAGCATATGAAGAAGCAGAACATGCAGCTAAATTTGCAGAATTACTTGGTGAGGTTGTAACAAACAGCACAAAGAAGAATCTCCAGCTCAGAGTGGATGCAGAATTTGGTGCAACTGCCGGAAAGACTGATCTTGCTAAAAGAGCAAAGGCTGCGAATCTTGATGCAATACATGATACAGTGCATGAAATGGCTCGTGACGAAGCACGCCACGGTAAAGCATTTGAGGGACTTCTTAACAGATACTTCAACTAAATTTAAGCTAAAAGAAATTGATAAGGTACCTGTGGTTTTGTACCGACCCCCAAAAGTTAGACCAATAATCTAACGAATGGAGGTCGGTATT
>CAZNGY010000072.1:0-6184 GCA_964572955.1 uncultured Lachnoclostridium sp.
AGCTGCCAGCCGTTAAAAGCATCCAAAAAATTAATATATCCCGGTTTGCCGTTTAAAACTTCAATAGGAAGTTCTCCGTCTGCCGAATAAATTCTTGAAGGTTTCTGATTTGGATTACATCCGTATTTTAACTCAAGTTCTTTCATATCAATCTCCATTCTTTATGTAATCTTTCACACATCATGCTTATATTTACAAGCCGTATCAGGTATTAAACATTTTTGTTCACTATTCTTGTCTCATATTCACCGGTTTCAATATCAATATATCTTACAAAGAGACTTACCTTATTTTCCTCGTTAAGAGAATTCCAAATTTCATCGGTGAGTTCATCAATACTGCCTACGAGCGAAACTACCGTAGGTTCTCCGCTGTAACTTGGAAGAGGATTTCCGTCTTCCATATATGTGTGAATAAAACGTCCTACACCTGCCTTAGGATTTGAGTATGCATAAGTGAATCTGTTACATGCCGAAGGATCTCCGTCATCACTCTTAAGAATAGACATTGCAAAATCATACTTTCCGTCCGCTATATTCATAATTCCGCTTATTCTTGGGGTAAAGTTAGGAGCATCGGGTTCAAATTCCCTTGTTCTGAGTGACTGTTCAAATGTAAGACCTTCCTTCATAAGTTCATAAACAGTATCAGTCTGATCTCCATTGGTAACAATTGTAGAATTTCCGAGAACTCTTACCGGTGCATATATAATAAGACTCGGATCTGAAAGCTTTGCAGGATCAAATGCCTGTGTCCTGATTCCCTCTCCGTCACTTACAAACACTCTGTTTCTTGAGTTCTCACTTCTTCCCATAATAAAGTAGGCTGTTACAGCTTTCTTTCCATCATCCGAAAGTCCAATGATAATTCCTCTTCCCGGATAACTGTTCTCTGAAAGTTCCTTTCTGATTGTAACCATTGCAATGTCCTCTTTTCATCTTTTTTAGTCTGTACAATGCTTTGCAGCATTAATATCTGCACAAAAAGACCAAATAACACAGTCTTTCCACATCATACTGATTATAGATGATACATGTATAAGTTTCAAGAAAAAAATGTCGGACAGACAAGATGCATGTTGCCTTCTCTGGTTCTCCCGCTAATTTTTACAATCCCAAATTCCCTAAGCATCAGAAGTGTTGTTCTTGCCGTACCCTTGTCCGTTCCGGATAGTTTTGCAAACTCTGCGGAACAAAACTCTTTTCCGAAAAGCTCCGGTGGTATAAAAATCAGATAATCTTCCGGCGAACACAGATTTACTTCTGCCACAAGCCGGTTGGGAATTCCATCTGCCCTTTGAGCTCCTATTTTTCTGTCCTTTCCGTATCCGTTTAAATACTTATACTCATCCGATTCGTAATAAACCAGACAGAATGACAGATTTTTATGCCCTATGTACTCTCTGATTCCGTACATTTCATGAAATATGCCATACCCCATATTTGTTTTCGGAGATTTTCTTCCCCTGCTTATTTCCCCTGTTTCCGGGTCAATCCAATGAAGCACACTTCTATATTTAACCGGATATACAATACATACTCTGTTTTCCGGCAAAAAAGCTTCCAGTTTTCTTTTTTGTGTAAAGAACTGCCTTGTCTGTATTTCAAAAATCCCTTCAGGCACTTTTACATCCGCATAAAAACTGCCAACCTTAATTTCCTGGCATTCTTCATCCCCGAAATAATTCTTTAATGCGGCATGAACCGTCTTTTCAGACAGAGTTCCTATTCCGCCGTTTTTTCCCCCATTAAAACGATTGACCGCCCTGTCACATGCTTCGCTGAAACGCAGGCGGTCATCATCCATAACTTTAAATTTTTCAAGAAAATTCATTGTCTTATTCAATTGAGCAATAATCTCCAAACACCTGATTTGCAAGAGCAACAAGATTATCTCTTGTAAGGTTGATACCGCATCTTGCATGAATTCCATGACTTGCTGCCTGCTCTTCCGTATAATTTGCAAGAGAATATGTACTGTCAACTACAGTTGCACCATTCCATCCCGGATATACATAATGTGTAACCAACGGAATTGCTTTTACGGTAGACTCATCAATATATGTTCCGTTTGCATCTTTTATTATGGTAAGTGATGCCATACCACCTAGAAGTCTTTCCCATTCATCCTGTGTAGATGTAAAATTTCCCAAAGAATAGTAACACAGGCTCTTATTGCCATTATCCGAAGTAATCCACTCAACCGGCTGAATTACATGAGGATGAGTACCGATTATAAGGTCTGCACCTGCCTCTGTCATCAGTTTTGCAAAATTCACCTCCTGTGTTGTGGCATCATGAACATATTCAGTTCCCCAGTGAGGACATACTATGGTGAAATCGGCGATTTCTTCCGCTTTCTTAATATCTTCAATTACCTGTGGATTAATTGTATTAAAATCTATTGCCCTGGTGGTTTCATCATATGCACAGAGCATGTTAAGATGCCCCTCTGCCGAAGATGAAAATGTTTCCCAGTTATGACTGTAAGTATAATTAAGTATCGCTATCTTTATGCCGTTAACTTCCATCACCGGAATTTCAGCCTGTTCTTCCGCCGTATCATAAATACCAACCACAAAAGTCTCCGGATGCTTTTCTTTCCAATACTTTACACAATTAAGGAGTCCGTCTATCCCCATATCAAATGCATGATTCGTTGCATGGGTAAACACGTTAAATCCTGCAGAAACCGCCGCATCACCTATCGCTGTAGGTGTATTAAAGCTCGGATAAGAACTTGCTCCCTTATCATCGCCGCCGAAAATCGTTTCCTGATTGATTATTTTCACATCCACATCTTCAAGATACGGTTTGATGTTTGCAAACAGACACGAATAGTCAAACGAACCGTCTTCCTGATGTCCCGCCTTAAAAACTCCGGTATGAACCAGATCATCCCCGACTGCCACAAGTTTAACCTGTGAAGGTGCGATTGTAGGTGTAGGCGATGGCGTATTTTCCTCTTTACCCGTATCTTCCGTATCCGCACTTCCCGTTACCGTAACATTATTATTGCCTGTTTTGACAGTATTTTCCTCTTCACCGTTAATATGACTTATCACGCTCCAGCAGATACCTATGGTAAGCAGTATTAATATCACAAAAGCACCGCATATCATTACGATTTTATGTGTTCTCTGCTGCTTTTCCTTCTTTGCAACGGCTTCACGAAGTTTTCTTTCATTTCTCTTTGCCTGACTTCTTTCCGGTTTTCCCGTGCGTTCACTGACAGCTCTCTTCTTAGCAGTATCACTGTATGCCATTCTTCCGGCTTTTGAAGTCTGATCTGTCGTACGGCTGCCTGTTCTCTTACTTCTGTCGGCCATGTTTTTTCCGACCGAGCCGCCTCTTGAATTCACCGTACTTCTTACGGCAGAATTTACATTTGTATTTGCCCTTTTACTCCCGGTGCCGCCGGCTGTTTTTCCGTTTCCGCTTCTTCTGACATTTCCGCCCTGATTTACCATACTGCGTTTTCCACTGCTTTCACGTCTTTTTTCATCATCATACATTATGGTCTTGCCCTCCTTATGACATTATACCGTAACATCTGCCAGGCTGAATTTTATAACCTTGGACAAGCTGTCCAGATTCATTTCTACCTGGTAACCTATTTTTCCTGCCGAAAAGATAATCTTTTCGTGCTTTTCCGCAGATTTATCAATCGTTGTCATAAAGAACTTCTTCATCCCTATGGGTGAACATCCGCCGTGAACATAGCCCGTAAGCGGAAGCAGTTCTTTCTGCTTAAGCATTTCTATTGATTTTTCTCCCACCGACTTTGCTGCTTTCTTCAAATCCAGCTCTTCTCCGACCGGAATCACAAAAACATAATTTTTTCCTGTTTTTCCGACTGTCACCAATGTTTTGAAAACCTCCTCCGGATTTTCACCCAAAAGCTTCGCCACCTCTGTTCCGACCGTCGTTGCATTTGAAGAATAATCATATGAATTATATGAAATCTTTTTACCGTCAAGAATACGCATTACATTTGTTTTTTCCATATTCACTCTCTCCAATCACACAGCAACGAAATTACTTAGCCACAGATTCTTCTCTAAATATACAAATCCCGGCAAAAAGCCGCCTGATTCGATTTATTATAGCTTAACCCCTTTCTATTTGCAAGGTTTTCCTTACACCTCCGGTCTTTACTCCTCATCTCTTAACCACCTTGTCTGCGGCTGATATTTTTTTCAAAGTCTTATTATTGCAATCTGTATCTGATTTCTGTTCATAACCTAGAAAATGCTTTAAACTCCTTTCGATTCCTGTACCGTGGGAACCGACTTTTCAGATATAATATCGGAGGCTTCAAAGCACACCTTTATAATATCATCTGATGCTTATTACTTTACTAAAGTTAAACTTTCCCGTAACAAAAAACCCCTGCCGGATTTCCGGCAGGGGAAATATACATATATGACGTTATAATATCTGCTTAATCAAGCTTCATATCTCCGTCTTTAACCCATCCGAGTTTTCTGAAAACAAGATCAAAGATAATTGAGAATATCGCCGGCAAAACAAAGGAAATAAGTATAAGTCCGGTCCAGTCCGCAGCTGTAATTGCAGTCTTTAAACCTGCCGAAACATCATTTACCCAACCTGTGTATACACCAATCTGTCCTACAAGTCCGCATGTTCCCATACCCGATGAAACTGCTGCACCATTCATCTTAAGCTTAAACAGACAGGTTGCAATCGGTCCGGTAATCGCAGATGCAAGTGTAGGTGCAAGCCATATTCTTGGATTTCTGATGATGTTACCCATCTGAAGCATTGATGTTCCTATACCCTGAGATACAAGACCGCCCCACTTGTTATCTCTAAAAGAAATAACCGCAAATCCCACCATCTGTGCACAGCACCCTGCCAGAGCAGCACCGCCTGCAAGACCGGTAAGACCTAGAGCCGCACATATCGCTGCTGATGATATAGGGAGTGTAAGTGCAATACCTACAATTACGGAAACCACAATTCCCATAAGGAACGGCTGAAGATCCGTAGCCCACATAATAATATCTCCTACCTTTGAAGCCGCTTTTCCAAGTGCCGGTGCCCACCATGCTGCCAAAGCAACACCTGTTCCGATTGTTACAAGAGGAGTTACAAGAATATCAATTTTAGTTTCTTTTGAAACTGCTTTACCGATTTCAGCCGCAATAATCGCAACGACCAGAACAGCAAGAGGACCACCTGCGCCTCCCAGTGCATTTGTTGCGAATCCCACCGTAATAAGTGAAAACAAAACCAAAGGCGGACAATGCAGTGCATAGCCTATTGCCACAGCCATCGCCGGACCTGACATTGCAGATGCAAGACCACCGACGGTATAATCAACACCGCCTATCGTTGCCACTATTGCGGTAAGGAAACCTATATTAAATTGTGTTCCTACCGAATTAATGATTGTTCCTATAAGAAGAGAACAGAAAAGTCCCTGTGCCATTGCACCAAGTGCATCAATACCATATCTCTTGAGGGAAATTTCTATATCCTTTCTTTTCAAAAATGACTTAAACTTACCCAGTTGTTTTTCACCGGATTTTTTCTCAGCTTCACTCATACAAAAACCTCTACTTTCTTGTCATTAGTTTACAACTGTAAATCAAGCTTTACACTTAAATCTGCTACATTGTATCACAGAAATTAAATAATTCAAGACCCTTTTTATTAAATCCACACTCCATACCTGCCATAAACCTCTTATTTTATAAAACTTACTCTGCAAAAAATCATCTCTCACCTGTCCGTAAACTAACATCGCACATAAATCGCTATATTCTATAAAAACATAATATTCCGGGCAAAATAAAAAATACATTCAACGGATTTTCATCCGAAGAATGTACTTTTGTATTACTGTCTGCTTTTTATTTTCTTAACCGGTATCTGTGCCAGAATAATTGCCGTAAAAATTAATACACACCCTGTAATTTCCCTTGGTGACATCCTTTCATGCAAGAGTATTGCACCTGCAATCACGGCAAATACCGATTCCAAACTCATAAGCATTGATGCAAGAGTCGGATTTACCCCGTTTTGACCTATTATCTGCAAAGTGTATGCAACTCCGCTTGAAAGTACTCCGGCATACAAAAGCGTTACCCATGCTCCTGCATCCGTGAATGCCGGATACCACATCTTTATTCCTTCAAGCGAATGATTCATATCTATGA
>CAZNGY010000073.1:0-5898 GCA_964572955.1 uncultured Lachnoclostridium sp.
GCAGCCAATACAACTGCTACGCTTAAAAAGTCTAACTTTTGGGGGTCACTTCAAATGAGAAGTGCTTTTTTTATTTTAGGGCAATGGAAATTTTGCTATGTGTTCATGTATCCTAATAAAAATGGAGGTATATGAAATGCTTAGTATTAGTTATAGTTCTATGCTTAATGGAATTGATGCCGTACCAATAAGAATAGAAACAGATGTCAGCAACGGTCTTCCCGGAATGGAAATGGTAGGCTACTTATCTTCAGAAGTGAAGGAAGCTAAGGAAAGAGTTCGTATTGCAATAAAAAATTCAGGATATGAATTCAGTACAAAAAAAATAACGGTTAATCTTTCACCTGCTGATATAAGGAAAAGCGGTACACAGTATGACCTTGCAATTGCAATTGGAATGCTGGTATGTGAAAGCATAATATCACAGGATAAACTGAATGATTTATGTATTTTGGGAGAACTGAAGTTGAATGGAGAGGTCTCTCCTGTAAATGGAGTTATTTCCTATGTTATTGATATGATGGAAAAGGGTTTTAAACGGATTATGATTCCGGTTGATAATCTGAATGAAGCAAAAGTTATTGACGGAATTGAGATTATTCCTGTTTCTTCTCTGACAGAAGCAGTGTCGTATTTTAATGGAGAATATGATCAGTACTTGTTTGAAAAAAATATCGGATATAAGAGTGAAAAAAATGAAGATTTTTTAGAAGTAAAGGGTCAATATGCAGCTAAAAGAGCTGCTGAGATAACTGCTGCCGGTTTTCATAATTTGTTGTTATGCGGACCGCCAGGTGCAGGAAAAAGCATGATTGCAAAAAGAATACCGGGAATTATGCCGCCGCTCTTATACAGTGAACAGATTCAGCTTACACGAATTTATTCATCAGCCGGAAAACTTGATAGTGATGGATTGATTTCCAAAAGACCTTTTAGAGAGCCTCATCATTCAATTACAAAAATAGCGTTGGCAGGAGGCGGACGGGTACCACGTCCCGGTGAAATCAGCTATGCAGATTTTGGAATTTTGTTTATGGATGAGTTTCCGGAATTTAACCGTGATGTGATAGAGATCCTGAGGCAGCCATTGGAAAATCATACAATAACAATAAATAGAATTAATGGTTCAGTTGAATACCCTGCAGATTTCACCTTGGTTGCTGCTATGAACAGATGTCCTTGCGGATTCTATCCCGATATGAAGAAATGCAGGTGTACGCAAACACAAATTAAGCGATATTTATCGAAAATAAGTCAACCTATACTAGACAGAATTGATCTTATGGTAAGTGTTACACCGATTAAATTTGAAGAAATGGACTCGAAAACCAAATCAGAATCGTCGGCTTCAATTTATAAGAGAATAAAAAGAGCAAGAGAAATGCAGGAAAAAAGATATGAGCAAATAGAAAATAAGTATAATTCCAGGTTATCATCAAAAGAGACTGAGGAATACTGCAAAATAAAGGCCTCATCAAAGGCATTGTTGAGGGAAACATTTTCGAAAAGAGATATAAGCGCGCGAAGTTATTACAGAATACTAAAAACTTCAAGAACAATAGCTGATTTGGAAGGGTGCGAGGAAATTCAGGACAGGCATGTGATGGAAGCACTAATGTATCGAATTGATTCACTATATGAAGTCTGAACAGCAAATATAATAGAAAACTGTTAATATGATAATTTCAATTAATTAAGGAGTCAGATAATGAATGATTATGAATATGCTTTGTGGATGTCTTCAATAACTTCTTTGGAATTATCCGATAAATTTAAATTACTTAGGTTTTTTGGAAGTCCATACGAGGTTTTTAATGTCAGTAATGATACACTTGATAAAACAATTTTCAGTGAAAAGATAAAGCAAGAGATAGATAAAAGCAGAAAGCAGTTTCGACCAGATAAAATTATGAACCGACTTTATGAAAACGGTGTTACCTATATATGTTCTAATGACAAGAATTTTCCGGAAAAACTGAAGAATCTTTATAACCCGCCGATAGGTTTGTTCTTTAAAGGCAGACTTCCTGATTCCGGGTTGCCGTCAGTTGCTGTTATTGGTGCCAGAAACTGTTCGAGTTACGGCAAAACAATTGCAGAAGAATTTTCAGGAAAACTCGGAAAGGCAGGGTGTCAGATTATAAGCGGTCTTGCATGTGGAATAGATGGTTATTCACATCGTGCGGCTTTAGATGCAAATGCTTACACATTAGGAATTCTCGGAACAGGTCCGGATATTATTTATCCGGCTCAAAATAGTGATTTATACCATGAAATGAAAGAAAGGGGTGGTTTGGTAACGGAATATTATATTGGAACCCCCGGAATAAGAAATCACTTTCCTGAAAGGAACAGGCTGATATCAGGATTTGCAGACGTTATTCTTGTAATTGAGGCAAAAAAGAAGAGTGGTACAATGATAACGGTCGATAATGCATTGGAACAGGGGAAAGATGTATTTGTAATACCGGGAAGAATAGGTGATGAGCTAAGTGAAGGATGTATGGAAATGGCTAAGGCTGGTGCAGGAATAGTTTTAAGTCCGGCTGAAATTCTTGCAACATTTGATTTTGCTGACAATCAACAGATTATAAAAGAAAATGATGAACAGTATGCTTTCAAATTTGACAGTATTGATGAATTTTCTGAAAATAGTAAAAAAAACAGAGATTTGACACTTGAAAAAGATGAAATTATATTGTATGCTTTGCTAAGTTTTGAACCGATTCATGTTGATGAATTAGTCGAAAAAAGCGGAATGACATACTATAATGTTTTAAAAAAGATAATGAACCTTGTCTTAAAGGGTTGTATAAAGGAGTCATCCCCGGGATTTTATGTAAAAAAAATACAATCGTAAAGAGGGAAGTAATGGCAAAGTATTTAGTAATAGTTGAATCACCTGCGAAGGCAAAAACAATTCAGAAATTTTTGGGCGCAAACTATACTGTTATTGCAAGCGGCGGTCATGTAAGGGATTTGCCGAAAAGTCAGCTGGGAATAGATGTTGAAAATGGGACATTTGAACCTAAATATATCACCATAAGAGGTAAGGGCGAACAGTTGGCGGCTCTTAGAAAAGAGGTAAAAAAAGCTGATAAAATTTATCTTGCAACTGACCCTGACCGTGAAGGAGAAGCTATTTCGTGGCATCTTAAGTATGTGTTGAAACTAGAGGATAAAAAGTATGCAAGAATCACTTTTAATGAAATAACAAAAAATGCTGTTAAGAGTGCTATTGCAAATGCAAGAGATATTGATATGGATCTTGTGAATTCGCAGCAGGCAAGACGTGTTCTTGACAGATGTGTGGGTTATAGAATAAGTCCATTGTTATGGACAAAGGTTAAAAGAGGAACCAGTGCCGGTCGTGTTCAGTCTGTTGTTCTCAGATTGATTGCTGACAGAGAGAATGAGATTAATTCCTTTATTCAACAGGAATATTGGTCAATTGATGTTTCTTTAAAATCAAAATCATCAAAAAAACCATTTACGGCAAATTTGTTATCATTTAATGATGAAAAAGTAATTATTCAAAATGCGGAGGAAGCTAAAAAACTGGTTGATCAGCTAAAAAAAGCTGAATATCTTATTGAAGATGTACGAATAAGTGAAAGAATAAAAAAGAATCCGCTTCCATTTACGACAAGTACACTGCAACAGGAGGCATCTAAGACTCTTGGCTTTTCTACTGTAAAGACAATGAGTGTAGCACAGCAGCTTTATGAAGGTGTTGCAATTAAGGGGCATGGTACAATCGGTCTTATAACTTATTTAAGAACGGATTCTGTAAGAGTCTCTGAGGAAGCAGCTGCGGCATGTAATAGCTTTATTCTCGAAACCTATGGAGAACAGTATATAAATAAGAGTGAAAATAAAAAGAATAGTGGAAAGAAAATACAGGATGCACACGAAGCAGTAAGACCAACATATGTAGAACTTACACCGGCATCAGTAAAAGATAATCTTACACGTGAGCAGTTCAGACTTTATCAGTTGATATGGAAACGGTTTGTGGCATCTCAAATGTCACCTGCTAAATATGAGAATGCAGGTGTTGTAATTAAAGCAGATGGATATAGTTTTAAAACCAACTCATCTAAAATTGTTTTTGATGGATATTTGTCAGTTTACTCGGAAAGTGATGATACGGATAAAGCATCCAAAACATTGTTTACACCTGAAGTAAATGAAAAACTCAGTTTAGAAGAAGTAATTCCACAGCAGCACTTTACTCAGCCGGCTCCTCATTATACGGAGGCAGGAATGGTAAAAACCATGGAGGAACTCGGAATAGGAAGACCGAGCACATATGCTCCTACCATAGCAACACTTCTTGCCAGACACTATATAACAAAGGAAAAGAAAAATCTTTATATTACAGAAATTGGTGAGGCTGTAAACAACATAATGGTTCACTCGTTCCCGTCAATTGTGGATGTTAATTTTACATCTAATATGGAAGCACTTCTTGACGGGGTAGAGGATGGTAATGTTAATTGGAAAGATATAATATCAAATTTTTATCCGGATTTGGAAGAGGCAATAAACAGAGCCATGGAGGAAGTTGAAAATGTGGAGCTTCATGATGAGGTTACAGATATCGTATGCGAGCAGTGTGGGAGAAATATGGTAATTAAATTCGGACCGCATGGTAAGTTTATCGGATGTCCTGGATTTCCTGAGTGTAAGAATACGAAACCTTATTATGAAAAAACTGAATATATTTGTCCTGAATGTAATGGTATGCTGCTTTTAAGACGTACACGAAAGGGTAGAAGATATTTTGGATGTGAGAATTATCCGGAATGTACTTATATGAGCTGGCAGAAACCTGATAAAGCGGGCGATAAAAAGGAGAATGACAATAAGAATCTAAATAAATAAAAGTTAACTAAGGAGGGGTGTCATGAGTGTTGAGTTACTAGATAAAACCAGAAGAATAAATAGACTTCTGCAAGAAAAACTTGATTCAAACAGAGTAATATTTAATGATTTATGTGAAATTCTAGGAGTAGAACTTGAAGCGAGTGTTTATGTTATAAGCAGAAAAGGAAAATTACTTGGAGTTTATAGTTCGGATAAACAACCGGTATTATCAAAGCTTATAACGGAAGAAGTAGGTAAAATGATTGACAATGCTTTGAATAACAGACTATTAAATGTTTTGTCAACAAAAGAAAATGTTAATTTGGAAACACTTGGTTTCAGTTCCGAAGAAGCAAGAAATCTTTCGGCAATAATTGCACCGATTCTTATTTCAGGTCAAAGACTGGGACACCTTTTTATATATAGAAAAGAAAGGTTTTTCTCGATTGATGATATAATTATAAGTGAATTTGGTACGACGGTTATAGGTCTTGAAACAATGAGAGCTGAAAAAGAAGAAATTGACATGGAAAATTCCAGAAAGTCAACTGTAATGGCAGCAATAAATGCACTCTCAGATTCTGAGCTTGCAGCAATAAAAACTGTTATCCGGCAACTTGATGGCGGAGAGGGAATCCTTGTGGCAAGTAAAATTGCGGATAATATAGGAATTACCAGGTCGATTATTGTTAATGCCTTGAGAAAACTTGAAAGTGCTGGAATAATTGAATCGAGGTCATCGGGGATGAAAGGAACATTTATAAAAATAGTAAATGATTACCTGTATGAAATTCTTGAAGATGAAGAAGATTAGTATCAAAAAAATTTAATTAACACTTGTTTTTGTGTTAATCATGTGTTATTATTCTCGAGTATGTATTAAACACGGATTGATACGAACCAATGGTGCTGTTATTGCTCGGACAGTTTGGTAAGGTTTTAATCCGGAAGATTTTTAACCAATGGAGGTAACTAAAATGAGCGTAATTTCAATGAAGCAGTTGCTTGAAGCAGGTGTACATTTTGGAC
>CAZNGY010000074.1:0-5870 GCA_964572955.1 uncultured Lachnoclostridium sp.
ACCCACGACCTGCGGTTTTGGAGACCGATATTCTACCAGCTGAACTATACCCCTTGGTTTAGCAACCGAAAATTATATTACTACATTTTCTTTTAAAAGTCAACATTTTTTACTCGTTTTTTTTCATTGCCACTAAGTTTTTTACTTAACAGATATTGTTGCTTACGCATTTTCCGGAAATCAACCGGTATTTACCGTTTACCGCCTTTTTTTAAAGTGCGTTTTATGCTTTTTGCAGCATCCTCCGCCAACTCTGCTTCATTTGCCGTCACCTTACTTTTTGAATAACGTACTTTTTCATATATATTTCTCAAAATGTCATTTTCGTCATACTTTCCGATAAGCTCATCAGGAGTAAAACTTTCTTCCACGTTCTTTCCATATACACTCCTTACGGCTTTCGCAAAACTGAATCTTATTTTACCCTCAAGACTGTCAGAAAATTTTTTTCTGTTTCGTATCTTACTGCCATGCGGAATATCTTCAACTGTTTCATAATTCGGAATATTTTCATATGTATATTCATTTATTCTTCCATCAGTTTTATACTCCTTAATTTTCCTTACCATAAAATACAGCATCAGAATTAAAGTCGAAATGAATATAATAATCAAGACACCCCAAAACGCCGCAGCACTTTCTCCGTCAGATGCAACTGTAAAGTCTGTCGTTTTCTCCTCAACACTTTCATATGCCACACTTCCGCCCTGTTGTTTTTTATTTCTGAAAAGATATCCGAACAACATCCTCATTCCATTGAGAATCACATTTCCAATTGCTTTATACGGCAAAAAAAGGGACATTACCGAAATCGCTGCAAACACAAGAATCCATAACAAATAGTTCACATTATGATTTTTAAAACTTCTGTTTATATTTGAAGCCTCAAAAGAATTCGTCTCACCCAGATAATTTATATAGGATGACAAATACATGTTATAAAGAAACGCCGCTATCACAGCAATTCCAATCACTCGCTCCATAATCGCACAAGCACCGGTATTATAAAATGTTGATAATATTAAGGCCGCAGCACCAAATATAAAAAAAACCGGATTCATAACAAGTGTATCATCAAATTTTCTTTCTTTTTCTTTTATATATTTGTAATTAATATAATACCCGATTATCATGCATAAATTAACGACAACCTTTAAAAATATACTTATATCCATGTAAAAAAGAAAAAAAAGCACTGCCATATATATATTAACCCATGTCAGCAGGGTACTTACTACCCTTGCTTTTTTTATATACTTCTCAATCATCATTTAATCTCCATGCCATTGAGTATTCAATAAGATCCTCAGGAATTGACATTCTGTTTCTGTAATTCTCGGGAACTATAATCATAAAATCTTTCCCGGATATCCTGCGTTTTCTGAGTAATTCAAAGATTTCTTCTGACTGCTCCATTGATATCAAAATAAGGAAAGATTCACTTTTCTCCAGAAATTCACGTCGTTCTTCCGAAAGAAAAGGATCTGTTCTAATTGATACATCAATCTCAGCCACTGCAATGTCAAATTCAAGATGGCTTTCTCTATCCGACATATAATCTACAAAAAGCTCTTCTTCACTTTTATAATTCCTTGAATTTCCGGTCATAGCAACGTGACATCCTCTTCTCAGCAAATCTTCTGCAAGACTTACCGCAAGCCTGAAACTCTCTTCTAAAAGTTCCTCATCCACAAAAGCGGATATTTCATCTGCATTTAATGCTATTAACACCTTTTGCCATGACGTCGAATCAAATTCATTAACCATCAGCTTTCCTGTTTTTGCAGTCGATTTCCAGTTAATATTTTTTATGTTGTCACTCATCGAATACTCTCTTATTCCTCTAAAGAAAAAAGGATCTTCGATAAGTCTCAGTCTGTTTATTACATCACCACACATAGTTTCGTATGCATAGTTTCCGTTTTCAGGACACAGATGTTTCGGATATATTTTTATTTCCGCATTACATTTTGCAATATCATGCATTTCATGAAGCATAAACAAATCAAATGTACTTCTGTATACCTCATCTATGAAATAAACACCTCTTTTTATTCCTTTACATCTGATTGTTCTCGTTATTTTCTTATATGGTCCGGCAACAAATCCATCCGAAAAATAAAACTTGTCTGACCCTTGTATATTTCTGTTCTGAATATCACCTGAAACAATGCTTCGATCCACCGCATATTTAATTCTCAAGGGTGATATTTCAAGATTTTTATCATTTATGCATGTTTCCGTCAGGTAAAACTCCTCGTTTTGCTCTGCAACATATTTTGAAAAATGCAGTTCGGTTACCAGACCTTTTTTCCAATTTTTTCTGTAAATTCTGTACTGTAAAGCAATAACAATCAGTGCTATTACAGCAACCACGCCAATAACCATTGTTCCTCCGAAATCATTAGTTGTTAACTAATTCTATAATCATTCCTGCCGGCAGTTCTCTGCCTGAATTCCATATGGAGTTGTATTCATTAAGCGAGAGCGGTGCATCACCATTTCCTATATTAACCTTTAATGCCGGTATGCCAGCACTGAGTGTATATTCCTCCAGGCTCCCATTCATTGAAGTCGTTAAATCGGAATTATCCAACGAATATGTAAGTATTGATGCTGCTTTTTCGGCAAACACTTTTGATTCAGCCAGCACGTCTGAATCACCCGAAAAATTATACTGCACTGAGTTACCTGTAGTTCTTAAATTAATAACCATATCAGGGTTCAAATCATCCAGAAGATTCACAAGTGCCTTAGTTTCGTTTTCTGAAGCCGGCTCACTACCCTTATATCCTTTATTTGCAGGAGCTGAAGTACTTACTGCATCACTCCAATCTTTCGGAAAATTTTTTGTAAGTTCAACACCTCTTATATTGGCAGAAAAAAACATCAGATAATTATCCAATGAAAGATTAATACCTCCACCGCTCTGATCTCTCTGGAACCATGAATTAATTGCATCTGCATAGCTTTTATTGTTTACGGCATCCATATTATACTGACTTACTGCTACTCCATCAGGATTCAGCATCGGTATGATGTGGATTGAACATTTATCCAGAAGTTCACTGTATCTATATCCGTCCTTCAAACCATCCTTAGCATAGTGAGCATAATATTCTGCCAGTTTAACCGAAAAAAGTCCTGTCATATATTCACACCCTGACATTCCTCCAACAATAAGAAGACTTTTTTCAGCCTCAGGGTTTCCGATTACGATTTCGTATATATTTCTTTTGTCTGCTGAGCTTCCAATAACATTTACCTGTGTCACATCTGTAAATTGCTCGCGTATCTCATTCAAATCACTACACAAATCATCATATGAATAAAACTGTCTTGACGTATCAACTATGTTAAGAGCCGCTATTGAATAAACAAAATCACTTTCCGTATCAATTGTCATGGTCGTTACCATAGATTCACTTATATACATCGTCCTGTTATCTTCATAAACACGCATCCATCCGTTCTTATATCCTGTACGATAGAGTTTATCTCCAAAAATCTTTGTTGCAGTATTTTCCGCTGATATATCCGGACTCCCCTTTAAAACCGCCGATTCACTTCTGACATAAACATAATCATCGGTTAAAACATAGCCCTCTTCATCATATGTCAGAACTGTATTGTCATCTCCCTGAAGAGAATTAAAAAAACTGTGTTCATACCCTGAGACCACTTCTTTAGACAGACCATCTTTATTTTTTCCGCATCCGACACATACACATACCGCTAGGCTTACGGTAACAAATAATGCTGCCGCTCTTTTCTTCAGTACCATATTTCCTCCTGACACTACTCAAAATTAGAACAGTTTCTTTAATTCATAAATATTTTTTATTCCTATCAGTTCAATGGAAAACTTCTTTCCTCCGGTTTTAAGCTGCTCAACACATGCTGCCGGAAGAATACATTTTTTATATCCAAGCTTTTCAGCCTCAGATACCCTTGCCGCAACCTGAGAAACCGCCCTGACTTCACCTATAAGTCCAACCTCACCGAACACAACGGTTTTATCATCCAACGGTTTGTTTAGAAATCCTGAAAAAATAGCCATTATCAGACTCAAATCAAGTGACGGATCTGAAACCCTTATTCCCCCTGCAATATTAACATATGCATCACATCCGGAAAGTCTTATCCCCATCTTTTTTTCCATTACTGCAAGCAGCAGATTCATTCTGTTGTAATCAATTCCGGCTGCAGTACGTCTCGGCATGTTGAAAGAAGTCTGACATATAAGTGCCTGTACTTCCAACATAAGGGGTCTTGTTCCTTCCATCACGACAGTTACTACCGTACCCGGTTCATTCTCCGGTCTGCCGCACAGCATATGTTCGCTTGGATTCTTAACTTCCGCCAAACCCGACTGCCGCATTTCAAAAACGCCAATCTCATTTGTGGAACCAAACCTATTTTTTACAGCACGAAGTATTCTGAATAAAGAACTGTTCTCTCCCTCAAAATACAGTACAGTATCAACCATGTGTTCAAGCATTCTGGGACCCGCAACCATGCCTTCTTTTGTAACGTGTCCTATTATAAAAACAGTTATATCTTCTTCTTTCGCTATCTTTAACAGAGATTGTGTTATTTCCCTTATTTGTCCCGGAGAACCTGCGGCAGAATCAACATCTTCCCTGCACATGGTTTGTATTGAATCCACAATTACCACTTCCGGTTTCATGTCATATATCTGTGACACAACATAATCAAAATTTGTGTCGGAAAGAAGTTCCAAAGAATCCGGAAAGTCTCCGATTCTATCTGCCCTCAATTTAATCTGTTTAAGACTTTCCTCTCCTGATACGTACAATACACTTCTGTCCTGCATTGAAATGCTTCGACACATTTGAAGAAGCAGTGTTGATTTGCCTATTCCCGGATCACCGCCAACCAGAATCAGCGATCCTTTAACTATACCGCCTCCCAACACTCTGTTTAGTTCTTCTATTCCCGTATCTGTTCTTACCTCTGTTTCAGCACTTACTCTTGATATGGGAGTTCTTTCCCCGAATCTTCCGTTTGCCGTCATGGCACCGGCTTTTTTCTTTGTATAGTCCGCCGGTGCTTCATCTATTGTTCCCCACACACCACATGCGGGACATTTTCCTTCCCATTTAGTCAACTCATTCCCACACTGTGTACAGTAAAACAGTTTTTTTGCTTTTGCCAACTTCCCCTCCGTCACATTATTCTACAATAATCTTTTCGTTTTTCAATTTAAGATTTGCCTTTCCACCCGGTTTTATCTCCCCGGACAGAATTGCATCTGCAAGTGCATCTTCTACACCGTCCTGTATTGCCCTTTTCAAAGGTCTTGCCCCGTACTTAGGATCATTTCCTTTTTTTGCAATATAGTCAATTACCTGCTGTGAATATCTAAGTTCAATATTATTGCTTTCGGCAAGCCTTTTTTTAAGCTTTACAAACATAAGCTTTACAATATCATGCAACTCACTTTCGGTAAGCTGATGGAATACAATTATGTCATCTATTCGATTCAAAAACTCGGGCTTGAATATACGTTTAACTTCTTCCATCACACCGTTTTTCATATATTCATAATCTTTTCCGGCATCACTTACCTTTGAAAAACCAAGCTGCTTCGGACTCATTATTGACTGGGCACCGGCATTACTTGTCATAATGATTACAGTATTCTTAAAACTCACTCTTCTTCCCTGACTGTCAGTAATATGTCCCTCATCAAGGACCTGAAGCAGTATATTAAATACATCAGGATGTGCTTTCTCTATTTCATCAAACAATACTATTGAATAAGGTTTTCTTCTTACCTGCTCTGAAAGCTGACCGCCTTCATCATGACCAACATAACCGGGAGGCGAGCCTATCATTTTAGATAC
>CAZNGY010000075.1:0-5833 GCA_964572955.1 uncultured Lachnoclostridium sp.
TTACGGGAGTCACATTTACCTGTCTGCTTGTATTAAAAAATGATTTTGCTTCCGGCGTCATAATTTCATTGGTTTCCGTATTTGCAATCAGCAACTGTTCGCCATAATTATCATAATAAATTCTCCCATTTATTATGACTTTTGGTACACCTGAAATATTCGAAGTATTTATTCTCTTAAACTGAACCGCATTTGCCGGATTGGTAATCTGAATCTTGTAAAGTTCATATGGCGAATCATACCCCTTTACATAAAGGTAACCGTCCGTTACAAGCATCTGCCAGTTATAATCCGACCTTAAGGTTTTTCCGGTTGTATTCGTTACTTCATACTGTTTTACCTTCCATGTATCCATTTTTATTTCCGTTACAAGATATGATGTCCCCGAAGCAGCACTGTAATCCGAGTGCGTACAGATATACAGATTGTCCGTTGCCGGATCATAATTATATGCCCAGTAACCAATCCTCAGTTCCGTATCAAGTTCCGGTACTTCAATTTCTTCGATCAGCGGCTTTGTATTGTATATATTATCAAGAATGGAAACCGTTTTAAGAAAAGTCCTCCTCTTAGTAATATGAATGTGCTTTTTGTCCACAAATTTCAGATAATATGCACAGTCTTTTTCATGGTCTATTACAAAAATAAGTTCTGTTTTTCCCATTGTCATGCCGGAATATTTACTGCTCGTATTGGCTCCCGTTCTGTCCGGATGTACATACTGCAGACTGTCTTCTGCAATGGACTGCATCAGGGAATAATCTGATGTATAAACTGCATTTTTACTTCCATACGAAGTAAATCCTCCATTTTTATGTGTCAGACACACACTGGCTATCGTACCGTTTGCCTGACTGGTTGCAAAATCATATACATATTTTACATATCTGTCCTTCAGATTTACCTCCGACTCCGTCTGATTAAAACCTCCACGTAATGTATTTTTTGTGTTATTCTGCACACCGTATGCAGCACATCCGATAAGTGCTGCATCTGCCGGAGGGTAATAATTGTTTGCATTCTCAGGTATTTCCTTATCAAAGCATAAAATTCCTCCGAGCAGTTTCTGATAATACGGAGTAAAATCACTTAAAAACTTACTCGGTCTTTTGCAAAGACCAAGAGGTTTTAGTACATCTCTCAGTGCATTGGTAACCATGTTCTGATTTTCATGAATTTCCACTTCCCCCGTATTCACATCCGTAAGTTCAATCCTAGTTGTTCCCTTTAGCATCGTCATCATCTCCATTTCTGTAATTCATTATAAATGAGGTTAATGTTGCATCTCCTTCAAGCCAGAACCGGAATGTTATGGTTTTATCTTCATTCAGTCCTGCATACAGGCTGTCCAGATCCATCATGAGAAAATCTTCAAGCTGTACCTCCTCCGTGAATTCCTCTCCATCATAACTATACTGTGCCGTGACCGTTCCCGTATATTCTGCATTTAATGATTTAATCCCAAGCACCGTACCATCTGACAGGTTGGCAGTACATTCTATATACTGCTTGGGCGGTGTTCCCGTTATAATGGCATTAAGCGGAAATGCCCGGCTGTCACTCCAGCTTAATACAGACGGCATATCCAAATCCTTCATGAGATTCCAGTCCGGCATCTTTGCAAATCCCTTTTTCTTAAAAAGGAGTGCCGTAACTTCCGTTTCCTCCAAAGGAACAAGTACATCCTCCAATTCTCCCGTTTCTTCATTCAGTGTCTGTGTCTCCACCGTATAAATCACATCATCTGCATCTTTTATCAGCATCTTAAACGGAATCAGCAGGTCAAGTGTTGTATATTTGATTTCAAATGTCTTGCTCTCCGCATAATACTGAAAGGTAATATCCGGTGAATCGGCATCCGGCTTTGTAAAACTGTAATTTTTATCTGCCGTAAAACTGAATACACCATCATAGCACTGTACCGGAACAGATATCATGTGCAGGGAAATATCCCCCGTATCCCAAAATATAAGATCATATTTTAACTGATAATCAGCTCCCGAAGCATTATAATGAGACCACCCTTCCCATCTTATTTTCAAAAACCTGTAGTAACTGTACAGAGTTCCTTCTTCCCGGTAAAGTGACCTCATTCGTGTATCCCTGTTATCCACTTTCAGATGATAGGAATCCGTTCCGAATCCCCAGTAGGAATCCCCATGTGCATATATGGATGGAACGGTTTTTCCAAGAAAAGTAAAAAAATCCCCACCGCTTACTGCAAGCGTACCTCCATCATAATTACCGCTGTCTTGTAAAAGACAGGTCATATTGGTAACACCCGCTGAAAATATTTCATTTATATTGTCATAATTCATAAGGTAAATTCCACTCCTTTCACTCCGGCAAAGTCTGAAATATCCACTGTTGTCTGTTCCAGATACCCTTCATCAATTTCCATGCTCTGTGCCGTCTGAATCTGCTGCGTGGATGCCTTCAGTTCAAACTTTCCGTTTTCTGTATCTATGGTATCCGGAATCACAACCGCTGTATCCGAAGCGTTCAGAACATACTGCTGTCTAAATCCTTCCGTATATCCGCTTATTCTGACATCAGTAACCTCATCGAAACAAGTCACATCAATTGCAAGATGCTCCATATAACCATGGTCTAAGGATTCCGGTTCTGACCTGTCCACATATCTTTTCCTCAGCATAAACCGTTCTTCTGTGTTAACCGTAACATATCCGTTGTATTTTGGATTTCCCCTTACACTTGTCAGTACAAATGTGCGGAGAATTTCCGTAATCCAAGTACGGTCCGTAAATGCATCCGCCACAAAATTCTGGTCAGTAATCTCAATATTCCCTATGGTCTGTGTAATTCCATTTCTCTTTAAAGTTGGAAATGTTAAGGACATCTTATCCCTGAACACATCTGCCACAAATGGCACATCACTGATATTGATATATCCGATATTTTCATTGATGTTGATACGGCCATTCCAGTCACCCAGTCCTGCTGCAAGTCCCTGACCGCTTATGGTTGCCCTGATTTGTGTCTCTCCTATCTTTACCGTTCCGTCCGATATACTTAAATACATTGAAAAAGTATTGGAACTGTTTTCTATAACCTTTGATATGGGAAAGAACAGTGTCACTATATGCTTTCCATACAGACAGGTCTGTGCAGGCATAAAGGTATCTATCGTTTCATTATTTATTTTATATACAACGGACAGTTCCGGCAGTTCTTCCTCCTGAACTTCCTCATCAGAATTTTCCGCGCTTTTATCTGCCTTTTCTTTTATAACTTCAAGAAGCATTTCACACTGAAAAGCAGCCGTTGTATCTTCTGTTGCCGTAAAATCAATATCCATTACTTTTATAAGTGAATCACCGATAAGAAAAGGGCTGACATTTACAAAACTGTATATGATCGTCCGTCCGCTTTCCACGGAATTCATAAGTCCGGTGATATTCTTATCATTTTTACTCTTTGCTGATGCAAGCCTCGGATTTTTTCCCACGCATTTCAAATTCATTTTTCCGTTTATTTTATACTCAATACTTGTAATACAGCTTATTTTTGTTTCATCTGCATGACCACCGGAAAATCTTAATATGTCTCCCGGTTCCAATGCCGGATTACCGATTGTCGAACTGTCAAACGGAACATAATTTACTTTCTGCAGTACCGTCAGTATTTCCCTTAACATCCTGTCCCTGACTGCTTTCAGTCCAAACTGCATCAGAGGATTAATTCCCAAATTCATGGTTAAGCCGTCATCCGTTTCCATTGCCGTATATTCTGCGGTCTGACTGATCTGATTCGTGGAAGATACAGCCGTATACCTTGTAACAAAATCCGAATAGCTGCTCTCATACCTTTCTTTCTGTGGAACAGTCCAAA
The DNA here is from genome assembly GCA_964572955.1 of uncultured Lachnoclostridium sp. GTDB lineage: Bacteria > Bacillota > Clostridia > Lachnospirales > Lachnospiraceae > UBA3775. The sequence goes on from CAZNGY010000075.1 coordinate 3,853, forward strand.
CAGCATCTTTTTCATACTGTTTTAGTACCAGTTTCCCGTATCTGTCTATCTGGCAGAAGCAGCCGACTACCTGTGCCACGTAAAAAATAAGATCACGATATGTTTCCATATCATTGTCTGAATATATGCCCAGTGTTGTTGTGCCGTTTGCCAGTGCATTAATTTCAGATACGGACTGTGCCATTTCAACCTTACAGGCAGTACACGCAGCCTTTAAAAACTGATATGGTGTTCCGCTTGATGATTCCAGTTTTAGAGACTTTTCAAACCTGAGCATATAATCATACCCTTTCAGCTCCAGTGTCCGCACCTTACGATTTGCCTCCGTCACTTCAAATATTCCCATCGGTATTGTTTCTACCGTTCCATCCATAAGGGTTAGAGAATAATAAAGCCTTACTGCTGCATCCTCAAGTGTATATCTGTCAATCTGTGAAAACAGACTGATTCCCAGTTCGGCAGCATATACCGTTCCCAGTTCTATCTCCGTGTCACTGCAGCACTGTCTCTTAATATATCCCGAACCCTTCACGATATCCTCTGCTCCAAATTCATGCACCACACCGCTTTTGGTTGTAATCGTACCTGACCATTCATATTTTCTTGTATTCTGCCTTACCGCATTTTTGAATTTTTCTGACACCTCAAACATGACTGCCGGCCTCCTACATTTCCTTCAGGGTAAAAGAAACTGTCCATAATCCCTTATAGGATGTATCTTTTTCAAGTTTTGCCTTAAACCCCGTAATAAACATTTCCGTATCTTTAAGTTCCAGTGTTTCCGTATCAAAATACTTTACGGATATCTTCGGAAGTTTGGAATATGCCGTAAACTGCTTTAGCCACTTAGCCGTTACGGAAAAAGAGACGGAAATCTCTGCGACTCCCGTCCTTACCACATCCCTTTGTGTTGTTCCTGCCTCTGTTTCACCGCCGGAATCCGCCTCAACATCAGATAACCCGATATCGTATGCATCCGGCATTGGCAGAGGCTTGTCATTGAATATCAGATATTGTATATATGCCATGTTATCTGCCTCCACTTCTTAAATTTGCTCTCTGCTGTGCGGATACGATTACTTCATCAAGCATCGTTCCGCCAAGATATACAGGAATAACGATATCTCCGTTGTTTCCCTTAACGCTTTCCATTGCCGTGGTAATTGCAGAAATGATTCCTGAAATACCCTCCTGCTGCACGGATGACTGTGATGCCGTCATTCCCTCCATCGTATTTACCTTTGGATTTATGATCATATCCGATGCCACACCGCTTACTGCCTTCTGGATCATTCCACGGCTCTTATCAATCCCTTCTGCAAGTCCTCCCATAAAGTCCGGCATCCAGCTTTCATAATCCGTAAGAGGTCCTTCATCCGGAACCGAGAAATGCAGAAAGGACTTAATCTTATCAGCAACACTCTTAACTGCATCACCGACTGCTCCGATACAGCTTTTTATTCCGTTTACCAGTCCCATCACAAGATCTTTTCCCCATATAACTGCCTGCGAAGCAAGTCCCGTAATATGCCCTTTGACATTGGAGAAACCATTCTTTACTGCATTCAGCACATTTCCCATTGCATTCTTTACTGCATTTACGATACCGCTGAATACGGATGTAACTGCATTTTTGATTGCTCCAAGCACCGTGGAGATCGTTGTTTTAATCGTATTCCAAATGGTGGAGATTGTGGTCTTGATGGTATTCATAATCGTGGTAATGGAATTTTTTACTGCAGTAAAATCTCCGGTAATAAGTCCCTTGATTCCGCTTACCACGGCACTGATGATTGTTTTGATTGCATTCCATACCGTTGAAAATATGGTTTTTATCGCATTTAACACCGTAGTGATTACGGTTTTTATCGTATTCCAAACCGTGGTAATCACCGTTTTTATGACCGTCAGCACTGTCTGAATAATGGTCTTATAAATGTTGAAGTAGGTGGTTACCAGTGTTTTTATCACATTGAATACC
>CAZNGY010000076.1:0-5517 GCA_964572955.1 uncultured Lachnoclostridium sp.
CCTTTTTCGGCAGTATTCTCAAATTCCGCCAGCTTGTCCGGTGAAATCATATACTGACACATTTCAGATATTTCCGATTTGATTTCATCTACAAATCCGGAGTTTCTTTCCTTTCCCCTAAACACTTCAAGTCTATCGGAACATTCCTGCATTATTCTTCTGATAAGCATATTTTTACCCATATCATTTAAAACCGGATATCCGTTATCACAGGCTTCTTCCATTAATCTGTAGGCTAAACGGGTAAAACTCAGAACTTCAACATTTATTACACCGCTGCCGTCACTTTGTCTTATAAGTTCCTGTTCAGCTCTCAAAGCTGACTGTTCAGGCACAATTAAAATATACTTTTTTCTTATATCTTCTGCCGCCATTTTCAGAATTCTTTTATACAAGAATGTTGATTTTCCGGAGGATGCTGCCCCCGTTATATAATGAAGTGCCATTTTTACCTCCTGTTATTCAGCAAATAAAGTTATAATCTGCCCTGCACGGAATATAAATATATTAAATTGGATATGGGGTATTTTATGACCAAAGTCATAGTAGTCAAAAGAAAAAGAATCATAATGCTCGCTGCCATTATCATTATAGCATCCATAGCAATATTCATTCTGGCTCGAAAAAATACATCTGATTCAGAAACCGTTTCCGGTAATATAGAAAACAAAACCGATTTGCTTACGGAAAACAATTATAGTTCGTCTCAATACATTGCCGGTATATATACAACACCGCTTACGCTGGGTGAATATAAATCCACCTTGACAGTTCTTGTTGATGAAAACAGAATAAAAGCCGTAACACTTACAGGTACGGAATCAGCTGTCAGCACCATGTATCCTTTGATATCCAGCGAACTAAAAAAAATCGATTCAGAATTAAGAGCCGGCACTTCCGTTTCCGAGCTACTGTCAAACGCAGAAAACAGCCGCAGCAGTCTTTATCTTCTTGAAGAGATATCTGCACTTTTAGAAAATGCCAAATCAAATAAATTTTATTCCAACACGGAAAAAAGCCCCTTATAAAGGGGCTTTACCCGAAAGAGCCGCTTCCTGCATTTTGACTCCTGACAATTATGCCAGGTGGGTAACCGCATGAAAACTTCAGCCTTCCACTGATAAAAATGAGGCCTGACATCCGCTCCAGATATAGGAAACCCTTTTTAAAGATGTAGGATCAAAATAACAAGATTTATCGAACTCCCCAGGCACTTTGTATTATACCCAACAAAAGCCAAAATATCAACAGTATCCTATGATTTTAATGCAGAAAGAATCCCTCCTACAAAAGACGAAAGCATAATTATGACAAATCTCACTGCAATTTTTCCTGGTTTCACTCCAAAAAATGATAATCCTAAAGTAATAATCATAAATAAAACCAGTCCTGAGCACACAGCCCACAAGTATTTTTTTGAACTGCTCATCTTTCCGCATAAAAAGCCCGAAAACATTCCTCCGGCAATTGTTATTATCCTTGAAACAATGTGTCCGGCAATATTAAATGTGCCACTTTTATAAAGTATGTACGCAGATATTAAACACAGTAAAGACATAAAACAGACTGAAGCTGCCGCAGTCAGCATCACTCTCCTCATAAACATCACCCTTTTTTTATAATTTATGTATTATCTGTTTTTTTTATTCCATGAATTGAAACCTGCTTTTACTTTTCCTTTTTTGCGTGATATAATCATAAACGCGGCTAAAAAAAATTAATAAACACCCGCTTAATCAATTAATGAGAATCGAGGCATTAATATGAAAACCACGGATTTACATGTTCACTCAACTGTTTCAGACGGTTCCTGCACTCCTGCTGAACTTGTGCACCTTTGCTGTGAAGCAGGTCTTTCTTCCTTTGCCCTGACAGATCATGACTGCACCGCCGGTTACAGGGAAGCCTATAATGAGGCAGAAAAACTTACAAAAACAGGTACCCCTATAAGAGTTATTCCCGGAGTAGAAATTTCAACAGGTTATAACGGACGAGACATTCATATTTTAGGACTTTTTATCGATCCCGAATGTCCGGAATTAAACAAGGCACTGAAGCTTACAGAGGAAAGACGCAACAAAAGAAACATTGAAATGATTAATCGTTTCAGAGATGCCGGAATAAACATATCACATGAGGAACTTACATTTGGATGCCCCGACACTATTATTACAAGAGGTCATTTTTCAAGGCTTCTTGTATCCAAAGGGTATGCCAAGGATTACAAAGACTCTTTTGACAGGTATTTAAATCCTTCATCCCCATTTTTCGTACCAAGAGAATATCTTGAAATACATGAAACAATAAATCTCATAAATAAAGCCGGCGGTGTTTCTATTCTTGCACATCCTCTTTTATATAAATACAGTAAAGAGAAAGTTGATGAACTGGTAAGAATTTTCACTGAACACGGCGGTCACGGAATTGAAGCTGTTTATTCATCTAATACTAATGATGACGAAGCCTATGTACGCTCACTTGCCGAAAAATACTCCTTAGCCATTAGCGGAGGTACCGATTTTCATGGAAAATGCAAACCTCATCTGCAAGTTGGTATCGGCAGCGGAAATATGTGTATTCCGGAAAAACTCGCTGATGAACTCGAAAAAATATCAACAAATCATAGGCAATAGTTAAAACCGTAAACCATTTAAAACCTTATAATACGTAAAAAACCTCTCAGTCTGTATGATTGAGAGGTTTTTTAGGTATTACTGTTTCTTCTGGACTTCTACGATTGCTGTCTTCTTCATTGGAATCCTGCAGTTCTTGTTATTGCCGAATTCTACAACAATATATTCATCCATTATATCTATAATGACTCCGTAAAATCCTGATGTTGTAAGAACACTGTCACCTATTTCCATTGACTTAATAAGAGCTTCCTGCTGTTCAGCCTGCTTTTTCTGAGGCTTCATAAGGAAAAAGTAAAAAAATGCACCAATAACAACAACATAAATTACTATTGTAATAATGCTTGCTGTTGCTCCGGATGCTGCTAAAAGTATGTTGTTTAACATATCTCATCCTCCAAAAAAATAAATTAAATATCCTCACCGTTTCTCTCAAAACCTTCAAGCTTACTTTTTTTATAAGCTGCAAAGTTATGATTATCAAGTGATTCACGGATTTCAGTCATCATTGTATTATAAAAATACAAATTGTGCAACACCATCAATCTAAATCCAAGCATTTCTTTTGCCTTTAAGAGATGTCTGATATAGGCTCTTGAATGGTTTCTGCATGCCGGGCATCCGCATCCCGGTTCAATAGGTCTGCTGTCTGTTTCATATTTTTGATTCAGCAGATTAATCTTTCCGAAATTTGTATATGCATGGCCGTGTCTGCCATTTCTTGTAGGATAAACACAATCAAAAAAGTCAACTCCTCTTTCAACACCTTCAAGAATATTAGCCGGGGTGCCCACGCCCATAAGGTATGTAGGTTTGTTTTGAGGCAGATGAGGTACAACTTCGTCCAGTATGCGGTACATCTCCTCATGACTTTCACCAACTGCAAGTCCTCCGACTGCATATCCGTCCAAATCAAATTCGGAAATAATGTCAGCATGCTCCTTTCTTATATCTTCATATATTCCACCCTGATTTATTCCGAAAAGCATCTGGTTTTTGTTTACAGTGTCGGGAAGGGAATTCAGTCTCTGCATCTCATCTTTGCACCTTTGAAGCCATCTTGTAGTTCTCTCCACACTGTTGCTAATGTATTTTTTATCTGCCACACTTGACGGACATTCATCAAATGCCATTGCTATTGTTGAACCAAGATTTGACTGAATTCTCATGCTCTCTTCCGGTCCCATAAATATTTTTTTTCCGTCAATATGGGAATTAAAGGATACTCCCTCTTCCTTAATCTTTCTGAGCTTAGCAAGCGAAAATACCTGAAACCCACCTGAATCCGTAAGTATCGGTTTGTCCCATGACATAAAGTTATGCAATCCGCCCATTTTTTTTACAGTCTCATCTCCCGGTCTTACATGAAGATGATATGTATTACAGAGTTCCACCTGCGTTCCTATCTCTTTAAGATCAGGCGATGAAACACCGCCTTTTATTGCTGCCACAGTACCAACATTCATAAAAACGGGGGTTTGAATGGTTCCATGAACCGTTTCAAATTCCGCACGTTTTGCCTTGCCTTCCGTGGTAAGAAGTCTGTATTTTCCCATAAAAAATTCCTTTCATATCTAAAATATTCCTAGCTTGTCAGTTCAGCTGCGGCATCTAAGAATAACCGGATAATTTTATATTCCTTATCCGTACCCAGGAGCCCTATTGATGTTTTAGGAATAATTCCTCCTGACATTGTCGGATGACCGCCTCCGTCACCGATTCCCTCAAGTGCTTTTGCAATAAATTTTCCTGCATTCATATTTTCCTGTTCTGTTCTTACGGAAAACTTATAACCGCCTTCTCTGTCCGCATAAACTACTGAAACATCCACTACATCAAGAGCAAGAATAAAATCCGAAACCATTGCTATCAAAGCATCCGGACAATCAAAATTAATATGTGCAAATCCTATACGATCAAAAACAACGGTATGTTCAAATGCAACACCATATGCTCTTAAATCTGAAAGTTCCAGATTATTCTTTTCCAGTCGTGTAACATACAAATTATCAGCTATAGGATGTAAATATGCAAAAGCCCTTATATCTTCCTCTGTCACTCCTCTTGTAAAATCAAATGTATCCATTTTTATTCCAAATAGCAGTGCCGTTGCAACATCTTTTGGCATACAGATGCCACTTTCCATGTAATAACTTACAACAATGCTGCTGCACGCCCCATACATACGATGATCCACAAATTTATACTGATAATCAGTAGTCCATGTGTGATGATCTATACACGCCACTTCATTTCCAGATATATCGGTGAAATTCGAATTATTTTTCTGTCCATCAATGGTTATCACATATTCTTCTCCGGTCAAATCATCGACATCGTCAATATTCTTCATTGAAATTCCGATTCCCTCAATGATACGCTTTGTATTCATCTTCTCTATTTTACCACTGTATATAAGTTCAGAATCAATTCCGTTTCGCTCAAGAAAATATTGCAGCCCATAGGCTGAGCCTATCGCATCCGGATCCGGAAAATCATGAGGCTGAATTATAACCCTGTGTCCTCTCAAAATATCAAGCAACCCATCATATACTGCCATATATACCCCCTTTAATATGCCAATACCAAAATAAGGGACGTACAATATTGTACATCCCTTTATCTGTACTTATTCAAACAATACAATCAAGATGAACACTGTAATTTTCTTATTTCGCTCATCAACAACAATATATCATAAACCCCTTGTAAATTCAAGAACTTTTAAGCAATAAGCCGGTTGATTAAAAAGCTGCATTTATGCTCTGCTAAACACAAAGCTTCCCGTAAATTGAAAAAGACAACCCTCTTGCAAGGATTGTCTTTTAACTAACAGGGGCAGTAGGATTCGAACCCACGACCTGCGGTTTTGGAGACCGATATT
>CAZNGY010000077.1:0-5243 GCA_964572955.1 uncultured Lachnoclostridium sp.
ATCGTATCATACAGGACAGATTGTTTATGTCTGATTATGACAGGTATCTGCTTGAATTAGAAGAAAAGGCACAAAAAGATTGAATAAATAACTTATTTAGAGGGGGTAAACACTATCCCTCTAATAGTGATACAAACATTTTTGCAAAAGGCATGACTTTCGCTATTTAGTATAAGAAGTAACTTTCACCGCATGTTGAGTGTGTGGTGTTGATGACAAAAGTACAGAACTGAATGCCGAAAGTGACACAAGAATAAAAAGTGGTAAGTTTATTAAAAAGGATATAGGATTAAGAGTAAACGATAAATCGGTATTTGAAGTATTATTTTTTCATCGAAATGGAATGATGATAATAATATTGAGATAAATGCTGAATTTCGAGTTTCATACAAAAAGTTCGGAGCTGTATCAACTTACACAGTATTGTAGCAAGTAAAAGTTTTCAGCCTGACAAGAAATATTGGTATGATATTTCAAGCAAAGATATGTTTGAGGAGATGTTAAAATATTTTGAAACGGAGCTACAGACAACGGTTGTAGATTTGTCTGATAGATCTAATATGCGATTTGTTGTGGATAATGGATACATATAACTTCTAGTTTGTGTGGAAGTGATATGTTCCCACAAACGAGAAAAATGCCTTTGATATGTTTGGTCGAACAGGGAAAGGCTAAAAAGTGGTATTTGACATTCATAAAGTCATAGAAACATGTTTTTTGCTTGACAAAAACGTGTTGTAAAAGTAAAGTGAAATAAAAAATCATACAAAGGAGAAGGTGAATGATCAGATTAAAACGACGTAAAATTGTATCAGGACTTATATTATCCATGCTGTGCCTGATGCCCTTCATGGTAACGGAGGCAAAAGCAGACTCTATAGGTATAACGGTAGACGGCGAGGATGTCGGAAATAAATCAAACGGAGATGGCTGGTCATATGACGAGGCTGCAAATGTACTGACCTTGGATGGTTATGTGCGTACATATGATTCGGAGGATTCTACAGGCTTTATTTGGACATATGGGAAAGATGAGGTTACGATATGTCTTAAGGGCGAAAATCATATTACGATAGATGGTGAAGAACGTTTTACCATGATCTTTGGGAAAAAGATTACTTTTACCGGTGACGGAAGTTATGAGGTGACTTCATCTTCTGATGCATATCCTTATATTGACTGCACTGAGAATCTGACGGTAAAGAGCGGAACCATAAAAGGTGTCATGCTGTCGTCGGATTCAGTACTTACCATAGAAGATGGTACGATAGATGCCGTATGGGCAGGAGGAAACGGATGGGGTGCTTTAAATGGTGAGAATGTTTCTGTAAAAGGAGGCATAATACATGCTAAGGGAATAAGTACAGACGACAAGAAATCAAATCCTATTTCAGCTAAACAAAGCTTTACTGTCAGCGGTGGTGAGATAGATGCCGAAGGACAGGTGTTTTCAGCCGGAAGTGCAACAATCAGCGGCGGAAGTATAAATATTGACAGTGACTCTATAGGAATTGTTACGAATGATGGCGGTATTACAATAAATGGAGGGAGTATAACAGCGTCGTGTAATTCACACGGATTTTTTTCGGTGGGAAATATCTCGATAACTGATGGAAAAATAAAGATTACCTGCACTTCTGATGGGATTATAACGTATGGAAACGCAGAGATTGCCGGTGGAAGCGTTGAGATAACTGCTGCGGGTGCTGTTTATGCGGAAGAAAGCATTGTCATTACTGATGGAGAATTTAAATATATTCCGCAGGAAGATGCGGTGTATGCGTTGATGTCGGAAACGGGAATTTATACGATAAGTCCTGATGCGAAGGTAACAGGTGATAAATTTTTTGCATATGCAATGATTGACGGTAAGAAGATGCTGTTTCCGTTATCTTATACTGTATCGTATAATGTTAATCAATTAGAGATAGTGAACGGTCTGTTTGAACAATATGATGTGAAAAGTATGGATTTTTTGATTGAACAGGCAAAATTTATTGCTGAACAAACTGGATTGTCGGTAAAAGAAGTACCATATTCCGTATGTTTTGATGTCAGCATGGTGACCGGAGTAGATTTGTCACAGGGTGTGGAAATTACTATCCCTGTATCCAAAATTATGGCAGGAGATGAGATAGCCGTATTACATATGACGGATAAAGGTGAATTTGAAAAAATTAAGGCAAAAGCTGAAGACGAATTTGTTACGGGAACATTTACTTCATTGTCACCGATTGTAGTGGCAAAGGTTCAGATTGAGACCGTGTCCGAGGGTGCTCATAAAATCGTGTCAGATGGTTCTCATGAAACCGGAGATAATGCCGGTATTGGGTTGTTGTTCGTACTTGCTCTCGTAAGTGCTACATTAGCCGGTGTGACTGTCTGCAGAAAAAATAAGTGATTTGAAAATCGGATAGAAAATTAACAGATAAAGAATCCCTCCTGCCAGGTAAAATATTTCTAACAGGAGGGATTCTTTTTTATTGTACTTTTTGGCTTTGACAGAAAGTTATATTATTTCTCCAAGGTCCTTGTCAGTAGATTTAAAGACTTTATTAATATATATATTGTTGGAGAAATTAAAACTGACCACGATGTGGATATCAGAAGCTGAATATCTATATATTTTTGTCCGCACCTGATACAAAACTATAACACAAGCCAAAATAAAAGTCTAGTAATTTTCTTTTTGTATGCTAGTATAAATCTGCCGGCAATCAAATAAAAAGGAGCGGATGCTATGATTAGTAAAAAAGATACCTGGTATAAAGAAGGATGGACTTTGGATATTAAGAAACATTCCTGGACGGAAGAAACAAAAAAACAGGTCGATTTTTTGATACAGACAATGAAACTAAAGGGAAACGAAAAGATTCTGGATTTAGCTTGCGGGTTTGGCAGACACAGTTTGGAGCTTGCAAGAAGAGGGTTTACAGTGACGGGCGTGGACATTACACAGGAATATATAGAAGATGCTGTAAAGCAGGCAGAACTGGAGAATCTCCCTGCCGGATTTCTGCACATGGATATACGCGATGTAGTTTTTAAAGAAGAATTTGATGTGGTGCTTAATATGGCTGACGGAGCTGTGGGATACCTTGAGAATGAGGAAGAAAATCTTAAAATTTTCGACGTGGCAGCAAGGTCATTGCGTCCTGGCGGGAAGCATGTAATGGACATTATGAATGCTGATTATGCGGATACACACTTTCCTTGTAATTTATGGGATTCCGGAGAAAACGGTATTACATTGTCAAAGTTTGAATGGAATAAAGAAAGCAAAATTATGCTGTATGGACAAAATGATTTTGCTTTTGGAGATGTTATTACTTCTCCGAACTTTGAAAAGGGAGATCCTATCCGTTTATATCACAGAAAAGAAATTGAGACCATCATGAAAAGAAACGGTATGACTGTAAAACAGGTGTTTAGTGATTTTGAGGGAAATCCGGGAGGTGACAATGAAATACAAATGATTGTATTCTCCGAAAAAAACTAGCTGTTAAAAGTAAATTAAAAATGAAAAGTTTTTCATGTTGTGTCTGAAACCGTTCATGGTAATGCAGGTAAAAGCAGACTTTATATGTATGTTGGCAGGTATGACTATCTGCAGAAGAAATAAGTATTCTGAAAGGTAAATAAAGAAAAATGATAACAGCCATTAATGCAGTGGCCGAAAATAAGGAGGACTTAATGGAAAAAAATCTTACAAATGGCAGTGTATTTAAAAATATTTTAGTTTTTTCGCTGCCGTATCTTTTGTCATATCTGCTGCAGACACTTTATGGAATGGCAGACCTTTATATAATCGGACAATTCGGAACTGTTGCGCAAACAACAGCTGTTTCAATCGGTTCACAGGTTATGCATATGCTGACGGTTATGATTGTCGGACTGGCAATGGGTACAACGGTATTTGTGGGTCAGTCGATTGGTGCCGACGATAAAAGTAAGGCAGCAAAAGGAATCGGAAATACAGTCACTATTTTTATGGTGGTGGCGGTTGTGCTTACCGTTTTGCTTGTGCTGACAGTAAAACCGATTACGGCAATAATGTCCACACCGGCGGATGCAGTTTCGGGGACAACCGATTATCTGACGATATGTTTTGCAGGAATTCCATTCATTACTGCATACAATGTGATAAGTGCCGTTTTTAGAGGAATGGGAGACTCAAAAAGCCCTATGTATTTTGTTGCAATTGCATGTGCGGTAAATATCATACTGGATTATGTTTTCATGGGGGTTTTTCATCTTGGACCGGCGGGTGCGGCACTTGGGACAACACTGTCGCAAGCAGTAAGTGTTGTTGTGTCGTTGATTATGATTATAAAAAAAGATACTGGGATTTGTTTGTCAAAAGGAGATTTTAAGCCGGAAAAGCAGGCAACGGGCAGTATATTGAAAATCGGTATACCGGTCGCAATACAGGATGGGTTGATTCAGATTTCCTTTATAATCATCACAATCATAGCAAATCACAGGGGTCTTAACGATTCGGCGGCAGTGGGAATTGTTGAGAAAATAATCAGTTTTCTTTTTCTTGTACCTTCGTCCATGCTTTCGACGGTATCAGCTCTCGGAGCACAGAACATTGGAGCGGGAAAACCAAAACGTGCAAAGGATACACTGCGTTATGCTGCGTTTGTTGCGGCAGGATTTGGTTTGGCAGCTGCGTTAATGATACAGGTTGTGGCAGAACCGATTGTCGGATTATTTACGGATATTGACACTGCAGAAGGAATGGAAGTCGTAAGACTTGGCGGACAGTATTTGAGGGGATATGTTTTTGACTGCATTTTTGCAGGTATTCATTTCTGTTTCAGCGGATATTTTTGTGCAATCGGAAAATCAGGAATTTCATTTTTACATAATATAACAGCAATTGTGTTGATGCGTATTCCAGGAGTTTATCTGACCTCAAAGCTGTTTCCGGGAAGTCTGCTTCCTATGGGTCTTGCAACAGCATCAGGCTCTGTTATTTCAGTCATTATATGTGTGATTGCGTTTTGTATATTACTTAGACAGGAAAAGAACGTTGTTGATGAAAAATTTGCCTGATTCAGAAACATCGGCAAGTGTTGAATTCAACGTGAAAGTATGGTATACAAAATGTAAGACGGCTGCCGTCCGTGCGGCTGGCTTACAGTTGATTTATGTTATGGAAAAGTCCGGCTTTTGTGGAAAGGTGTACCGACCCCCAAAAGTTAGACCAATAATCTAACGAATGGAGGTCGGTATTT
>CAZNGY010000078.1:0-5126 GCA_964572955.1 uncultured Lachnoclostridium sp.
GACAAAGGTGTCTGTTGTTGGTGTAGCACAGTGGATAGTGCAGCCGCCTCCTAAGCGGAAGATCGGGTGTTCGAGTCACCTCACCAACGCTGGAAAGCATTGAAAACAGTGGAGTTTTCAATGCTTTCTTTTTTTATCGTCGCACAAATATTTTTGATATATAACCGGTGGTCATTTCCATTGACATAAGTAAACTTTTTGGATATACTAACAGTAAGTAAAAGAGTTGTTTACTTTCCGAAAGGATGTGACGAGTATGTTATATGAATATTTAAAAGAAAATTATGAACCGGGAGAACCTATTTTTTCCGGAGATATTGAGATACGGGGGTTATCAGAAGAAAATCTTCGTTATCATTTAAAAAAACTTACTGATGATGGTATTATATCCCGATTTGAGGCTGGAGTATACTATTTTCCGAAAATGGATATTTTGGGAGAAAGAATGAATCTTTCTGCGGAAACGGTTGCCACTCATAAATATATTAAACGTAGAGGAAAAAGAGTCGGATATTATTCGGGATATACATTGGCAAATCGGATGGGCTTATCTACACAGGTTCCATTTACAGTGGAGATTACCAGCAATTATGCTCCGGCACAAGTACGCGAATTGACAATTAAAAATAGAAAATACATTGTACGAAGACCGATAGTGGAAGTGACAGAAGATAATGTTACAGTATTACAATTTTTGGATTGTCTAAAAGATATAGAGAAGTGTGCTGAAGAGGAGATGGATGTTTGTGGAAGGATTTTATCTGAGTATGCCAGACACAATGCCATCACAAAGAAGAGAATAGACGAGTTCATTGCAAATTACCCGGTGAAAATTTACAAAGCAATATACGAAACGGGGGTAGAATATGTATCTGCACGAGGATAGAGAAAAATTTAGAGATTTGATTTTACAGGTTGCCGACAAGAATGGCAGAACACCAATCGTAGTGGAAAAGGATTACTATGTTACATTAATATTGCGACTACTTTCAAAAAAATTGGATCAGTGTGTTTTCAAGGGAGGAACATCCTTGTCAAAAGGGTTTCATGTGATAGACCGCTTTTCAGAAGATATTGACATTACTTTTGATGAACACATCGGAGAGAGTAGAAGAAAAAAACTGAAAAATGTGGTGTTGAAGGGAATCAGTGAGGAACTGGGAATGCCGATTTCCAACTGGAATGATACGCAGAGTGACAGAGATTATAACGCATACCATTTTTCTTATTCATCCGTATTTGACCTTGAGGATGATAGATTGCCACAGTATGTAAAACTTGAAACAGCACTCGGCTCCTATTCGTTTCCAACGGAAGTGGTCGAGATAAAGAATTATATTGGTGATTATTTGGCAGAGCGACAAAGAGAGGATTTAGTTGAAAAGTTTTCACTTGGAAGATTTTCTATGAAACTGCAGTCTTTGGAGAGAACATATATAGATAAGGTTTTTGCACTCTGCGATTATTTTATGCAGGGAAGAGCAAAGAGATGCTCCAGACATTTATATGATATTTATAAATTGAGTCCATTGATCAAGTTTGATGAAGAATTTGCAAAACTGGTCGGGGAAGTAAGGGAGCATAGGGCACAAATGTCAATCTGTCCATCTGCAATGCCGGAAGTGAATGTACCTGATATAATTACGCAATTTTGCGATAAGGCATTTTATGAGGATGATTACCAGTCCATAACAAGTTATTTTGCGGCAGATTTTGTTCCTTATGAAGATACGATTACGAAAATGCGAGAGATTGCAGCGGGAAGTTTATTTGTAGAAGCTTAGTGGCATCAGTAAGTGCGGAATTAGAATTGAAGGAGATATGTGTAAAATGAATGAGAATGTATTAAAGAAGGTTACTGTTTTTGTGATAAGAGAAAAAAATGGGAAAGTTGAACTGCTTTTATTTCGGCATCCTCATGCAGGAATTCAGATACCGGCCGGAACAGTAGAAGTGGGTGAAGAGTCAGATAAAAGTGCCATTCGAGAAATGAATGAAGAAACAGGAATAAAGGACTATGATGAAATTGAATGTATAGGAAAAGAAGAGATAAAATTAGATGAGGGCTATGCAATGGTTTATACGCGCCCCAGCGTATACTCCAGACCCAATAAGAGTAGTTTTGATTGGTGTACTTACAGAAGAGGAATAAAAGTTGAGGTGAGCCGGCGCTCAGATAATGGATTTTCTCTAGTTACGTATCGTGAATATGATGATTTTTATAATCCACAATATATAACATACGAAATGACCGGCTGGGTTGAAGATAGCAGCCTTGCTTATTGTATAAATCGTGAGTATTTTTTGGTTAAGACATCTGCCTGTGAAAAAGATTCATGGGAGATATTTACGGATAATCATACATTCCAACTCTTTTGGGCTGATATAAATGATTTGCCACAAGTAGTAACACCACAGGATCAATGGTTAAGATTTTTGATGAAGAAGTTAAAAAATGACTTTGAGTATAATTAATTTAGAATAGCATTTTGGCAGTAGAAAGTTTTTATTGCCGAAATGCTGTTTTTATATGCAGCTTTATCAATCACATTTTAGTCATTTATAGTTGACTAAAAATAAAATGAGTATTATAGTATAAGTGCGGAAATGGAGGTAATACAATGTTTATAGGTAGAGACAAAGAGTTAAACGTATTAGAGAAGCTGTATAAATCAGACAGGTTTGAGTTTGTGGTAATATACGGACGTCGTCGTGTGGGGAAGACGGCACTTATTAATCAATTTATTGGCGATAAGAAGTCGATTTATTTTATGGGTGTAGAGAGTAACGGGAAACAGAATCTCGAAAACCTTAGTAAAAGTATTATCGAATTTAGCAGTGGTATTCAGGCAGAGACCTCTTTTGCTTCGTTTCAGGCTGCTTTAGAATATGTGTTTAAGCTGGCAGAAAATAAACGTATTATTCTTACCATTGATGAGTATCCATATGTGGCACGTTCATCTAAGAGTTTGGCATCTACATTACAGTTGCTGATTGATAAATATAAAGATACATCAAAACTGATGCTCATATTATGTGGTTCTTCCATGTCGTACATGGAGGATCATGTGCTTGCGTATAAGGCTCCTCTTTATGGAAGAAGAACGGCACAGATGAAGATTTTACCGTTTGATTTTGAAGAGAGTTGCCTTTATTTTAATAATTTGTCGGATGAAGATAAAGCATTGATATATGGTATTGTAGGAGGAACACCGCAATATCTTCTTCAAATGAGTGATAAGCTGAGTGTGGAGGAAAATATTAAAAACACATATTTGAACCCAATGTCATTCCTTTATGAAGAACCGGTGAATCTTTTAAAACAGGAAGTTCGCGAACCGGCAATTTATACTGCCATTATTACTGCAATTGCAACCGGACATTCACGCATGTCAGAGATTTCCACGAAGGTAGGAGAGGATACAAATGTATGCTCTAACTATCTTAAAAATCTGATAAATCTCGGTATCATACGAAAGGAAACTCCTTATGGAGAAAAAGCATCCAAGCGGTCTGTTTATTCTATTGAAGACAACATGTTTTATTTCTGGTATCGATTTGTAGTGGATAACAATTCTGTTATTGCGCGTGGTGCTACAGATATGGTGTACAAACGAATTGAACCTCAGTTGTCAAATTATATGGGAAGAGTGTTTGAAGAAATCTGTATGCAGTATCTGTGGAAGCAGCTTCTTGAAGGCAATGCGCCTATAGAATTTGTCTCTTTGGGACGTTGGTGGGGAAATGATCCGATACGGAAAGCACAGACAGAAATAGATATTATGGGAGAGCAGGACAGTGAGTCTGCTTTGTTTGCGGAATGCAAGTGGAGAAATGAAAAAGTGGATTTAGATATTTTGGAAACCCTGATAGGACGCAGTAAATTGTTCCGCTATACTAAAGTACATTATTATTTGTTTTCAAAATCTGGTTTTACTAAAGGCTGTATGGAGAAAGCTGAAGGAATGAAAAACGTGACGCTGGTCAGTTATGCGGATATTATAGGCTCTATGAAATAAGAATGAGAGTGCAGATGATTTGAAGACGAAAGCAGGAAATCTGTTCACAGGGCAGATACAACTGTCGGCGCCGTGTTTTCCGAAAGTACGACGATCTCGGCAGGGCAGAAGCAGTTCTTATCATTGCCCATGCCATGCTTCAGGACGCACCGATGCTGATTTTGGATGAGGCAGCTGTACGTTTTTTTCCAAATGGAGTTAAAAAAGCGAAATGGATTAGAAACAGGAAACAAAAATCAATATAATCACTCTGAAAGCCGTAAGGAGCGGCTTTCTCTTATGGCAGAAAGTTAGTTTATTCTAACCTTTATAAAAGGAGGTGCAAATTTGAAAAAGGAATACGATCCCTGGGAGATGTTTCACAGTACGGATATGGGGGAAAATCTGGAAGAGGTGGCAGAAACCGGGGATTGCAAGGTACTGCGGATGAAAGATGAAAGCGGCGACGGTCTTATGACCATTTACCGGGTTTTTGACGGCGTGTATCTCATGTACAATGACTTTCACATGACCCATTGTTACAGCCGGTTTAGCAGCTCTGCCTATATTTTCTGCATCGACCATTGCAGAGAGGGTCGGATTGAGCATCGGACAGAGAATGATATGCGATATTACATGGAACAGGGTGATTTGAGAATGGATCGCCGGGTTCACCACAGAGGTGATATGTATTTCCCTGTGTCCCATTATCACGGCATCACGATCGGATTTTTCCTCGACTACGCTGAAAAATCCGTGCAGGAGGCAATGCCCGGTGTGTCCGTTGACTTATCGGCATTAGCGGAAAAGTTCTGCGGTAAAGACGGTATCTATACCCTACGCAAGCACCCTTCCATCGAGCATATTTTTTCCGAGCTTTATAATGTCCCGGCAAAGATACGCATGGATTACTTCAAAATAAAGGTTATGGAGCTGCTGGTATTCTTACGGGCATTGGAGCTGTCAGAGCACAAGGACGAGAGACCTTATTTTTATTCCGGACAGATTGAAAAAATCAAGGCGGTTCATAAGCTGCTGACAGAGAATCCGTCAGAAAACTATACCACGGAAGCACTGGCAAAGCAATTTGATCTCAGTGTTGCCACTCTGAAAACCGGCTTCAAAGGT
>CAZNGY010000079.1:0-4875 GCA_964572955.1 uncultured Lachnoclostridium sp.
AAGCGTCGGCCTTTCCCATATCGGCAACCTCTCAATCTCGTTCATAGCCTCACTCTTCCTTCTTGATGTTCTCTTTTACCCACTCTCTGAGGATAAATAAAATCTGCGCATTAACGCTAACTCCATTTTTATTTGCCACAAATTTTATTTTTTCTGATAGTTCTTTCGGCATTCTAAAAGTAAATCTCACCAAATTTGTCATGCTTTTGACACCACCCTTCTCTTGAATTATAGCATGTCATGCATTTGGTGTCAAGCTTTTTTTGATTGCTTTTTTTTATTTTTTGTGTTATAATAGTGTCATTAAGGTGTCGAAAGGAGTGTTTTTGTTGTCAAATTCAAATGATAAATATACAAAAGATACCGAAACAAGGTTTACGTTGCGTGTTGATACCGAATTATTAAATAAAGTCAAGGATGACGCTATGAAAAATAAACGTTCAACAGCTAAAGAAATTATTTTTATTCTTGAAAAGTATTTTGAAAACAACCACAAAGAATAAAAACAATTAAATCTTTCAGCGTAACCCCCAGCCTGTCCGCCTCTTCGGCAAGACGCTCCTTAAGCTCTGCCGGAAGGCGGATTGTTGTTTGTGTTCTCTCAATCTCGTTCATCGCCTCACTCTTCCTTCAGCAATTCGTCAATCGTGCAATTCAGACACCTTGCAATACTCGCCCAGTTTGAACCTTTCAAGTCTTTGACGCCTTTTTCAGCCTTGGATATTTCGGGTTGTTCAACACCAGACTGTTCTGAAAGCTCTGTCTGTGTCATTCCTTTCTTATCTCTGTAATATTTAAGTTTGTTCATATCCCTGTCTCCCCTCCTTATGCTTTTTTTATAATCAGATTGACAAAAAAAACCGAATGATGTATAATCAAATTGTCGTATTATGATTAAATATTTCACTCGGGGGATTTTGTCTTAACCTAAATATAAGGTTATGGCTTTATTATAATTCTAAAATTCAGAATTGTCAATACTCAAATTCGTTTTTTGAGAATTTTGTGCTTATTGCACAATTCTGTTAATCGGAATTTGTTAATTATGGAGAAATGTTATGTTTTATGAAAATCTTGATAAAATCTGCAGACAAAAAAATACAACTCCCACTGCTATAGTAAAAAAACTCGGACTAAGCACATCTAAGGTAACTGCATGGAAAAACGGAAGTGTTCCAAAGCAAGAGATAATGCAGTTGCTTGCGAAGACCCTTGATACTTCCGTCGATAATTTTTTTTTAGACGAAGCTCAAAAAAAGACTACGATTCTTTTTTCCTCCGAAGATGTGACCTACATGGAGGTAATTGGCTCCGTCAAAGCTGGGTATGACGGCATTGCTTACGAGGAGCATACCGGTAAAACCGAGGCAATTCCCACCGCATTTTTCGGCGGAGGAGAAAAAAGTGATTTTTTCCTCTTAAGGGTTTCCGGCTCCTCCATGTATCCGAAAATGCTTGACGGCGACCTTGTTTTGGTAAAACGCGAAACAACCGTCGATAGCGGCTCCATCGCCGTGGTACTGTATGCGGACGGCGAGGCAACCATCAAAACCGTTAAATACAAAAAAGGTCAAGCATGGCTTGACCTGATTCCCGCAAACCCCGAGTACGAAACAAAGCATATCGAAGGTGCCGACCTTAAAAATTTCCGCATCCTCGGTAAAGTCGTGAAGCTGATAAGGGATTTGTAAGGTTATTCGTGAAAGGAAAAGCTATGAATAAAGAAGTAAAAAGTACAATCCATGCGCAAAATACAGAAATAGCCGTAATTTCAAAGCCGTCGAATGTAAGATAAAATTTTAGGGAAAATATTTCCCATAAATCCGCTCGAATCCAAGCAAACTTTTTTAAATATCTTTGTGCAAATTAAACAAAAATCATTTTTTTACCTTTTCGGTGTTGACTTATTCGCTTTTTGGGTATATTATATTAGTGTAATTACACAATAGTTTATTTGCCCTCCGGGAGTAGTCTTTTCCGACATAAGGAATTTGACAAAACCGGAGGGCTTTAATTTTTTCAAATGAGGTGCATTAAAATGTTAAAAACAGCTATTCTTGTCGATGGTGGTTTCTATCGCAAGCGTGCAAAGCTTCTTTTTGGTGACAAAACACCTTCAGAACGCGCAAGAGAATTGGAAAACTATTGCCGTCTGCATCTAAAACACGGAAAACAAACGAGCGAATTATACAGAATTTTTTATTATGATTGTCCTCCGAGTGATAAAGTTATTTATCATCCCTTGCTAAAAAAAAGCGTCAATCTCAAAAAGAGTGATTTGTATACATGGATGAATGACTTTTTAACGGAACTGAAAAGTAAACGTAAATTTGCATTACGCATGGGACGACTTTCCGACAATGATTGTGGCTATTTTCTTAAACCTGACGTTTCCAAGGCTCTTTTTTCCGGAAAGAAAAGTTTTAACGAAATTACAGAGTATGACTTCATTTTGGACATCAAGCAAAAGGGCATGGATATGAAGCTTGGTACGGATATAGCGTCAATGGTATTAAAAAAACAGGTCGACCAGATAATCCTAATTGCCGGTGATAGCGATTTTGTGCCTGCGGCTAAATTAGCACGCCGTGAAGGCTCGGATTTTATTTTAGATCCCATGGGCATGCCTATTAATCAAGACTTAAATGAGCATATTGATGGCATCCGAAGTAAAATAAAACATAAAACGTTAAATCCCTCTCGCTCAGATAACTAAAAAAACCGCCTTTTCAGCGGTTGTATTCACTCACAATTGCATATACTTAAAACACAAGGAGGTTTTCTTATGTCCGTAAAATCCACTGTTTACATTCAAAAAGAAGAAAATTGGTACGTTGCAACAAGCATTGAAACCGGTGTGGCTACTCAGGGCAAAACCATTGATGAAGCACTGTCCAATTTGTCTGAAGCATTATCTTTATATTTTGAGGATATTGAGCCCGAAAACATTTTCTCCCCCGTTTTCATAACCACGCTGGAGGTAACTGTATAATGGGCTCAAAATATCCCGTTCTTTCACCCGGCGAGGTGATAAAGGCATTGGAGAAAGTTGGCTTTCGCTTTGTCAGTCAAAAAGGCAGTCACATGAAGTATTCAAACGGTCAAAACGTTGTAATCATTCCCAACCACTCCGAGGTTGCCAAAGGGACGTTAAAAAGCATTTTATCCATGGCGCGCCTCGAGCTTGACATTTTCTTGAAATTGCTTTAAATGCTTCTTTGTGTTTCGTTCAATAAAAAACCGCCTCGTAAGCGGTTTTTTATTGAACCTCGGTTTCATGCTTGTATAATATCAATTTCCACTTTCCATTTTCCATTATCCATTATCCATTAAATCAAAGAGGTGTCCTTATGAAAAAATGCGTAATCTATGCCCGATATTCAAGCGAAAGGCAAAACGAACAAAGTATCCAAGGACAAATTGAAGTCTGCACCGAATGGGCGAAAAATAACGATATGGAAGTAATACACATCTATCACGATGAAGCCTTGTCCGGTAAAACCGATAAACGCCCCGATTTTCAAAATATGATTAAAGACGCGAAAAACAAAAAATTCGATTATATCCTTGTGTATAAATTAGATCGCTTCTCCCGTAACCGTTACGACAGCGCAATTTATAAGGCTCAGCTCAAAAAATATAATATTCGTATCGTCTCAGCTATGGAAAATATAGCGAAAGGCCCCGAAGGAATAATCCTTGAAAGCGTTTTGGAGGGCATGGCGGAATACTATTCCGCAAACCTGGCCCAAAACGTAACCAGAGGAATGCTCCAAAGGGCGGAGCTCGGCAAATACCTGGGCGGTACAATTCCGCTCGGATACAAAATCGACGAAGACAAAAATTATCTGATTGACGAAAAAACCGCTCCCATAGTAAAGAAAATATACAGAATGTATGCGGACGGCGCTACCGTAAGCGAAATTTTAGAGGCGCTTAACTCCTCGGGCTGTAAAACCACTACCGGGAAAAAATTCGGATATAACTCGCTGCATAATATACTTATAAATCCCAAATACATAGGTAGGTACAAATGTATGGATATAACAATCGAAAATGCAATACCGAAAATAATTGATGATGAAACCTTCGAAAAGGTTCAAAGAAGGACGGAGCGAAACAGACGCGCCCCGGCCGCCTCAAAGGGCGATGTGGATTTTTATTTAACCGGAAAGCTCTTTTGCGGCAAATGCAAAAATAATATGATAGGCGATTCCGGGACAAGCCATACCGGCGCAACTCACTATTACTATACTTGTGTCGAGCGCAAACGTAAACACGGCTGCACAAAAAAATCGGTAAAAAAAGATTGGATAGAGAACCTAATAACGGAAGTTACCGTGAATCAGGTGCTTACGGACAAAAATATAAAATATATTGCTCAAAGGGCATTTGAAATTTACGAAAAGGAGCGTGCCGATAAAACGGAGCTCGCCGCACTTAATAACAACCTTAAGACAACGCAAAAAATAATAGATAATATCATGAACGCCATTGAGCAGGGAATAATAACCGATACAACCAAACAACGCTTAATCGACGCCGAGGAGCGTAAAAAGTCAATCCTTGTCGCTATCGCCAAGGAAGAAATAAAAAAGCCGCCCATCACACGGGAGCATATCGAATTTTTCTTGTATGATATGAAAAATAAGGCCTATAACGCCGAAGAACGAACCGAGCTTATTATATCAACGTTTGTAAACGCCGTGTACCTTTACGACGATAAGCTCATTATAACCTATAACTTTAAGGATGGCGAAGACCTCAAAAAACTCGAACTCTCCGACCTTGAAAAGTTCGGATTTGCTGACAAACAGTCCGCCACGTCGGAACAAGTTTCGCTTGTTCCGATTTTTCTTTTTCAAGAAAAATCAG
>CAZNGY010000080.1:0-4687 GCA_964572955.1 uncultured Lachnoclostridium sp.
CCTTGTCACTATAAAAATGTACCATGCCGACAGCCCCTTTGCGGATGCCAATGGCGCAGACAAGTACCAGCATTGCACCTAATCCCACTCCTTCCAATATCACTTGCAAAAACATTACATATTCCTCCTATTTTCAAAGATAGTATCATTTATGTTGCTTGAATTTCCGACTTTACGCATTCCACATAAGTCAATGGGAAGCTGGCTTTCAGCACTTCGCTTTTTTGCACTGTCCAGCCTTGCTCTTGCAGGAAATCCAAGTAACTTTCGCTTGATCATTTACTGTATTGGTGAAAGCCCACCAGCTTCATCAAAAACGCTTTAACATTTCCTCGGAAGTCATTACCGGCATGAGTAAAGGTCGGTGCGATCAGCACACCGTCCTTTTTTAGCACCTGCCGAATTTCTGTCAGTGCTTCTCCGGTTCCAGTACGATATGCAGAGCATTGGACACGATCACCACATCGAAAGATTTATCGTCATAGGGCAGGCAGAACATATCCCGTACAGAGAAATGTAACTTTGTAGACTGCACACCCTGTTTTGCAGTTCGATCCCAAAATGTTTTTTTCATAATATCACTCCTACACTTCGGTTAGTTGCATCTAACTCATAGTCTTTTTAAAAGCCGCCAAACGGCAGCTTTTCAACTTAACCAAATAATTCTTTACAAGCACCATGTACCAGCGTTTCCAACACCTGCGGATACTGTTCACCGATTTCCCTCTGATGGGAAACGGTCAGAATCAGCCCACGAATAGTAGCAGTAGCCATCTCCATTCCTCTCTTCGGCACCAGTCCGCTTGCTTCTAAAATCTGACGAATGTGTACTTCGTCATTGTGATAATGATCCGCTTTAATGTCAGCGGGTATTCGCCGCAGTAGATACTCTGCATCATTTTCAATAAAGGTCATAGCCTTAGTATCGGAAAGATACTTGCAAGCGGCCAGAATAATCTTCGTTGCCCGCTCTGTTGGAGGAAGTGCTGCATTGTCCTGCAACGCCTTTTCCGCCACGGCATAGGTTTCTGCATGGACGTTTTCCAGTACGGCAAAGAACAGCAGTTCCTTTGACGGGAAGAACTTGTAGAACGAGCCTTTTGCAATTCCTGCCGCATCTGTGAGTTGCTCCACCGATGTTTTCCGCATCCCGATGGTCACAGCACAATGTAGTGCTTCATCCAACAAATCCTTGCGGATCATTTCATTTTTCTGCTCCGTAAACGCCACAAGATAACCTCCAAACCATTTTGACCACTTTTATTCTTTCAGTCATAACTATACTCTTTGTATTCTTCTCTGTCAATAGGTTTCAAAGAAAAGTTACAAAAGGGCTTCGGATTGTGCGTTCAGTTTGCAATCGTTCCAGTTCCTTTGCCGCTGTTTCATACCGCTCAGTGAGGACGACTACTTATATGATAGATTGATTTTCTATATACCCTTACGCTGTGTTACTTATTATGTTGTAATTGTGAATATGATGATTAAAACAAACTGGACTTTAGCAATCCAAATAAAAAATAATATCCGACTTTCCCTCCTGTTTTGTACCTTTATATACGTCAGTATCCAATCCCCCAATATGAAAGCCTGAATTTATATAGAAAAGGCAAGCCGCAAGATTGTTGTCCTGCCCCTGCGTATATATACCGGAATATCCTCGTTCCTTACATACTTCTGTCGCTTTTTGTATCAACGCTGTGGCAATACCTCTGTTTCGATAATCTTTTGATACTTTCAAATCATATAAATACATATATTTGAACCAAGCATTTTGCATAATTGCAATACCAATACACTTGCCCGCATCGTATGCTCCTATGAAAACACTATTTTTCTGCATATCGATAAAATCATAGTTTTCATCAGGAAAACACATTTCTGTAATATCTTTTTCCTCTAAATAATGCACACTATAACTCCATTTACCGTCCAAAAAGGAAGGTATCATTTTTCCAATCAACCGAAACGGTTCGTTAGGAATATTAATATCGTCTTTATGTTCTACATTTATTATTTTAATCTCAACCATATACTCCTTTTCTCATCTTTACAAACAAGAAATCCTCTCTTTCCATTAAATCAATTTCGATTTATCTCACTAACAGAATACCACGATCACTCACCTATTTCTATCAAACATCCATTAAATTTCCTTACTGTCGGCTCTCTGCTGATACTGTCATACTCTGCCTGTAAGGAATATATTTCAGATTTCCACTTCTTCGGTGTTATCCTCTCGCCTTGTTGTAAAAGGTTCTGCATACGCTCTTTCAATTCCGGATATTTTGATAAGCTGCCTTGATGCTCTTTCTCATATTTTATTTTTGAAAAACCTTTGAGTAACTGGCTCTCTTTGTAAACAGCCTGCACCGGCTCATACATAGCATACAATGTACTCCTGTCTCCATTTTTCTTACAAGTTGTTTTGTTAGCAATAATGATAATCTTTGCGTTTTATTATATAAAAAACAAAGGTAACAATCATTGCGAGAATTTCTGCAATAAACAAGGAATACCAAACTCCGTTCAATTCAAAAAATATAGGCAAAACCAATACACTGGAGATTTGAAACAGCAAGGTCCGTAAAAATGAAATTGCCGCAGAAATAATACCATTGTTCAATGCTGTAAAAAATGCTGAACCAAAAACACTGAATCCACTGAACAACACAGAAATTGCATAGAAATGAAATGCTGTGATTGTCATATCCAGTGTGATGGGATTACTTCCGACAAAGAGTTTTGCTAAAGGTACTGAAAGCACATAAGCCGTTGTCGCCAAAATGATACTGGCAAATACAATCAGTATGTTGCTTTTGCAAAACAACCCTTTTAATTCGTCATGATTCTGTGCACCATAATGAAATCCTATAACAGGTGCAGCACCAATGGAATATCCCAGAAACACAGCTGCAAAAATAAAGCCAACATACATGACAGCACCATAAGCTGCAACGCCATTTTCTCCTGCAAATTTCATTAGCTGATAATTATAGAGAATAGCAACTACGGACATGGAAATGTTGCTCACCAGTTCCGATAATCCATTCATGCAACTGTGCAAAAGCGATTTGACATCCCAATAAAATTTCCCAAGTCTCAATACACTTGTATTCTTTCTTGCAAAATAAATCAATGGGATGATTCCTCCAACACACTGAGCAATAATAGTAGCAACTGCCGCACCGACAATTCCCCATTTGAAAACAATCATAAACAGGGCATCCAATACAATATTAATTAATCCAGCACCTACCGTAATAATCAATCCTAAAGTCGGTTTCTCAGCAGTCACTAAAAAACTTTGAAACATATTTTGCAACATAAAAGCCGGAAGCACCATTAAAAGAATACGCCCATAGGTAACACAATATGGCAGAAGTTCTGCCTCTGCACCCATTGCACTTGCAACTGGTTCGATAAATAAAATACCCAATATAGCAAGCACAATGCCACTGATAATCGTGATATATACCAACATTGAAAAAATGCGGTTTGCTTTTTCCTTATTTTTTTCACCTAATGTAGCAGAAACCAAGGCACTGCCACCGGCTCCAAACATAAATCCGATGCAACCGAAAATCTGAGTAAATGGCATAATCAGATTGATTGCTGCAAATTGGGTGATACCCACAAAGTTTGAAATAAAAAATCCATCTACCACACTGTAAATAGAAGTAAAAATCATCATAACAATAGTTGGTAACGTAAATCGAAGTAATTTGCCATAATTAAAATGGTCTGAAAGTTGAATTTGCATTTATTTAATCTCCTTCATTTCTTCCCGAAGCTGGCCTAGATACCGTTCGGTTAACTGTAGATAAAGTTTCCATTCTTCCTGTGACCAAGAAGAATAAATCTTTTTTTCCACATTAAGCACAAGTTCTACTGTTTCGTGAACAGTGGAAAATCCCTTTTCAGTCAGGCATACCCTCTTTGATTTTCCACCGGCAGGTTCAAGATAAATAATTTCATCTTTTTCTAATTTGCGAAGTGCAGAATTGATAGTCTGCTTATTTACACCAGATGATTTTATCAGTTCCGGCAACCGACATTGCCCATCATTATCTGACAGAGCGTAAAGAATTGCCATTGCACTATCAGAAAATCCCTGACGGATAGCAACTTCATGGTATACCTCATCAATTTCAGATATGAGACGATTGTATCTTCTGGTTTCGGATTGATTTATACTTTCCATATATGTCTCCTTACTATGTATGAAATCATACATGCAAATTGTAGTATGAAATCATACAAGTGTCAATACATTTTAAATTTATTGACTTATTCAACACCATCATTTTATCATACACATACTTCCAACAATTCTTCTTTACGCTCTTTTTTCTTATTTTTCGCAATCATCATCTGCCTTGCCCATTCCCTCTGCTCCTCATTTAACTTTCTCGGTTTACGATAACTAATGTATGATTTCGGCAAAGAAACTGAACATTCAACTCGCCCTCAAGGAGTAGCCAGCGAGAATGGTAAAAATATGCACAATTTCAGAATTTTTTGAAAAAATAAAAAAGGCTCTAACCCTTATAAAATATAAGAATTAGAGCCAAAAGAAAACGCCCACACTATCTTTCGATAATGTGGGCGAATATAATTAAATTGCTACGAATTTCGCTAAATTTTGATTAGCGCTTTTCGTTAATAGCTGCCTGTGCTGCTGCAA
>CAZNGY010000081.1:0-4492 GCA_964572955.1 uncultured Lachnoclostridium sp.
CTCAATAGGATGAGCAAAATCATACATTGGATAAATACACCACTTATCTCCTGTTCTGTGATGCGTCATGTGTGCCACTCTGTATATAACCGGATCCCTCATATTAATATTAGGACTTGACATATCAATTTTAGCTCTCAGAACCATTGAACCGTCCGAATGTTTTCCTTCTTTCATCTCCTCAAATAAACGAAGATTTTCCTCTATGCTTCTTTCTCTGTAAGGACTGTTTTTTCCCGGCTCAACAAGTGTTCCTCTATACTCTCTTATCTGTTCAGCTGAAAGTTCACATACGAATGCTTTTCCTTTTTTTATCAGCTTAACTGCTGCTTCATACATCTGTTCAAAGTAGTCTGAGGCATAAAAGATACGATCAGCAAAATCTCCGCCTACCCATTTTACATCTTTCGCAATATTTTCAACAAATTCAGTTTTTTCTTTAGTTGGATTTGTATCGTCAAATCTCATGTTAAAACGACCGTTATATTTCTTTGCAAGACCATAATTTAAAAGAATAGACTTTGCATGTCCGATATGAAGATATCCGTTAGGTTCTGGAGGAAATCTCGTAACAACTTCCTTATACCTTCCCTCCGAAAGATCTTTCTCAATTTCTGTCTCAATAAAATTCCTGCTTACTGCATTTTCAGTTGTTTCATTACAGCCTGCAGCTACTTCATTAATTTCCATAGAGTACCTCATCTATATTTTTGTTTTATATCCCACGATATTTAAATCATTCTATCACAGAAGACAAAGAATTTAAAGTGGCAAATGTCAACTTTCGTATTTCAACGACAAATCCCGTATAAGGAAATTAACCTGTCAAATTATTCTTAAATAAATCTAAAGCGGCCGAAAGACAATTCCGACCGCTTAAAACAAACATAGTTTTATTTTTCTTCTATAAGAAGATCTAAATACCGTATTACCGAATATTCCATAATCTCCCTGTTGTAAAAAGCTTTTCCTTTTTCGAACAGAACTTTTTCCTCATATTCATTATCAAATCCGTTAACAAAAAGGTACTCCCTCTCAAAATCTTCTCCCTTTAGCTCAAACTCTGTATAAAGATATTGGACAAGAAGTTGTCTGTTTACAATTTCCTCAGCTTCTTCCGAAGACACTCCATACTTTTCTTCTATAACGGATTTATATGATGCCAATCCACTGATATCTGCATTTTCATATATACACTCAAAAGCATCTTTTCCTGATTCACACTTTTCAACAGCCTTTTTATAATCCACACCGACGCAATAAGTAAATATATTACCTACACCTTCTATCTTTCCGCTTTCATACAAACCATTTCCATATTTATCATTTTCATCCTTAAGCAATTCTGTTTTACTTCCCTCTTTCAGAACCGCTGTTTCTCCCAGATATCTGACAATCTTGTATCTGAGAGCCTGCTGTTTTGTAAATGCCTCACCATACTTTGCAATAACAGCCTCTGTTCTCAGCTCTTCCACATAGTCTTTTCCAGTACTGATACAATACTCTTCTATATCCTGCTGTGTAAGTTCTATATCAAATTTTTCTGCTACTGCCTGGCATACAAGATTATACCTCATTTCAAAAAAAGCATTACGACTTAATCTGAATCTGTATTCAATGTCAGAAATACCATAAAAACTTTGAATCGTTTCCCATTTTTCCTTGTTGTTCTGCTCATATATTTCATTGTATCTTTCAAATTCCTTATTAGATACAAATTCATACTGGGAGTAAACAATTTCATAATATGGCTGATATGATATTATCTCTGAATTATACATCAGATTTTCAAGAATATACTCTCCTATCACGACTTCTCTTTCTTTAATAATCTGTCCGTGTTCTATAAGATCCTCAAAATCATCTTCAAAAAGTAAAATCTCAGATATATCATAAAGCTTAACGTAATCATCGATATCATCAATTCCTGAAATCATCCCGTTTGAATCTATCCCCTGTGAATACAATTCATTTCTTTCCTTATCAACAGTTATTGAATCAGAAACATCCGTTACAGTATTTTTTTCTTTATTATTCTTCGCCTTTTCCTGCGAATAAATAACAGCTGCCGTTAAAGCCCCTATAAGAGCAATACCTGTCACAACTATTACAACGGCATTCTTTATTTTATTACGGCGTTCTTTTTCTTTGCGAATTTCCGCCTTTGTATTTTTTTTATCCATTTTCATCCCCATTTCTTTAATTATAATGCCTTCAAAAATGACATGGTCAGTTCATCACCGGCATTTCAACTTATCAGAGTATACTTCATTACCGGTTAAATGTAAACATTCTGACTGACAGTCACAAAGCCATTATTATCCAATAATTCAAAAAAACCTGTAATCCTCATTGAATTACAGGTTTTAAGCTGCCTAGCGGATTTGAACCGCCGACCTCCGCCTTACCAAGGCGACGCTCTACCAGCTGAGCCAAGGCAGCACGTCCGACATCGAACGAGGTTTATAATACCATAATCAAATAAATAAATCAAGTGATTATTTTGTGTTCATTATTCTCTGTCTGACAACTTCATATGACAAAACCCCCATTGCAACGCTTGCATTAAGAGAATCAATGTCACCTTTCATCGGAACTGATGTTACAAAATCACACTTTTCTTTAACCAACCGGCTTACGCCTTCTCCTTCATTTCCAATAACAATCCCTATTGGACCCGTCAGATTCTGTCTGTACATCAGTTCTCCGTTCATATCTGCACATACAAACCAGATTCCTTCCTTCTTCAGTTCATCAATCGTCTGGGCTATATTGGTAACCTTTGCAACCGGAGTATAATTCAAAGCTCCGGCACTGGTTTTAAGCACGGTTGCAGTCAGACCTGCCGCCCGTCTTTTCGGAATAATGACACCATGAGCACCGCAAAGATTTGCTGTACGTATCATTGCACCAAGATTATGAGGATCTTCAATCCCATCCAATACGATGATAAAAGGATCCTCTCCCTTTTCACGGGCAAGTTTCAATATATCAGCCACATCCGCATATTCATATGCAGCCGCATATGCTATAACCCCCTGATGTTTTCCTGTTTCCGACATTTGGTCAAGTCTTTCTTTTTTTACAAAACTTATAATACAGTCTGTTTTTTTTGCTTCTCTTAAAATCGACTTAACAGGCCCATCCTGACAACCATCCAGAATAAAAAGCTTATCTATGGTTTTTCCGGAACGAAAAGCCTCTAAACACGCATTTCTTCCTTCTATTGTAAATTCTTCGTATCTCATTAAATCCTCCGATTTTATTCGGGACTGTCCATATCAATCCCCTGTGAAATTATTTCAAGCAAACGAGGAAGTCTTCCCGATAAATATAAATACCCGCACAAAGCCTCAAATCCGGTTGCATTTCTATAATCCGACGGCGACGCATTTTTAGGCATACTGGCTGATTTTGCATTACGTCCTCTTTTAAAAACAGCCGTTTCCTCATCCGTAAGTGTATTCATGACCTTCATTATCAGCTTCTTCTGTGCCTCAGCATTCACAAGACTGGAACATAATTTATGATACTTATTAACTTGTCTTTCCCGTTGTTTTACAAGACAGCTCCTTATAATAAGCTCATAAACTGCATCTCCGATATATGCTAATGTAAGCGGAGACATTTCTTTATAATCCGTTACGTTTTCCAACCCCATGCCTTCTGTAATAATACTGTTTAAATCTTCTCCCATACCGTACCTTCTCTGGTATCTTTAATTCTGATACCCTTCGCAGTAAGTTCGTCCCTGATAATATCGGCTAAAGCAAAATCCTTATTTTTCTTTGCTTCTTTTCTTTTTGCAATCTGCTGTTCTATATATGTCCTGAATTCTTCATCCAGTCCGTCATCATTTTTTCCAGCATTATAATCCGGTATCAGATTGAGACTGAGTACCTCATCAAAACTGCTTATAAGTCTGAGCTTTGTTGCATCATTCATATCAGCTTTTAAAACATCATAAACACATGTGATTGCACTTGAAGTATTGATATCGTTGCAGAGAGCATCTTCAAATTTTTCTCTGTATGCTGCATAGGTTTCTTCAGAAACTTCTCCTTCAGGTTTTAAAGATGATATTTTGTTTTTAAGCTTTTCATATGCACTTGACACCTGATCAAGAACCTCATATGAGAATTCCAGAGGCTTACGATAATGACTCTGAAGACAGAACATACGATAAGCAATCGGATTATATCCTTTTGATTCAAGCAGCGAAACCGTAAGAAAATCACCCTTTGACTTACTCATTTTGCCTGTTTTATCATTTAAATGATGAACATGGAACCAATAATTACACCACTTATGTCCTGTGTATGACTCACTCTGTGCAATCTCATTAGTATGATGTGGGAATATGTTATCTACACCGCCGCAATGAATGTCCATATACTCGCCTAAATGCTTCATACTTATGCATGAACATTCTATATGCCATCCCGGATATCCAACACCCCATGGACTTTCCCATTTAAGTGCCTGATCTTCA
>CAZNGY010000082.1:0-4106 GCA_964572955.1 uncultured Lachnoclostridium sp.
GTTTCTTTTGGCGAACTATAAATCGGATGGTGACGGGCTGTTTCATGTAGAACCTGAAGTATTAAACGGGATTTCAAAATATTCAGACCTGGAGAAAATAAAGGCAGCCATGACTGTCCACACCCTATTCCGTCCAAATGGCAACTTGTTGATGTCACTAACCCAAACGGTAACGGTTTCTACCACTACAAAACAGATCGAAGTTTCCTTGAAACGCTCGGAAGCCAAAATCACGTTGAACCTACAAACAATTGCCGGACTCACATTTGAGCCTGGAACATATCGTCTTGGTAATGTGCCGGGATCGACCTTCATTACGGAACATGCAAAAGGAACCGATCAGACTGCTTCATGGGACGCCGACGGAGTGGACAAAAAATCATATTGGGTTTCAGAATATTTCCAGTTCGAGGGTGATGCCGACAATGTCACCACTTCATTCTATATGCCCGAAAACCGAAAGATCGCAAAGAAGGCTATTTCCCCTGCTTCTCCCGATTATAATGCGGAAGAGAAAGGATATGATTTAAGACAAAAACAATTGAAGTCTCCCGTTGCAGGCGCAACAGACAAACCTAATCTGCACAACGGTGAGACGGAATATGCTCCAGATTTGGCTCCCTATATTGAATTTACAGGAGAATTGCGTCAGAATCTTGCAACCGGTGATACTCCTACCGAGCGTTTCGGAAGGGTGACCTACCGTATTTATCTAGGATATACGGCAGAAAACGACCCCGTCAATGATTATGATATAGAACGTAACGTACATTATACTTATAATGTAACCATTAAAGGTATGAATGATTTAGTTGTGGAAGCAAAATCGGACAAAGCAAAAGAGGAGGAACCTGCTCCCGGAGTAGAAGGATTAGTGTATGACGCACACCGGTCATTTAGTTTCGACTGTCATTACGAACAGGGTCTGATGCGTTTTAAGAAAGACGAACTCGCCATCTTCAATCCGGATGGTACCATAAAAGATGATGCCGTAATTTCTTTTGCCATACGTACACCTTTCTGTGACAAGATTGTTTCTTATACAAAGGCCGAACTGGAACAACTGAAGAACAACAACTATATTCCTTCCGATGCAAAAAAGGCTGATACAGACTGGCTCAAATTCTATATTCACCCAAGCACTCTTGCCGACAACGGGAACGAGGATATGCAATACTTCTCCAATACGGGTGCAAACCTGCTTTCGCTGGAGCAGTTCCTTTACAGGCTGATGAATGAACCTGATTATGTATTCAATGCGGCTTCGGGACTTTGTAAAGTAACCGTTTATGCCAATGAATATTTCTACGAGCAAAATCCCATGCAGGAAAACGCTCCCAAGGACAAGAATTTGTGGAAAACCTTTGCCAATGCCCAAGACCGGACATTCGACTTGCTGGTGAACACATCGCATGAAATCTCTCCTGACGGACAGTCACGCTATCATCAAGCCATTGTTACCATTCGGCAGATGTCCATAAAAACAGTATTTGTCAATTGTCCCGATGGCATGCGCGTTTGGGGAGTGGAGAATGTAAATGAAACCCCTGATTTGGATTGGTCTGTAAGAGGTCCCGCTGAAGCGGATGCTTTTTATAATAAATACTATTCCAATGGTTGGGCAAACACATGGTCTTTGATGAGCAGACGTACCGGAGGATTAAATGAAACCGATAATATAATGCCTGATCCGATGTTTAGAGGAAAAGAGAAAACTTTATGGCAAGTTATGACAAATGTCAATAATGCGAAGTTGACACTAAGTAAGGATCACACTAACCTGGCTATGAAGTACTATCATGCTACATATGCCTGCTTCACCCCGTTCCTGAGAAACAGGGACAACAACCGTGACGGACAGATGCAGGCAAATGAAATGCAATGGTATATTCCTTCTATTTGTGAGGCAAACATGTTGTATGTAGCAGAACGGGTATTACCGTTAAAGAGCAGACTTGTCGGGCACGCTCCATCGGATAATGCTACAGCATTATTTACCTCAAGAGCTTTCATGGGAAGTACCAACTTGACATTGAACAGCCCTAATGCCATTATCTTTGTAGAAGAATCGCATAGTATGACCCCTTTATATAATTTTGATTACCAGAAAACAGCGAGTCCCGGAGAAAGAACTCCTTATTCGGATGTAAGACTGATCAGGGATTTGGGAATATTGGAAACTTCGGAGGATCATAGTTATCATCTTGATGAAATAAAGAAAGAGTTGAGTAAAACATTGGTTAACAAATGGACAAAGGATGAGTATCTGATTTTCAGAGCAGACAATTTACCTTCCAACACAACCAGAGCTGCAAGGGCTATTTATGAACTTCCAGCACATAACGAAACCTCGCAAATTAATACGATTTATCAGAAAGGGTTCGAAGTTGCCAAATATATTGCCAATACAATAGACAAGCCGAAAGATTTGAATAATCCAAACAGGAATGGTGAATATTACTACGAAACCTGGACTACCTTAATGAGCGATACAGAAAAAGGAAAGTCCCCGTGTGCTTATTATTATCAGAATCCAGATAAGAGCGACTTAGGAACATGGCGCCTGCCCAATGAAGCCGAACTGATGATAATGGCCGGCAGCCTGTTTGACTGGGATGACCGTGAGAAACCTAAAGTCTATGACTTTGGTGGAGATTTATCTTCTTTGAATATGAAAGATGGACAAGTTATCCACTCTCGGACAGGGTTCTCCAAACGGGATATGAACGGAGGAAGATCATTTAGTGCCGGCTATCAGATGTATTTTGACGGTTATCTCAGATTCGTCACAACTGTGGACACGCAGTGGGGAGGCGATAAAGACAGACTTGTTAATGCCAAAAAAGGATACGTGCGTTGCGTAAGAGACCTTGAATAAAGATTCTTTTACTGATTGAACTTATGCCGAAGAAAGAATGAATATATTCTTTTCTTCGGCTTTTTATCTATAAGTTATATATCGTGACTATAGTTCCAGGATATAAAAACACGGTACACAAGAGATTAACAGTTAGCTTGTTTACCCCCGTATACATTAGTTGGCATCGTAAATGATACCATAAACAAGCTATTCTCGATTTGCCGACAGTAACTTCCTGCTTAAACACCTATGCGATATAGACATGCATATAAATCTTAATCATCGACGAACGGCAAAAAGTTCAGCTTCAGTTTCCCAAGTATCATCCGGACACTTTACCATACGTTGCCAACGGAATGAGGTCGTTGTAATTTCCGAGAACACCCACTGTATATTCTTCTCATTAATTTCCGTCTGAACAATCCTGTTTCCTTCTCTTTTTCCTTCCAGTTGTGTAGCCCCTCCTAATTCCGTATATAAAATATCCCATACCCCTGTATTAGGATTATACATACGTACCGTAGTCGCATAAGCTGCATCCGGTTGATAATCTTTAATCCGTGCCTTACGCGAAGGACAAATAAACACATCTTGAATTGCAGTCCCTTCCAGCACCCAAGCGAATATCCACTCTCCCTGAACATGTCTTTCGCCTGTTGTACCTTGGTTATCAACCCATTCAAAATCCCATTCACCGACAAACTGTCCATACAGGTTGTCTTTTTCCGGTATCAAATTGCTTTTCCCTTTTGACACTAATACGTTTATAAATTCTCCCATACTTTACCTTACTGACTCTAGATTAGACAAATATAAGATTTATAATTAATAATCACTAATATCAAAGCAATTATCTGTATGCAATATTCATGTCGAAAACAAACAGATACATAATACAAAAGACGGATTTCCCTACTTCCAGACAGATTTTTTATATTACACCTCGGGGACATTTCATTTACAAACTTATTGCAAAAAAAGTATTTGGTCATTAAATCTCAATTATTCAAGAAAGAAATACCGATAAAAAGTCTTTTTTTCCCTATATTTGCTAGGCTGAAAAAAGAAAAATGTCATTAACTCAATTAATATGAAAAAACTATCGTTTATTACCGTATTTGTATTCCTGTCCATTCTTTTTGTACAGGCACAGCAAGCAAAGTATGTATTTTATTTCATCGGAGATGGAATGGGTGTTAACCAAGTTTTAGGAACAGAGATGTATCGTGGAGAGTTGGAAGGCAAA
>CAZNGY010000083.1:0-4100 GCA_964572955.1 uncultured Lachnoclostridium sp.
TAGGTACATATGGAACAAGTCATATACAGTTTGTTATAGGCGGCTCATTGGGGCTGTCGGACAAAATAATTAAGAAAGCGGATTCATTATTAAGTTTTTCAAAAATGACATTTCCTCATCAACTGATGAGAGTAATTTTATTGGAGCAGATTTATCGTGGATACAGAATAATGATGAATGAACCCTATCATAAGTAGAAAAACATATAAAAACCCCATACCACATCTTAAAAACATCAGGATTTGATTAAAGGATGGTATGGGGCTTTTTCATTTATTATATAATTTCCTGGAAAATACGGTGTTACTTAGTTCCGAATATTCTGTCACCTGCATCACCGAGACCCGGACAAATATATGCGTTTTCATCAAGTTCCCTATCGATATTTCCTACGTAAATCTGAATATCAGGGTGGGCTTCACTAAGCTTTTTAATTCCTTCAGGAGCGGCAATTATGCACATGAACTTTATATTGACTCCGCCATGTTTTTTTATGAAGTTTACGGCTTCTATTGCAGAACCTCCGGTAGCAAGCATAGGATCGGTAACGACAATTGTACGCTCATTGATTGGATTAGGAAGTTTGCAGTAATACTCATGAGGAATGTGTGTTACCTCGTCTCTGTAAAGTCCGATGTGTCCGACTTTTGCAGTAGGAACAAGTTCAAGAATTCCGTTTGTCATTCCAAGACCCGCACGAAGAATAGGCACAACAGCAAGTTTTCTGCCGGCAATTACCGGTGAGGAACATTTCTCAATAGGAGTTTCAATTATTTCCTCTGTTAAAGGTAAATCGCGAAGAGCTTCATACCCCATAAGCATGGCAATTTCATTTACCAAATTTCTGAACTCATTTGTTCCAGTGTTTTTGTCTCTTAATCTGCTGATTTTATGCTTGATAAGAGGGTGATTCATTTCAAATACATTTTCCATTTTTTTGACCTCCAAAAAGTTATTCAATATGTACACCGCGATGCTCATCGGCTTTGGGATTCTTTCCAAATTCGTAATCATTGCCCGGTAAGATTGCATTGAGTATTATTCCTGCGAGAGCACCAACCGCAAGACCGGAAAGGTCAATAGTAATCTTTCCTAAAGAAATGGCAATTGCACCGGCTGTACTGTATTTAATTCCTATAGATAAAACAAGTATGAGCGCAGCGATGATTACATTTCTTGTTTTTGAAAAATCAACCTGATTTTCTACAATATTTCTCACTCCGACAGCTGAAATCATACCATATAGCACAAGAGAAATTCCTCCAACGGTTGCTGTAGGCATGGAGCTTATAGCAGCAGAAAACTTAGGAGAAAATGAAAAGATTATGGCAAAAACTGCTGCCAGTTCGATTACAAAAGGATCATATACTTTTGAAAGAGTTAATACACCGGTATTTTCACCATAAGTTGTATTAGCAGGAGCTCCGAAAAGGGAAGCCATTATTGTGGCAGCTCCATCTCCGATAAGTGTTTTATGGAGTCCGGGATCCTCTATATAATTTTTACCGGTTGTTGAAGAAATTGCAGAAATATCTCCGATATGTTCCACTATGGTAGCGAATGCAATAGGCATAATGGTAACAATGGATGTTACAAGGAGAGAGGAGTCGTAATCAGCACCAAATATTGAAAACACGGTTGCATCTTCTGATATAGGGAGACCAAACCATGCAGCTTCTTTAACTGCCGTGAAATCAACTTCTCCAAGTAAAATTGCAAAAAGATAGGAAGCAATAACTCCCAGGAGAACAGGTATGATTTTGATCATTCCCCTGCCAAATACGTTGCATAAAATTACAACAAGAATTGCTACTGAGGCAACAGCCCAGTTTGCGGAACAATTATCAATTGCCGATTGAGAAAGGGTGAGACCGATTGCTATTATTATCGGACCGGTAACAATAGGAGGAAAGAATCTCATAACTTTTCGTGCGCCAAAAAGTTTTATGAGCAGTGCAAGAACAAAATAAAGTAATCCTGCACATGCAACACCAAAACAGGCATATGGTAAAAGTGCACTGTTGTCAAGTGCATTGCCGTTTGAGTCAACCATTGGTGCAATCGCAGCATATCCACCGAGAAAAGCAAAAGAAGAACCGAGAAATGCCGGCACTTTTCTGTTTGTAATCAAGTGAAAAAGGAGAGTTCCGAGCCCGGCGAACAAAAGTGTGGTGGAAATACTTAAGCCTGTGAGCAAAGGAACCAAAACAGTTGCACCAAACATGGCAAACATATGCTGAAGTCCAAGTATCAGACACTTAGGAGCACCGAGTTTTTTTGCATCAAAGATGCCATCATCGTTTGTATTCATTTTAACCTCTTTCTGCGCTGTAATAGTAGTCAGTTTCCAGAAACTGCGCTTTTTTTGAAAACCGCTTAATCTCATTAATTATACTTAGTATCAAAAATATATACAAGTATAAAAATTCAAAAAAAGTCAAGATTCTGTAAAAAGTCGTGTTGTATGACTTTTTATAGTGTGATATTATGAAAAAAATATGGATAGCGAGGGGTATTATGAAATTCAGACCATGTATAGACATACACAATGGAAAGGTAAAGCAGATAGTTGGCGGAAGTCTTAAGGATATCGGTGATTATGCAAGTGAAAATTTTGTATCAGAGTATGGGAGCAGCTGGTATGCAGAATACTATAAAAGAGCAGGTATTTACGGCGGACATGTAATACTCCTGAATGGTAAAGAAAGTGAGTACTATAAAAAAACAAAGGATGAGGCGATAAAGGCACTGAAAGCATATCCTGGGGGACTCATGGCAGGAGGAGGAATGGATGACTCAAATGCGGAGGAGTTTCTTGAGGCGGGGGCATCACACGTAATTGTAACGTCGTATATATTCAGCAACGGAAAACTTCATTATGACAGATTGGAAAAATTGGAGAAGAAGATTGGAAAAAAGAATCTTGTCCTGGACCTTTCATGTCGCAAAAAAGACGGTAGATATTATGTTGTTACCGACAGATGGCAAAAGTTTACAGATGAAGAAGTGAATGGAATGCTGTTAGAGAAGCTTTCAAGGTATTGTGATGAATATCTTGTTCATGCGGTGGATGTTGAGGGAATGAAACAGGGCGTGGACAGTGAGATAGTTGAAATGCTTGGGAAATACAGTCCGCTTCCGGTTACATATGCCGGTGGTGTGGGCAGCTTTGAGGATCTTGATGTTATCAGAGAATACGGAAGGGGAAGAGTTGATGCTACAATAGGGAGCGCACTAAGTATTTTTGGTGGCAATATGGATTATGCTAAGGTGCTGGAATATTTTGATGATATGGACTCAAAAAGGCTTTAAGTGTTGATTTTTAGGCATTAAAGTGATAAATTATACCCATATGGGTTTGGATTGAGTCAATATCCGAATTTGAACAAAGAAAAGAAGAAAATACTAGTTGGAGGACTAACAATGATTGATATTAAATTTTTAAGAGAAAATCCGGAAGTGGTTAAACAGAATATCAAAAATAAGTTTCAAGATCAGAAGCTTCCTCTTGTTGATGAGGTAATTGAACTTGATAAACAGTCAAGAGCTGTAAAACAGGAGGCAGACAGTCTCAGAAACGAAAGAAATACTCTTTCTAAGCAGATTGGTGGTCTTATGGCTAAGGGTCTTAAGGAAGAAGCAGAAGGTGTTAAAGCTAAGGTTAAGGCTTCAGGTGAAAAACTCAATGAATTGGAAAAACAGGAAGCCGAACTTCAGGAAAAGGTTCTTAAGATAATGATGGTAATTCCAAATATCATTGACCCAAGTGTTCCGATAGGAAAAGATGATTCTGAAAATGTCGAAATTCAGAAATATGGTGAACCGGTAGTTCCTGATTATGAAATACCTTACCACACTGATATAATGGAGTCGTTTGACGGGGTTGATTTCGAAGCTGCAAGAAGAGTAGCGGGAAATGGTTTTTATTATCTTATGGGTGATATTGCAAGACTCCATTCAGCGGTAATTTCATATGCAAGAGATTTTATGATTAACAGAGGATTTACATATTGTGTACCTCCTTTTATGATAAGAAGTAATGTTGTTACGGGTGTAATGAGTTTTGCTGAAATGGAATCCATGATGTATAAGATTGAAGG
>CAZNGY010000084.1:0-3968 GCA_964572955.1 uncultured Lachnoclostridium sp.
TCTTGCTCCCGTTACAAGGATAACTTTGAAAAAATCATTGAGCTTCAGAAACTTACGTTCCAGCTCTCGTGTAATATATGCCATAACGTACCTCCATTCTGTAGTTTTTATGATAATCCATGGTTAATCGTGCTTTATCATAATTTCACCTTATCGTCAAGAGATTATACGTATTATGATTTTTAACTTTTTGTGAATGCTCAAAAATCTGACGATTGGCGAACTATTTTCGGTAAGTTGGCGAGAAATCAATCGTGAGATTGGCGAAAACATTACAACAGTTCTTTGGTTTTTCGAGCAAGGCATAAGCCACTTTGCCCAAACGGAATAGAAATCCCACGAGTTGCGACCTCGTGGGGGTTGTTGCTCCAATGGAGCACTCATATCATTTTGCCTGTTTCAAATGACAAATTAAGAACGAGATTCTCGAAATATTTATCAAAATTTGGACACAGTATACAGTTTTCGGTTTTTGAAATTGACAATAGTGAAAGAATATTGGATAATATAATAAACGATATTAAGAATCAGTTTGAACGTAAGTTTGGACAGTCAGACAGTGTAATAATATTTCATATGTCAAATAAGTGTCAAATAATACGTTTAGGATATGGATAGCATATGAATGCCTTTCTTTTGTCTTGAAACAGGTAGAAAAAGAATCTATGATGCCATGTAGGAAGGAATACAGCTGTAATTAAAGTAAATATTCAAAATTAGCTAAAAGAAGATTTGGAGTATGCTCAAATACCGTTAGTAGTATATCGACTCGTTTGTGAGTGACTCAGTGAAGAAAAATAAGAAATAAATCGCTTGGAATGATAGTAGGAAATCAAAGCAAACCAGCAAGCCTTTTATAGGGACAGAACAAACCACCCTATAAGTGGGTGGTTTTGACTAAAATGTTAATCCGAATTGCTCAATCAAACGGCACCTCATTGGAAAGAACAGATATTTATATTGACAAGTATTGTATCAACTTGTATAATCAAATAAAAAAGTGGCAGTTTAACACTTTTTTGAGGAGGATAAAATGAAAAATGAAGCAGTAAAAGAAATAAGAGGTATCTGTGAGATGACTCAAAAAGAGTTTGCAGATTTTACAGGTATTCCTATCGATACATTAAAAAGTTGGGAAAGTGGTAAATCGAATCCGCCTGATTATGTTATAGATTTTCTTCGGATTTCTGTTGAAATGGTATCAAAAACAGCAGAAGAGGAAGGAAGATTGATGAGATTAAAAGAATATAGTAAGAGACTGATTAAATAAAAAAGCTGTTCATGTAAGTACCTTTGATTGCGATGATGAGGTACGATAACATGAACAGCTTTTTTTTAATAAAAGTCTTCGACAGAATTATGTTTTTCTGCCGAAGACTTGGAAGATTAGAAGTTTGTCTTTTGGCTTCTATTTGTTAAGATTTTTGTTTGCTGTTGATAGCATAAGTTTTATTCTGTTGAGCTGGTTGACTTCACTGGCTCCCGGATCATAATCAATTGCGACTATGTTTGATTCCGGATGTCTGAGTCTGAGCTCTTTAATAACACCTTTTCCTACAATATGGTTAGGAAGGCACCCGAATGGCTGAATGCAAACAATGTTTGGTGCACCGTTTTTAATTAATTCAATCATTTCGCCTGTAAGGAACCAACCTTCACCTGTCATGTTACCTACACTTACGATAGGAGTAGCAGCTTCAGCAAGTTCTTCTATGTCTGCCATTCCATCAAATCGTTTACTGGCTTTTAATTCTTTATTTGCTGTTTTACGGCAGAATTCAATCAGTTTGATGGCAAGAATGTTAATGCTTCCTTCTTTTTTGCTCTTACCAAGATTATCTGCTTTATATTTTGCATCGTAGCAGGTGTAAAGGAAGAAATCTATAAGATCGGGAACAACAGCTTCAGCGCCTTCGGCCTCAAGTAAATCAACAAGATGATTATTGGCAGCAGGTGCATATTTAACAAGAATTTCGCCAACAACACCAACTCGTGGTTTCCTAAGATTCTCATCTATAGGAAAATTGTCAAAGTCGTGAATGATATTTTTGATATTCTTTTTAAAGAGATTCCATGAACCGTGAGTAATATCATTACAGAGTTTATCATTCCACTTATTGTAAAGTTCGTTAGCTGAACCTTTGGTTAATTCATATGGTCGTACTCTATAGAGACATCTCATAAGAACATCTCCGTAAATAAGTGCCTGAAGCAGTTTTTTTATCATATTATAGCTGTAGGTAAGTCCCGGATTGGATTCCAGACCGGCAGCATTTACGGAGACAACAGGAATATGCTCCATATTTGCCTTTTTTAGAGCACGTCTTATGAATCCAATATAGTTGGTAGCTCTACATCCACCGCCAGTCTGAGTTATAAGGATTGCGGTTTTATTTAAGTCGTATTTACCTGAAAGCAATGCTTCCATAATTTGACCTACGACACAAAGAGAAGGGTAGCATGCATCATTATTTACATATTTAAGTCCTATATCTACTGAACTCCTGCCGTCGTTATCAAGAATTACCGCATTGTATCCGCATGAACGAAGAGCAGGCTGAAGCAGGTTAAAGTGTATAGGTGACATCTGAGGAGCAAGAAGAGTATATCCTGCATCATTCATTTCCTTGGTGTAGATTACACGATGATGTGCGGAAGAATGAATTTCCGGTTTTATACCATTATTTCTTCTGTCTTTTATTGCTGAGAGAAGAGAACGTACACGGATTCTGGCAGCGCCGAGAGAATTTACCTCATCTATTTTAAGACAAGTGTATATTTTTCCGGAAGCATTAAGTATATCAGCTACTCCGTCGGTTGTAACGGCATCAAGTCCGCAGCCAAATGAGTTAAGCTGGATAAGTTCAAGGTCATCGCGTGTTCTTACAAAGCTTGCAGCATTATAAAGTCGGGTATGATACATCCACTGATCTACGACAATCATTGGTCTGTCAACATTGCCAAGATGAGAGATACTGTCTTCTGTAAGTACGGCTACTCCATATGAAGTAATCATATCAGGTATTCCATGATGAATTTCAGGATCTATATGGTATGGACGACCTGCGAGAACGATTCCGGTTCTTCCTGTTTCCGAAAGATAGTTTAATACCTCTTCCCCCTTTTTCCTGATATCATCTTTGAATTTCATCATTTCGTCCCAGGCATCTTTAGATGCTGCAATGATTTCATCTTTATCTATACCTTTTTTTGTAAAGTGTTTTACAAGACATTGCGTGATGATTTCACAGCTTTCAAAGGAAAGGAAAGGATTTTCAAATGTGATATTTGGGGATTTGAGTTCATCAACATTGTTCTTTATGTTTTCACCATAAGATGTAACAATTGGACAATTGTAATGGTTTCCAGCCCCTTTATCCTCTTTATGTTCATAAGGAATACAAGGATAGAAAATATAAGGAACGTCATGCTTGATCAGCCAGGATACATGTCCGTGAACAAGCTTGGCAGGGTAACACTCGGACTCACTAGGGATTGATTCAATTCCCAATTCATAGATTTTACGGTTGCTGACCGGAGAAAGTACAACCTGATAACCTAACTCTGTGAAAAATGTGTACCAGAAAGGATAGTTTTCGTACATGTTAAGTACACGCGGAATTCCGACCTTTCCCCTTGAACTTTCAGTTTCCTTAAGAGGTTTGTAGTAACTGAACGTTCTCTTGAGTTTGTATTCGAAAAGG
The DNA here is from genome assembly GCA_964572955.1 of uncultured Lachnoclostridium sp. Lineage (GTDB taxonomy): Bacteria > Bacillota > Clostridia > Lachnospirales > Lachnospiraceae > UBA3775. The sequence continues at coordinate 3,705 of CAZNGY010000084.1, forward strand.
TTAGGTATGTTTTCTTTATTTTTTTCGAGACCCAGACCTCTTTCACATCTGTTGCCCGATATAAACTGTCTTCCGCCGGAAAACTTGTTTATTGTAAGGAGACATGCATTTGTACATCCTTTGCATCGGTTCATTGATGTTTCAAATTTTAATTCACGAATGTCGTCAATCGGAAGCATTGTGGTTTTCTGATGGTCATAATGAGCACGTGCTATAAGAGCAGCTCCGAAAGCACCCATGATTCCGGCAATGTCCGGTCTTACA
>CAZNGY010000085.1:0-3670 GCA_964572955.1 uncultured Lachnoclostridium sp.
GAGATCAGGGACTCAATACAGGTGGAATGGGTAATTTTTCACCAAGTCCGTTTTATACTGATGAAGTCAAAGCGTTTTGCGAGGAAAAAATCTATAAACCTACAATGGCGGCAATGAAGTCAGAGGGCAGGGATTTTACCGGAGTTCTTTTTGTGGGGCTCATGCTCACACCTGACGGACCAAAGGTTCTTGAGTATAATGCAAGATTTGGAGATCCGGAAGCACAGGTAGTACTTCCAAGAATGAAAAATGATATTATTGATGTGATCAATGCATGTATTGACGGTAGACTTCATGAAATTGATCTTGATTTTGAAGATAACGCATGTGTATGTGTGATCCTTGCATCTGACGGTTATCCGGTTTCATATGAAAAGGGATTTAGAATTACAGGTATGGAGAATTTCAAAGACAAAGAGGGATTTTATCTTTTCCATGCAGGTTCAAAATTTAATGAAAATGGAGAAGTTGTAACGAACGGGGGTCGTGTCCTTGGCGTTACTGCAAAGGGAAGTAGTCTTAAAGAAGCAAGAGCGAATGCCTATAAGGCAGTTGATTGGGTGGATTTTGATAATAAGTATTATCGTCATGATATCGGAAAGGCAATTGACGAGGTTTAGAAATTCCGGGGAGAATAGACTATGAAAGATTTTAGAAAATCGCTCATTGCACTGGCAGTTGTTTTGTTGTTGTGTTTATCGGGCTGTGGAAAGGGAGGAAATAAATCCGCAAAGGAAAATCCGATAACGCCGACACCGACAGAATATGCCGGTGAAAAGAATAATACTCCGACAGCAACACCGGAGGATAGCAAGAAACCGGGAGTAACACAGGGAGCAGATGGTGTAACACCGACTGCAACAATTACTGTTCCGGATACGAAAGTTACGGTAACACCTTCAGTAAGTGTGACACCTGCTGATGCACATGAAGAAACACCGGTAAGTAAAAATATGTATGCAACCGTTAATTTGAAAGTAAGGGAAGAATGCAGTTCGTCATCCGCACAGATTGGTGTTGTGGATTACGGAAAAACAGTATATGTATATGGGATACTTGAAAATGGTTGGGCAAGAGTTGATTTTGATGGAAAGATTGCTTATGTTCATTCAGGTTATCTTTCTCTTGAACCGGTAAGTGAATCAACTCCGGTTCCGACTGCAACTGCAACACCTAATCCTTCCAAACCGACCGCAACTGCAACACCGGCTCCGACAGCGACGCCTGAGGAAAGTGTATACCATCATGTGTTTGATAAGAATCTTGATAAGGCCGGTGAAAGTTATCTTACTGAAAATAAGGATGTTGCAGCAGATCATTTTGCAGCTATAAATGCTGAGAGAAAACGGCTTAATGATTCAGGAACGGCAATGCCTCAGCTTACGATTGATGATAATTTGAATAAAGTAGCTGCGTACAGATGTGCTGAACTTGTATCATTTAATGATTCAAATCTGTTCAGTCATTACCATCCGGGATATCCTGAAACGAAAGCCAATGCGTGTGCGTTCGACGTTTATAAATTCTATAATGAAAAGGGATACACCTATATAGCTGAGAACATCGCAATGAAGCGTGCAACCGGAAATGCGGGATGGCAGTATTTTTATTCGAGGGATGAACTTGGTTATGAATTTTATAAACAGTTTGAAGCTTCGTCAGGACATTATGTGAATATGACAAATGCTAATTATACGAAAATCGGAATATGCTTTTATATAGACAATAACTATATTTATGTTGTACAGATATTCGGATAGAGGCATTTTTGAGTATGAGATGAAGATTAAACAAAAAGAATTGTGTTTTTAGGGGAAGGACAGCTCTGTTTTGAGCTGTCCTTCCCTTTAGCTTGCATGTGAAGTCCTGATATGGTAAAATTGATTCTGTATATCCGGATGAATTTGGAGGTAATTTGATGAAGGGATACTCAACACAGTCAAAAAAAATAATTTCTTTTGCCGCAGATGCGGCCGGATCTTTTAGCAGCAGATATGTAGGAAGTGAACATCTTTTGTTTGCTCTTTGCAGAGTTCAAAGTGTTGCAAGAGATGTGCTTAAGAAATTTCTTAAAGTTGACGATATTGAAAATATACTGGCTGATTTTTCGGATGACATAGTGAATATGTCTGATAAAAAGATACAAGTTCCAAATTCCGAAAAAATGGAAAATATCATTGAGAGAGCATGCGGTGAAGCAGAAAAAAGAGGAGATGCACAGGTGGAATCATTACACCTTCTGTTAGCACTTCTTAAAGAAAAAGACTGCCTTGCAATAAGAATACTTAATACGATTAATGTTAAACCTCAGGAAGTTTATGTTGCGGCACTTTCTTCGTGTGGTTATACAGAATCACAGATTAAGGATGAACTTAACGGATTAAAAAGAACCACGGGAAGAAGTGAGTATTTAAACAGATATACCCGTGATATGACTGCTGATGCTGCAGACGGAAAGATAGAGCCTGTTATAGGACGTGAAGGAGAAATAAGCAGAATAATAGAGATTCTGGGGAGAAAGAACAAGAATAACCCATGTCTTGTCGGAGAACCGGGAATTGGTAAAACAGCTGTGGTCGAGGGGCTTGCCCAGCTTATTGCTGACGATGCAGTTCCGGATATAATAAAGGGGACAAGATTATTATCTCTTGATTTATCGGGAATGATAGCAGGTTCAAAATACAGAGGTGAATTTGAAGAACGTATAAGAAGGCTTATGGATGAGGTTAAAGCAGCCGGCAACATAATATTGTTTTTAGATGAACTACACACTATTATCGGAGCCGGAAGTGCAGAAGGTACGATGGATGCTGCAAATATTTTAAAACCGGCTCTTTCCAGAGGTGAGATAAAAATAATCGGTGCAACAACCAGAGATGAATACCGGAAGTATATTGAAAAAGATGCGGCTCTTGAAAGAAGATTTCAGCCTATTGCAATTGATGAACCTGATGAAGAAGCATCCGAACAAATACTTTTAGGACTGAAGGAGCATTTGGAATCATTTCATAATGTAATAATTACGGATGAAGCGATAAAAGCATCGGTATTTTTGTCGACAAGATATATAAATGATCGTTACAGACCGGATAAATGTATAGATTGTCTTGATGAGGCATGCAGCAGTGTAAAGACGGCACATTATAAAATCGGACCTGAAACCTCTGAAATGAGTAAACGTTTGGATGAAATAGTTGAAGAAAAGGAAGATTGTCTTTCAAAAAATGAATTTGAAAAGTTGGAAGAACTTTCAAAAGAAGAAAAGGCAATAAGACAAAAAATTTCCAAGGCCAATGGTCTTAACGGTGGCAGAAAAGCAAAGGTTACTGCGGCAGATGTAACGGGGATTGTCAGCAGACAGACGGGAATTCCGTTATCAAAGATTTCACAATCGGAAAATGACAGGCTTCTTAAACTTGAAAAAGAGCTTTACAAAAGAGTTATAGGACAGAATGAAGCCATACAAAGTGTTTCAAGGGCAATCAGAAGAGGCAGAACCGGAATTAAGGATCCGGCAAGACCGACAGGGTCATTTCTTTTCCTTGGTCCGACAGGTGTTGGAAAAACCGAATTATGTAAAGCATTGGCAGAGCTGATGTTTGGAAATGAGTCGTCAATAATCCGCGTTGATATGTCGGAATACATGGAAAAACACAGTGTATCTAAAATG
>CAZNGY010000086.1:0-3587 GCA_964572955.1 uncultured Lachnoclostridium sp.
GGAGAAATTTAAACCGCCATATCCCCTATGGATAAGAAAAGCATCTAATTCACTTATATATCCTTTATTTTTTGATAAGCGTTTATTCAGTTTTGTATATATAGCCTGACTATAATAATGAGCATAATTACTGCTCGAAAAAGCACTTGCAAATTTATTGAGCCCTTTTTGATTTTGAACACCTTCATACACTGCGGACTCATGAATACTGGCAGTTCCCGGATTTAATAAAAACTCGCCTGATTGCACAATGATCTTGCCGGTGATAACAGAAGTTTTTTTGTTCCGTAATTCCAAACGATTGATAAAAACTTCTCTTTGCTGCTTTTTTGTATCCTGTCCGAACAAGTTGTAAACATTGTCTTTATCTCCAAATGCCTCTTTTTCCATACCTTTCTTAAATCCATAAACGATCTCGTTATAAGAAAGATCATTATTACGCATCTGAAAATCTCTTCTGTCTTCTTTAAATGAAGCCGCCAAAACGGAAGCCATTTCCGTATTTAGATCACGATCTAAAACTGTTTTATTTATAAAAGCATTTGTATCAGTAAAAGCATTATATATATCATTGCCATTACCCAGAATTTTGGCCTGATATATTCTGTTTTTATCCTGCTTGATCTGTTGTGTCAAAAAGATTGCTGCCTCTTTTTTGCTTCTTGCTGTCTGCTCATTCGAATAAACTTTTGTTGGAAAGGAATCTTTCCGATATTGATAAAGAGTATGAATATCGGCTCTTGCAGCATAAACCTGTTTACGTATATCCTTTTCTATATAAAACGTATCATGCAATGATCGATCAAGATGATCTGAACTAAAAACAGCATATGGAATATTTTTAGTGATAGCCATATGGTCCTTCGGTTTCTTCTGTAAATGTTCTTTAGTGGAATTTTGATAAAAATCTTTTTGTGTTCCGAAATTAAAATGCCCGGATGCAGCACCCACATCCACATAAAAGGTATGGATTTTTGATGCAGTATATTCAGATTCCGGATTTTGACCTTGCTTGTCATTCTTTTGACTAAGATAATATGACTTGACTTTTTGATTATAATATTGATCAGAATAAGGTACAAAATATGTATGCTGTACCATATTATCAGAATTTAAAACATCAGCATTTTGATTATTGTATTCTGATAATGTATGGATCGGATTTAAAGTCGTTTTTGGCACTTTATATCCGGAATTTTTACTAAATAAGGCAGCAGTATTTTGATAATCTGTAACAGATTTGGATTTATCACCACCATTAAAAGTCGGGCGAATTTCGGGCTGTGTGATATTTACAGTTGCTCGTTTTGTGTTGTTAAAGAACTGCTCTTTATCTGGATATACAGATTCTTCATGTCTTTCAGTTGTTTTTTGCTTTCGTGTTTCATAAAATACAGTGTCAGAATGATGTTTTAAATTATCTTCAGGATAAAATGGACTTTCCATTTTATAGCCAAAGTCATTATGTTTTGAGCCGGATTGTTTATTTACTTTCTCAGGTTCCTTTTTATCAACTTTATCTTTACTGATATGATACTGTCCCGCCGTTTCATGATAAGGCAGATTTTGGGATTGCTGTGCAAGATCATTACGCTTTTCATTTTGTTGATGGTAGGTTTTTACAGCTCCATCCGGTTTTACCGTATCGTTTGGTGCTTTTATATGATATTGTTCTGTTTCTTTTACAGGATTATTTTGATGCGGAACATTTTTGGTATATGGAACAAAATCTTCCTGTCTTTCACTATATTGCTGATGATTTTCAAAGTTTTTTGTTATATCATCTGATACATTATATTTTCTCTCAGAATCAAGAACTATCTTTTTTTGCAGCTGTTCAGGATTATATTTAACATCCGATACATTACCATGGTATTGTTCCGGATTTGTACGATAAGACTTATCTTTAGGCTGCTGTATAAAAGATTCGTGTTTTACATCTTGCTTTTTTTCATTTTTGATTACATCATGTTCCGTTGTGTGATACTGATATCTTGCTTGTTTTTTATCTTCTTTTAAAACAGTATCAGTATACCTTTGCTCATAATACGGTCGTTGTACTGATTGTTCAAGATTTTCACCTTTAGTATCAGATTGACGTTTCTCTGTTAAAAAGTCTTGTCTGTCTGTTTTATTTTGAGGTATATCAGGATAAGGATGCTGTGCTACTCCATGATAAGATTGTTCTTGTGATTTCCCTGCGAAAACATCGTGCTTATTATCTTGTTTATAATGATAAGACTCTGCCTTTTCATTGTTTGGCTGTTTTTTAGTTGAATATACAAACTCCTCACCTTTAGCATAAGATTGGCGTTCCTCGATTAAAAAATCCTGCCTGTCTATCTTACTTTGCGGTGTATCAGGATAAGGCTTTTGTGACAACCCCATATATGATTGCTCTTTGGAATTTTCTACAGAGTTAATATATATATCATCTGATTTTTCAGAAAAATATTGTTCAGGTTCTGTCGTTTGATGATAAGACAGCTCTTTTAATTCCGGTACAGGATTTTCCCATTTTTTATTTTGATAATGGACATCTTTTTTATTATTATCAAAAACTGAATCATCATGATATTGATCTGATTTAATTTGTTTTTCTGAATGATATATAGTATTTTCCTGATTGAACGTTTTTTCCTGCAGTTTATTTCTTATATCGTTATCCTTAGTAATATAAGGCTGTTCTTTTATTACAACAGTTTCCTGAATTTGTTTGGTTTCATTTTCATGATAGGATTGATTTTTTTGATACCGATCAATACTCTTTAAATCTGTATTTTGTGGACAAACAGTTTGTACCGGATCCGAAAGTATCTCTGATTCATAACTAAATTCTTCCGGAGCATTACTTAAATGTTCATTCTGTGTATCAATTTGTTGGAAAGCAGGAATTTTATGATTTTTTATATTTAGTGGCTTTACTTGATCTTCATTATTTTCTGTAGCAAATTTAATTTGATCTTGTTCTGCCTCATCCGCATTTCGTATAAAAACCTCTTGTTGTATATCATTTTGATGACTCGGATCCGGATGTTTTCTGTTTGCTTCAACATATAAAGCTGCGTTTTCTTTGTAAGAGGATTGCTTTTTGGTTTGAGTTTCTGAAATTCCATCTTTCGTGTTATATTGTTGATTTATATTTAGAAAATCATAACTATCCGTATCTTTTCTTCTTGTGATATCTTCCGGCTCATCCGTTTGATGATAAGTATCTGAAGCTTTATATGGTTCAGTTATATTTTCTAATGTTTCGACAGGAATTTGTTCTGCATTTTCGTAATTAGGCCGTTCGTCAAATGATCGTACAATATCTTCATGTTCTTTATTTTTGTTTTGATATACAGTATGACTTTCATCATTGTTCAAAACAGTATGACTGTGCCATTGTTCCGGATAAGGTTTATTTCCTTTTTGATACTCTGACTCTTTTTCATCAAGATGATGATTTATATTCGGAACATCCCGTTTATTTACCTTATCTTGCAATGTGTCTGTATAATTTTTGTTTAACGGTTCGTGATCGGATTGTTTTTCAGGTTGACGGACAAATTCTTCAAGATTTTCTTCCTTATAACGAGATACCG
>CAZNGY010000087.1:0-3318 GCA_964572955.1 uncultured Lachnoclostridium sp.
TTCCGAAAAAAAAACTATCCGCCACGTCCTCCAGCATTGCTGATACTGTCAGTTGCTTTTTGCTTGTCATATATATAAGATATTGTGCATCACTATTAAAAGAATAATCTAAGGTCAATTTATTGTCCTGCTCATCATACTTGCATGAAATCAGATCCGTAGCTCCCGGCATTACATATAACCCCTCGACTATGTAGATCTGCATATCCTTTAAAGAAATATCATTCTTATCCAAAATCTCAGAAACATCAATGGTTACATTCCCACCATAATTATACAGACAGTATCCTTTGTATATTTTCTTGATATTGTACTCTTCCAAAGAATACATATCTGTGTAATCCTTTACTACGGTATTAAAGTCCGTTGGAACCGATGGTGTAATCATTACTTCGTCACATTCGATATAAGGAAACACTATTTCTTCTTCATATTCCATATAGGTAAACAGGTCAAGACCATGCTCCACTTTGTAGCCGTCACTGTATAAATCTCCTGCCGTAGAAGCTGCCAACGGATCAGAACCGTAAATCTCAATTTCTTCCTTGTCTGTTAAACCATCATAATCTGAATCTGAGCCTTCCTGAACTTCCAATCCCATTGTATATTTATCGTATACAGACATTCCGGATATATCAGATGCTACATCCTTCTGTGTTTCCATATATTCATCATAATCGCCTATCTGCATTCCCAAAGGGAACGTAACCTCTGTCGTAGAACGATATTTCAAATATTCACTTAAAAACCAGCTTCCGCAAAGCAGAACTAAAACTATACTCAACGCAATTCCAAACGTCTTTCCAAAACAAATCATTCTCTTTTTATTGAACCGATCCTTATTTAACTTCAATTTCATTTCCTCATCTCCTTTGTTACTCGCATTTATATTTTATCATTTCATCCATATATTGAAAATACTCTTTTCTACTTAATACAAGTGTATCACATTATCATCATTTTGTCAACATTCTTGTGTATAAAAAATACCGGTGGTTATCCGGTATTTCTGTGATTACTTTTTTGCTCTATCTTCCTCTTTTTTTATGTCCATTCAAATTCTGTTCTTTCGCTGAATTTGAAGTTTGGAAACATTTGGCATCCTTCCCCTCTCCATTCGCTATCTTTAATATTTCTGAATATGGCATTATCAACTCATTACTTTTCTCCACAGCCTCCATGACTTCCTCAAAGTCCATCGGAAACATCTCATCTTCTTTTTGAATATTTCCTTTTGCACCGTTATGATCCGGATTATTCTTTAAATCCTCTACGATATCATTTAATACTTCCTCAATGTCAGCTTCTGGATCATCATAAATTCCGCCGTCTATTTCTCTATATTCACAATCCATAATGGAATAGTCATACCCCTCATCCGTCTCATGAATACTGATAATCCGATCTGCAATCCTTATTGCCATTCGTCTTTCTTCATATGCACTTTCTTCCGCAGCCTTTCCCCATGACAGCATTTCAATATCAAGAGTATATTCATTCAAGGATTTTGGAATCAATTTCTTCTCATGAAAAGAAAAAATAACATCGGAAGCTGCCGGCACAATAATGTGATCCAAAAGCTTCAGTTCCACCAGCTCACAGGCTCTAATTACTTTATCTGTCAAAGAAATATCTTCCTGAGAAGGATATGTACTTCTTCCCGGATGATTATGCAACAAAATAATTCCTGTTGCATTCGACAAAAGTGCTGTTTTTACCAATTCTCCAACCGGAGCATACGCAAAATCTGCTGCACCCGCTGATAAGACAATAAAAGAAACCGGCACATTTCCTGATAAGCAAATTGCACAAACCATTTCCCGATTACTGTCGCATATATACTCTCTTGCAGCTTTTATGGCATCTTTGTAATTATTTACATGAATATCAGAATCCACGATTCCATCATCTACAAGTTTGATACGTACCTTTCTCAATTCCTTTGCCAATTCCTTTGTCATTGCTGCTCTCCTTTACTTTTATCCGGTAATTCTATAATGATCATCTCATCTTTATCTGCTTTCAGGATATGCTCTTTGATTTCCTTAAAGTCATGGCATTCTATAATTCTTTCCGTTTCGTTGTTCAACCCATTTCACCTTCCTCTCTTTCTATGTTGAAAATTTCCCGTTGCCTGCGTTCCCTGAAAGGGACAGTTCTTTTTCATCTCCAAAAGACTCTCATTGAAATCTTTACCTGCAGATGGTTTTTCAACCAATACATGATATCCTAAAGATTCATATTTCTGTTTTAGTCCCGGCTTATCCGGTTTTTCCGGATCGCCGTATACCGCTTTCAAGCCGGCTTCATCATTATCCAAACATAACACAATATTTTTTATATGATCATAATCTCTCAGAAACTGCTCCAGCGGATTATCTGCTACCATTCCAAGAATCAATTTATTTGACCCATTATCTTTATACATATCTATGTAAGACATACAATCAATGACCGATTCAAATACTTTCAACGTGTCATTTTTCTTATTTACAATATTCACACCATAGTTCTTATCATTTCCCGGTACGTCCATTTTGAATTTCTTCCCATAAATATCTGCCGTACCTCTTAAACCGGCATAACGTACATTTCCCTCCGGATCCATTCCGCAATAAACAATATTATGATGTACGGCATCCTCATAAATCAATTTTCGATGTACGAAATCAGAAATCACTTCCTGTGATAAACCTCTTGTCTGAATCAGATATGCATATAATCTTTTAAAATTATCATTTTTAGGCGGCAATACAAATTCACTGCCCGTACGTTCTCTCCTGTTTACACTTTGGAAATTTTCTTCCGGAACAATTCGTTCTCCATTAAATTCTAAAAGATATGCGATTGCCTCCGGAACGCTGGAAACACTTCCAAACTCCATTAAAAAATCAATCTGTGAACCGCCGGTCCTGGTTCCTTTCCCACTCCACCGATTCCATGATCTGTCATCATATATGATCAAACTGTCCATTTCTTTTAATGAATAATGATTCCCGGAACGCACTACTGTATATCCAAGATTTGCCGCTAACGATGTCAGACTTACCTGCAATGCTCTATTTCTGTCCTCATTGCTATATGAACTTACATTTCCATTTTCACCAAACCTCATTTTGTCCTCCTATCTTCCTCGATGTCTTTTACCCGCTGATATACTGTTTCTATCTAAAGCTGATTTTTCTGTATCCTGAGTTTCTAGCTGCTGCCTGTTAAATTCTTCTAATGCTTCCGTTATTGCATCCTCCTCAGTAAAATCATACTTATACATCTGTCTGCGTGCTTCGATTGCAATGGCTTGTACTTTTTCCTCTGTCC
>CAZNGY010000088.1:0-3048 GCA_964572955.1 uncultured Lachnoclostridium sp.
AAATCGTTACGACGTAGTAGGGGCGGATATCATCCGCCCGCGCAAACGGCGTGCACCCACAACGGGCGGACAGGATCGTCCACCCCTACGGAGATTCGGCCGAGGCGCGCAGCCTTGGCCAAACAAATTATTTAATCAATGCTTATCAATAGGGGCGGGTGCCCCGAAATTATAAATACAGAGGAGGAATTTTCGGTATGAAAATGAAAAAAATGTTTCTTTGTGTGCTTGCCATGGCAATCGCTGTAACATGCTGCCTTTCGTTAACGGCATTCGCGGAAGATAGCGGCGACAAAGCGATAATCCTTTATTCTGCGGCAAACAATACAAAGACAAAGGTTGGCGCATATAATACGTTGAAAGAGGCAGTGGACGCAATGGATACCACCACGGAATATATTGTGGAGCTGCAGAAAGATTTGGAGGAAAATATAACGACCCTCGTTGGCAACAATTGGGGCGGAGATGCTGGAAATGCATTAAACCTGGGCGTAAAGAAATTAACCATAACAAGCAACACGGGCAATACACGTACGCTGACCTTGAAGAGTATCATCAACGAAAAATTGTACATGGGCTGCCTGCAGCTTGGCGGTGGAACGCTGAAGTTTGAAAACATAAATGTTACCAACTGCCCGGATGGTGCGACCGGTTCTACCGGAGGCTTGATCAGATTTACCGCAAACGACAATGTGACAATAGGAGAAGGGGCAACCGTGACTGCAGGTGGAGCGACTACGGCCATAAAGTATGACGGTGACGGAGCCAAAACCCTGACGTTGAGCGGAGGAACGTTAAAGCTTAAAAAGGAAATCACCATGGGTAACGCCAACGATACGAATAATACGTACGCTCTCAACTTAACCTCCGGAAACATTGACGCGAGCGGTTGCGACGGTGCCGCGGCAATACTTGCGAATAAGGGTGCATCGGTGAACGTATCCGCCGGCGTGACCTTCACGGGCGGTAATTACCTTGACGTGATAAGCACCGGTGATACTGTTAACAATGACAACACAAAGCTTCATGCGGCGGACGGCATCGTTTCCGGAAGCAAGGTTTATGCTTACGGGGACAAAAAGCTTGCGATCCCCGATACGGTAAACAACGTTAAAACGGCGAAGTGCTACACCGACCTTGAAAAGGCCATGGACGCCGCTACCTCCGGAAGCACAATATACTTCTTGGATGATGTTGAGTTTATACCGAGCGCGAAAGGTACGGGTGAATATGCAGGAACTTGGACTTATGTATTAAAAAAGAAGTTAACTCTGAATGGTTTGAGCCATATATTGAAGTTCGGAAGTAAAGACGGTGCGGGAAGCGCTATATGTTGTAACGGAGACGATGGGTACGAGAACACTTTAACTGTGAAGAACGCGGACATAATGCGAGAAGACAGTGTTAGTGTCTGGCCGGTATTCAGGTTTAACAAGTCGAACTTGACTTTGGATAACTGCGATGTTAGTCTGAGCGGCAAGAGCGCGTCCGACGGAAGCTTGCTATGGATGACCGGAGGTTATTCCAAGGTTAATATGAAGGACGTAACTATTAAGGATTGCAAAAGTAGCGATATGAACCTGGGTGACAGAATAATTCGATATGAGAGCGGTGTGGTGAAGCTGACCGATTGCACTGTAAAGGATAACCGGATGTATCTTATAAAAAATGAATCCGGAGCGACCGACTCTATTAACGGAACGCAGGGATATAGCGGTACTATCAGCTTGGTGAACACCGAGGTTTCGAATAACATTGTTCCCGCACAAAGTGGTGGTGTGATTTTTCTTACCGGGGGAACGAATCTGTCTTGTTATGTGTACGGAAATACCAAAGTAAAGAACAACTACCACAGAGGTGGCACTGCGAGCGAGTGGGGAACGGAGTGGACTATGGGTACGGAAAGAAACATTGACATTGCTAACGCAACACTCAGTGACAGCGGAAATCTTCGCGTGGGCACGAATTTTACCGGAGAAATCGGCGTTTACGCCGGAGAAAAAACGAGCTTCGGCACCGCAACCGCAGTTCCCTCCGTTACAAGCATAAAGAATGACGGAAGTGCTACCGCCCAGTTCGCGCGGGCGGAGAACGGCAAGCTTGTTTGGACCGAGAAGCCCACGCTGAAGTTTGAAACGGATTTGGGTAAGTATACCGAGAGTGAGAAAGAAATAGACGTTTTGCGTGTTGTTACCACCAACACCAACGAAAAAACGACGCCTATAACCAAATTCGGTACCGCGTTCGTAGGTAGTAACGGTGAAATAACGACGATACCAACGGATCACGCATGGTCTAAAGAAGAAAACACGGCGGTTGAATTCGGCAACGGCAACGGCTGGTTTGTGGATTTGGCAGGCGAAGATAAAAAGTCCGGAACGGTTTATGCCGTAAGCTTCTACTACGTTTCCGGCGTAAAGGATCCTGTGATAGAGAGCAGGGAAATTAATTATGATTTCAGTAGTGCGAAAACTATAGATGCAGACCAAGTGGCAAGCAACAGCACGAGCAATAATTAAGGAGGCGTTTTGATATGAAAAAAGAGAATATGAAAAGCTATGAAGCGCCCACCCTTAAGGTGACGGAGCTTCAAACCAAGGATATTATCATGACAAGCGGCGCGCTTATAACCCTTGACGGGGACAAACTCCTGGGCAGCGGACGCGTTGAATGGATTGACGTGCAATAATACGCACCTACGGAGCGCCGTGTCGGGTGCGAATGTAACAAACGGCGCGCTTGCAAAAAAAATTACGCTAATGCATGCATGCACCGCCGAACAATTGCTTTTCAGGCTTTTGGCGACGCTTCGGCGGAGCGTGCAAATTCATAAAATTCGAAAAGCAAAAGGGTCACGGCGAATTGCCGTGACCCTTTTGCAATGGAAAATTAAAAATGGGAAACGGAAAACGGGAAACGGGAAAAAATCGTAGGGGCGGACAGAGTCGTCCACCCCCTACGGAGCACCGGCGAAGAGAGCGCACGGCGGAGCAATTTAAAGCCTCCCCTGTGTAAGGGGAGGTGGGCGAAAGCGAAATTTCATTTCGC
>CAZNGY010000089.1:0-2904 GCA_964572955.1 uncultured Lachnoclostridium sp.
AGTTAAGCTTAAAAATGACAAAAAGCAGGGCAAGTCCTCGTCTGGGTGCGGCTGTGAAAGTTGTGCGATGAAAGGGTCGTGCCACACAAGTAAAAAGTAAAAAAAGAAAAATGGGCTGTAAAATTAGATTTTACAGTCCATTTTGCGTTAATAAAGCGGTAAAGTAAAAGTTATTTGCCGTCAGTCGGCAAAAGCAAGCAAAATTGAAGATAAGCTGATTTTTGCTGTTTTTTATCTGCAACCGCAGGAGGAAGAAGATTCGTTTTCTTTTTCGGGCGGGAAAAATTCGTCGATGGGGAATTCTATGCGTTCAAACAAGTCGCACGGGTTTTCGTCGGTTGCGGCAGTGCATTCTTTTTGCGGAACGCAGAAATCCAAAGACGGAATAAGAAGTTGGATACTGCGTTCAAGCCTAACTATGGAGAAAATGCCGAGGCTCACAAACACGCGCTTGTTTTCGCCGGAAAAAATTAAACTGTCGGAAAAAGCGTTACAGATGTCGGCTGGGATTGTGGAAAGGTCGGTTTCGCAACAGCAACTGCAACACGGGTCGGTTGGCTCAACAACTTTTGACGAAAGTGCAATCGGTTCAACAACCTCCACGCTTGCAATCGGCATATTTGATTTTTGGTTGCCCAAAATATCCGTGGCACCGCTCGACATGGACGAAGAGAACACTTTTGTGCTGCCCTCGGAGCCGTAGAGGATAACTTTTTTGTCGAAAGTTGCAAGTCCTTCCGTTTTGCAAGGTCTGCCGACGCCTGCAAACACGTCTAATGTGATTTTAAAATAGTATTTTAAATCCACACTGTAAAATCCGCGGTTGAAACGCACTGCCTCTATGTCGGAATATATCCAAAGAATTTCGGCTTTGCGGACTTTTACGCTGATTGCGTTGTTTACAAGTTCCTGTCCGGCTGATGTAAGATAGACGCGCAGGTCGGTTAGGCAGTCTTTATCTCTGCATTGGTCATAGATTTTGTTTGCGTGTATGCATACGTTTGCGTCGTTTTCGCAAGACGACGCAAATTTGTTTTCGGTTGCTGTTGTTTTTTCTGCCATGGTATAACCTCCAATAATATCATTTTTGAGTTGCCTCTGCTATAATAATATGTTTGAAAATTTATTTTGTGATAAAATTTGAAAAAAATATTGATTTTGAAAAAAAGACGGTATATAATGAATGTGAAGATGAATTGAGAGAGTGTGCGGAGCGAATTGGGTAGGATATTCGCGGACGGATTGGAATATGAAAGGTTCGCGGAGCGAATTGGGTAGGATATCTACGAACGGATTGGAATATGTATGGGAGAGAATGTGTAACGTATGCGGGAGAGGTTGTGTATGTTATGATTTGTGAAAATAAGGAGATAAAAAGGGGGTAATGAAATGAACAGTATGTTTTGGCTTGCTTTGAGCATTGTTTTGTATATGTTGGAGGCAAGCACGGCGGCTTTGGTGTGTATATGGTTTGCGATTGGTGCCACGGCGGCTTTGGTGTGTTCGCTGTTTAAAATGAGTATGTTTTCATGTTTTGCGGTGTTTGTTTTGACAAGTGCCGTTATGCTGATTTTCACAAGAAAGTTTGTGAAAAAATTTAAGCCGGAAAGCGTTGCCACAAATGCGGACGCGCTTATAGGAAAGCCTGCGGTTGTTACCAAAGAGATTAATCCCGTTTTGGACACGGGAGCGGTTATGGTGAAAGGCAACGAATGGAGCGCGGTGTCGCGAGTGGGCGAGGTTATCAAAAAGGGCGAGCTTGTGGAAGTGGTGGCTATCACGGGTGTTAAGCTGGTTGTGGTTCATTGCGAAAACCCGTTGAGCTCGATTGCGGCAAAGAAGAGTGAAAAAGATTAAGTGAAAAGGAGAGGTTGTTATGCCTGTATTGTTAATATTTTTAGTGTTTATTCTGATTGTTGTTATAAGAAACATACGAATTGTGCCTCAGGCATCGACGTATGTTGTGGAAAGATTGGGTGCGTTTAAGTGCACATGGCCTGTGGGTTTGCATTTTAAGGTGCCGTTTTTGGAAAGAGTGGCAAAAATTGTGAGCTTGAAAGAGCAGGTTGTTGATTTTGAACCGCAGCCCGTTATCACAAAAGATAATGTTACAATGCAGATTGACACGGTGGTGTATTATCAGATTACGGATGCAAAACTCTACACATACGGCGTGGAAAATCCGATGGCGGCGATTGAAAATCTTACGGCAACAACGCTGAGAAACATAATCGGTGATTTGGAGCTTGACCAGACGCTAACTTCGCGCGACACCATAAACACGCAGATGCGTTCGATTTTGGACGTGGCAACGGATCCGTGGGGAATTAAGATTAATCGTGTGGAACTTAAAAACATTATGCCTCCGAGAGCAATTCAGGAGGCTATGGAAAAACAGATGAAAGCGGAACGTGAAAGACGTGAGTCGATACTTAAAGCCGAGGGTGAAAAACGTTCCACAGTGCTTGTTGCCGAGGGTGAGAAAGAGTCTAAAATTTTGGAGGCGGAAGCTCAGAAAGCGGCGGCTATTTTGGAGGCTGAGGCGAAAAAAGAGGCGGCTATCCGCGAGGCGGAAGGCGAGGCTGAGGCGATTGTGAAGGTACAGTCGGCTATGGCGGAGGGTATAAGGCTTATAAATGAGGCAAATCCGTCGCAGGCTGTGATTACGATGAAGTCGTTTGAGGCATTGGAAAAGGTGGCAAACGGAAATGCAACGAAGTTGATTGTGCCGACGGAGCTTTCGAGTGTGGCGGCTTTGGCGGCGAGTGTGAAAGAGATTGTGGAAAAGTGATAGGATAATATAAAAAACAGCGGTAAGTGTTTATTATTTGCTTACCGCTGTTTTTTTTTTGGTGCCTTAAGGCGTGGAAATAAACCCCCAGTTCTACTGGGGGAAGATAAAAA
>CAZNGY010000090.1:0-2827 GCA_964572955.1 uncultured Lachnoclostridium sp.
TATTAAGTTTTCAATTTTCTGTCGCTCTCAAGCAGCGACTTAACTAGTCTATCATGCTTTCAAGCTTTTGTCAACAACTTTTTTATTTTATTTTTAAGTTGTTGTTTATCTCTGATTAACAGCGACTTAAAGAGTATATCACATCATATCAGCTATGTCAACTCTTTTTTTCTGTTTTTTCAGAAACGGAGAAAGAGGGATTTGAACCCTCGCGCCGCGTTAACGACCTACACCCTTAGCAGGGGCGCCTCTTCAGCCTCTTGAGTATTTCTCCAACTGAAACCCTGTCAATATATGCAGTTTTCATAGTCACCTTTGTGACGCTTGGTTAGTATATCAAATCTTAATCTTAATGTCAACCTTTATTTTCCGCATTTTATCATTAATTTTTTTATCCCATATATTGTGTTTTATGTTCTTTTATCATACAAAAAAGGAAACAGTTTACTTTTTTTGTACTCTGTTTCCTTTTTATTTAATTATTCTGCATGTATTCCTTCTGTTTTTCCTGATTCGATGTTTGATAATTCTTCTTTAACTGATTCATTATCTTCTGTTGTATATTCTATTTCTTCTTTTTCAGTTATAGCTATACTTGCAACAGTTGCATCCTCAGATGTAAGATTCATTACTTTAACTCCAGATGTATTTCTTCCTATTGTGCTTATTGAATCAACAGTAGTTCTTATTATAATTCCTTCACTTGTTATCATAAGAATATCTTTTTCCTCATCGACTGTCTTTATGCCGACAAGTTTTCCGGTTTTCTCATTTATCTTATAACAAATGATTCCTTTTCCTCCCCTGTGCTGTAATGAGAACATTTCCGCTTCGGTTTTCTTTCCCATTCCCTTTTCTGTTATAAAAAGCATTACATCTTCACTGTTTACAACCTGTACTCCTACTACACTGTCATCTTCTGAAAGTGTTATACCTTTTACACCCATTGCACTTCTACCGGTAGGTCTTACATCTTTTTCATTACATGTTATCGACATTCCGTTTGCCGTTGCAATCATTATGTTATCACTTCCGGTTGATGTTACAACTTCTATAAGATTATCATCATCTCTCAGAGATATTGCCTGTATTCCGGCTTTTCTTATATTTGCATATTCTTTTATGGCCGTCTTTTTTATTGTTCCTTTTTCAGTAGCCATTATAAAGTTACCTGAAATTTCAAGCCCTTCTATAGGTATTATTACAGCAACCTTTTCATCAGTCTGGAGCTGAAGCATATTTATTACTGCCGTTCCTCTTGATATTCTTGATGCCTCAGGTATTTCATATGCCTTAAGCTTATAAACACGTCCTTTATTTGTAAAGAAAAGCAGCATTGTATGATTGGTGGTTGTAAATATTTTTACAATTCTGTCATCATCTATTGTCTGCATTCCTTTGATTCCTTTTCCTCCTCTATTCTGAGTACGGAAATTTTCAGGATCCATTCTTTTTATGTATCCTTTTTGTGTCATTGTCACTACAACTTTATCATTTGGTATAAAGTCTTCTATTGACATTTCACTTTCATCAAATCCTATTGACGTTCTTCTTTTATCACCATATTTATCTTTTATTACAAGAATTTCCTTCTTAACGACTCCAAGTAATACCTTAACATCACCAAGAATTGCTTTAAATTCTGCTATTTTCTGCATGAGTGCATTATATTCTTCTTCCAGTTTTTCTCTTTCCAGACCTGTAAGCTGCCTTAATCTCATGTCAACAATTGCCTGTGCCTGAACATCATCAAATTCAAATCTGTCCATCAAAGCCTGTTTAGCTATCGGTGTTGATTTTGAGCCTCTTATTATCTTAATTACCTCATCTATAAAATCAAGAGCTTTCTTTAAAGCTTCAAGTATATGAGCTCTTTCTTCTGCTTTATTAAGATCATATTGTGTTCTTCTTCTTACAACATCTTCCTGGTGTTCAAGATAAACATTGAGTATCTGTAAAAGGTTTAGAATCTTTGGTTCGTTATTTACAAGAGCAAGCATAATAACTCCAAAACTGTCCTGGAGTTGTGTATGCTTGTATAATTGATTAAGAATTATTGTAGGATTTGCATCTTTTCTTAATTCAATTACTATTCTCATTCCTTCTCTGTCTGATTCGTCTCTCAGATCAGTGATTCCTTCTACCTTCTTATCCTTTACAAGCTCAGCTATTTTCTCTATGAGTTTAGCCTTATTTACCATATATGGAATTTCAGAAACTATAATTCTGTTTTTTCCGTTTGCCATTGGTTCAATATTGGTTACGGCACGTACTCTTATTTTTCCTCTTCCTGTTCTATATGCATCATTAATTCCCCTGGTTCCGAGAATTTGTGCTCCTGTTGGAAAATCAGGTCCTTTTACTATTTCCATTATATCTTCTATTGTCGTCTCACAATCATTGACTTTATCATTAATTATTTTTACGACAGCATCTATAACTTCAGATAGGTTATGAGGAGGTATATTTGTTGCCATGCCTACTGCTATTCCCGAAGTTCCGTTTACAAGAAGATTTGGTATTCTTGCCGGAAGAACCACCGGTTCTTTTTCCGTTTCATCAAAGTTTGGAATGAAGTCAACAGTGTCTTTATTAATGTCAGCAAGCATTTCCATTGAGATTTTTGAAAGTCTTGCTTCAGTATATCTCATAGCAGCCGCTCCGTCTCCATCTATTGAGCCGAAGTTTCCATGACCGTCAACAAGAGGGTATCTTGTTGACCATTCCTGTGCCAGATTTACAAGTGCTCCATAAATTGAACTGTCTCCATGAGGATGATATTTACCCATTGTATCACCGACAATACGTGCACATTTTCTGTGTGGCT
>CAZNGY010000091.1:0-2782 GCA_964572955.1 uncultured Lachnoclostridium sp.
AGTGGAATGTTCTCGGGCAAAATCGGCGTTTCTACGGCATCCGGGATATCTACGGAAATCAGATCCTCCGCTTTCAGGCGATAATTTGATTTCTGTGGAACATCATTGACGAGTATATGTCCTTCTTTAATTAATTTCTGAAAAAATGAACGCGAAGATGCCGCACCTGTGTCAGCAAACAAGATACTTAAATATTTATCTAAGCGTTCGCCCTCATATTCAAGCCCGACTTCAATACACTCTCTATTCATAGGGACTCCTTTTTGCGGGAGGGAAAAATAAGTTCAAAATCATCCTCTTTATAATAAAAGATTCCTAAAATGATCAAAAGTGCGGCTGCGACTGTCACATAAATGTCTGCCACGTTAAAGATTGGAAAATCAATCAGGCAGAAATAAAAAAAATCGACAACATAATCCTGCAAAAGCCGGTCGATAAAATTCCCGACTGCTCCCGCAAAAAATAAAATTGCGATAATATCCAGCCATATAAAACGCTGCTCATCCGGAATACGTTTTATATAGATATATGCGATGATAACTAAAAGCACCGCAGTCAATATCAGAAAAAAAGTTCGTTGATTCTGCATAATTCCAAAAGCCGCACCTCTATTTTCCAAATAGCGAAGCTCAAATACATTTTTCCATAAAACAATTGGCTCCTGTGCCTTTAAATGCGCCACAGCAAGACTTTTGGTCAATTGGTCAACGACAATAAGCACAAATGAAATAAATAGCCCAATCATGCCTTTGCGAAGCTTAGAATTTACTTTCATATAATACGAAATCCTTCCATAAATAATTTACTATATGCTCAGTCTCTGCACACATACCGAATGCCATCCAGAATCTGTTTGTCGGATAATTCACGATAGATATAAGCTTTTCCAATATGCTCTAACAAAATAAATTTCACCTTGTTTCCAACCATTTTTTTGTCTGATTTGGTTGCTGCCAAGACATTTTCCGGTTTTAATCCGCTTATATCCGTCTGGAATCCATAGGAAATCAAGCAATTTCTGATATCTGACAGATCATCCTCGGTAATATTGCCAAGCTTCATTGAAAGATAAGCTGCGGACAATAAGCCGAGTCCAACACATTCCCCATGATACAATGAAAAATCACAAAGTTTTTCAATCGCATGTCCGATAGTATGTCCGAAATTGAGAAGTGCTCGTTCCCCTTTTTCTGTCGGATCTTTCTCTACAACTTCTCTCTTGATGTTACAGCTTTGAAAAATCATTTCCTCGATCGTATCCATGTCCAGTGCCATGATTGCATCATGGTTAAGCGCAAGATAACGATAATAAGAAGCATCTTTGATAAGTCCATGTTTGATAATTTCACCCATACCGGAAACAATCTGACGTTCCGGAAGTGTTTTTAATGCAGCAAGGTTCATATATACCAGTTTCGGCTGATAAAAAGCCCCTACCATATTTTTATACTGCATAAAGTCCACGCCGGTCTTGCCGCCGATACTGCTGTCAACCTGCGACAACAAAGTAGTCGGAACTTGAATGAAATCGATGCCACGCAGATATGTTGCGGCAGTAAAACCTGTCAGATCGCCGACAACGCCGCCACCTAATGCAACAAGAAAATCTCTGCGGTCAAAGTGGTGTAATATCAAATATTCATAAAGCCCCTGTACCGTCTCTATATTTTTACTGCTCTCTCCGGCTTCAAATGTATAGATAACTACGGTAGAAAATGCTTCTGACAACAATCTCTGTACTTCATTTGCATAGAGTGGACCAACCTGTGAATCCGTAACAATACAAATCTTCTGTTCCTGCTGATAGCCAAGAACTTGTAATTTGGTACACAGTGCAGAAAAATCCTGCATCAGTTCAATTGAGTAAATCTGGCTGCCGTCTGCCAGAACCGGAATTGACTTTGCCATAGCCTATCCCCTCTCTTTCTAAGTCTGAATATCAAATATTTGAATTAATTTTTGTAAAGATCATATTTAAACTTTATGCGTCCCTTATTTGTCTCGCCATATTCCCGCACATAAATAAAGCGTCCATAGCCCCGCACGGATACAATATCCCCCTCTCGACAGGCATATGTAACGTTTGTCGTAAGTCTGCCGTTTACGTATACTTTTTCCTGACGGAATAAGCTTAATGCCTGACTGCGCGAAAGCTTGTATACACAGGCAACAACAGAATCCAGACGGTTAGAAGTAATGATGCCGTCCTTTTCTTCAAAATCCTGTTGGATTGTAAGCGTGTCCGCAGCACATATCTCTAATTTGACTAGCGTGTGACGAATTTTGGTCAGATTTTTCTGAAAATATCCTGCCATCTCCTCTACACAAAAAAGGTAATATTCGCCATCACCGATGATAATATCACCTATTTTACTGCGGTCTATACCAAGCTTCATAATGGAACCTAAGATATCCCGATGCCCCAGTTCTTCAGCGAATTTTGGATATAAAGGCTTGATACGCAACGCGGATATCGGATAATTCCACTCATAATAAAGAGCATCAGGAATAAAAGCTGCAATCTGACGCTCTGCATATGGAACACCGCCAAAACTTTCTGTCTTTGTCTCAAAATAATTTTCTGACTGGTGATAAATATTCAATTCATTCAAGTTAAGGAAATCACTAAATACTACAATTCCTTTGCGCTCTGCCTGCTTTGATAAATCAATCAATCGTTTCTTACATAATTCTTGTTCGTTCATAATGCTTAAAAGTCAGTCTGGATTCCTCTTCCCTGGAATGTATCTACTAAACTTAAGAAATCACCGGAAATGTCTAC
>CAZNGY010000092.1:0-2702 GCA_964572955.1 uncultured Lachnoclostridium sp.
TGTCGCTCATGCCGGTGGGCGTTATCGCCGAGGGTGCAACAAGCGGGACGTTTACAGGCGATACCGGCGTAACCTACACGCTGGAGGACGGAACCATGACGGTTTCCGGCGAGGGTGAGTGTACTGGTGTGTACTACCGTTTTGATGAAAGCGCAGTAACGAAGGTTGTTATTGAAGAAGGCGTAACCGGCATAATGTGGCAAGCTTTTTATGGTAACAAATATATCACCAGTGTTACTATTCCTGACAGCGTAACGTATATAGGAAACCACGCATTCATGAATTGCACAAACCTGACTGACGTTACGGTCGGCAATGGCATCACTGAGCTTGGCTACGGTACATTTTTCAACACCGGATACTATCGGGATAAAAGCAACTGGGAGGACGGACTCCTGTATCTTGGCGGATGGCTGATCCACTCGGATATGTATCAGGAAACTCATGTTATTAAAGAAGGCACAAAGGGCATAGCGCCGTTCTCGTTTAACGGCACTGACGGTATGGCCTCGGTGTACATACCAGACAGCGTAAAAACCATCGGTCTTGCTGCGTTCCAACAGTGTGCCAAACTCGCCGACGTATATTATGGCGGCACGGAAGAGCAGTGGGCAAAAATAGACATTGACAGCAACAACTATGGAATAGATTACTCAATGCTTCATTTCAGCAGCACCGTACATGAGCCAGACTGCATCAGCATCGTGACCGCACCCACCTGCACAGAAAAGGGCTACACCACGCGCTTCTGCTCCTGCGGTGCGGTCAAGGTGAGCGCATATGTAGACGCACTTGGCCACGATTTCAGGGACGGTATCTGCACCCACTGCGGTGGAGCTGATAACAGCTACACAGATGATAATGGCATTATCTACACTCTTGACAACAACACCCTGACGGTGTCCGGCGAAGGCGAGTGCGGCAATGCGTGGAAAGATTATTTTGACGTGACCGCGGTGAAAGAAGTTGTTGTCGCTGGCAGCGTGACGAGTATTGGCGAGATCGCTTTCTCCAACTGCGGCTCGCTGACGAGCGTTACTATCGGAGACAGCGTAACAAGCATTGACTACTGGGCTTTCGGAGATTGCAACGTACTAACGAGCGTTACTATCGGAGACAGCGTGATAAGCATCGACAAATCTGCTTTCTACAACACAGCTTACTATAACGACGAAGCAAATTGGGAGAATAACGTTCTGTACATTGACGGCTGCCTCATTGAAGCAGAAAGCGATTTGTCCGGCGACTACAGCATAAAAGACGGTACAAGGCTTATAGCAGACGATGCATTCAACGGTTGCAGCTCACTGACGAGCGTAACCATTCCCGACAGCGTGACGAGCATCGGCAAGTTCGCTTTCTACAACTGCAGTGCGCTCGTGAGTGTTACTATCCCCGACAGCGTGACAAGTATTGGTGACTATGCTTTCTCCGGTTGCAGTGCGCTGACAAGCCTTAGCATCAGCGACAGCGTGACGAGCATCGGCGAGTCCGCTTTCTACAACTGCAGCTCGCTGACAAGCGTTGTAATACCTGACAGCGTGACGGAGATTGGGCACCAGGCCTTTTACGGCTGCAGTGCGCTCGTGAGCGTTACTATTCCCGACAGCGTGACAAGTATTGGCTACTCTGTTTTCGATAGAACGGCGTGCTATTATGATGACTCAAACTGGGATAACTCTGTGCTGTATATTAGCAACTGTCTAATCAAAGTTCGCGATAATAAGTCCGGTGACTGCAACATCAAGGATGGTACACGAGTTGTAGCATTGGAAGCGTTTTTCGGCTGCGACTCACTTACGAGCATAAGTATCCCTGACAGTGTGACAAATATCGACTGCCGGGCTTTCAACGGTTGCAGCTTTAGCGAAATCAATGTTTCGGCTGAGAACTCAGGCTATTCTTCGGCAGACGGAGTTCTTTATAACAAAGCTCAAACCGAGCTCGTTCGTTACCCCACTGCTAAGAGTGGAAGTTTCTCTATCCCAGATGGTGTGACAAGCATCGGCGACCATGCTTTCCGTGGACAGAAATTGCTGACCAGTATTGCAATTCCTAACACTATGATAAATATCGGTGAGTCTGCCTTCGTCCTCTGCAATTCGCTCGCAGACGTATACTATGACGGCTCTCAGGATCAGTGGAACGCGATAAGCATTGAAGATGGCAACGACTGCCTTACTAACGCCACTATACACTACGCAGGCGAGACCCACACCCACAGCTACACCGATGTAGTCACCGCGCCGACCTGCACGGCTCAGGGCTACACGACTCACACCTGTGACTGCGGCGAAAGCTACGTTGACTCTTACGTTGACGCACTTGATCATAACTACACCGACACCGTGGCCGCTCCCACCTGCACGGAGAAGGGCTACACCCTGCACACCTGTGAGTGCGGCTCGGTCAAGGCTGACACCTTCGTTGACGCACTTGGTCACGATTACAAGGACGGTGTCTGCACCCGCTGTGGTGAGAAAGACCCGAACTACAAGGAGACTCTGCCCGGTGACTTAAACGGTGACGGCAAGGTCAATGTCCTTGATCTCATAAGGCTCAAGAAGCACTTAGCGGGCGCAAACGTTGAGCTTGTCGGCTCTGCCGACGTAAACGGAGACGGCAAGGTAAACGTCCTTGACCTCATAAGGCTCAAGAAGTACCTTGCGGGTGCAAACGTTGAGCTTGTAAGCTCCACTGCG
>CAZNGY010000093.1:0-2631 GCA_964572955.1 uncultured Lachnoclostridium sp.
CTGATGGCTGTTATTGATCCGATCAAACTGGTGATTGATAATTATCCTGAAGATAAAGTTGAAATGGTTGAGGTTCCTAACAACCAGGAGAATCCTGAAATGGGAACGAGACAGGTTCCGTTCGGAAGAGAACTTTATATTGAGCGTGAGGACTTCAAGATTGAACCTCCCAAAAAATATTTCAGACTTTTCCCGGGTAATGAGGTTAGACTTATGAGTGCGTATTTTGTGACCTGCACTTCTTATGAAACTGATGAATCAGGTAATGTAACGGTGATACACTGTACATATGATCCGGAAACAAAGAGCGGAAGCGGATTTACGGGAAGAAAAGTTAAGGGAACAATTCATTGGGTTAATGCTTCTACGGCCATAAAGACAACAGCAAGACTTTATGAAAATCTTACTGATGAAGAAAAGGGAGTATACAATGAAGAAACCGGAGAAATGAATATCAATCCGAATTCCCTTATCACAATGAATGAATGTTATGTTGAACCGGCATTAAAAGATGCAAAGGCATATGACAGTTTTCAGTTCTTGAGAAATGGTTTCTTCACTGTTGATTGTAAAGATTCAACTCCGGAGCATCTTATCTTCAATAGAATATGCTCACTTAAGAGCGGATACAAACCGGGCTGATTAATGGAGGAACAATGAAAGAGCAGTTATATACAATTCCGGTAAACGATGCATTTGATGCGGATTGTGAATGCCCAATATGTTTCATGTATTCTGAGTTGCAGAATAATGCAATTGATTTTGTGATGGGTACAAGTTATATGGAAGATGATGTGAGGGCGGAAACGAATGAACTCGGATTCTGCGAGAAACATATTCCTCTTTTGTATAAAAACCAGAATAGACTGGGGCTTGGACTTATGATGCTGACACATATGGATAATGTCATGTCAGAAATGGGAAAAAGAATGAGCAGGAAGGTATCTAAGCCTGCATTATTCAAATCAAAATCGACCGCGTCATCTAGTGTAAAAGAGTATGCTGACCGGCTTGAACAAAGCTGTTATGTGTGTAAGCGCATGAGCAACATGTTTAACAGGTATGTCATAACCACTCTTTATTTATACGATCGTGAGGAAAGTTTTAGAGAAAAATTTTCTGATTGTAAAGGATTTTGTACTAAACATTACGCAATGCTTTATGAATTGGCTCCTCAGGAGATAAGTTCAAAAAATCTGGAAGGATTTATCGAAAATCTCAATAGGATATATATGGAGAATTTCAAGCGTGTGCGTGACGATTTGGAATGGTTTACTGACAAGTTTGATTATCGTAATGCGGATGCTCCTTGGAAAAATTCCAGGGATGCACTTATAAGGGCAATAGGAAAGTCAAATAGTGTGGCTGTTGAAGAAAAAAAGAAATAATTCTGCGGAGGTGGTTTTATGCAGGAGAGCAGTTATTGTGAATGTCTTGTTAAAGTAAAGACATCGGTTGCCAGTCTTGTTGTACGTTTTTTGCTTATAGCACTTGCAATAATAAGTGCAACAAGTATATTTGCTTTTTTTAATATGAATTTTGGTCTTGGGGTAATTTTTAGTCTGGTGATTCTTGTCATAGACGTTGGTATTCTGATTTTTGCTTTTTCCAGAGCTAACTCCGAATGGGAGTATATCTTTGTGGATGGTCAGATTGACTTTGATCAGATATACAATGGTTCCACAAGAAAACACAGAGACAGAATTGATTTTGATGATGTTGAAGTTATTGCGCCTACAGGGTCGTCTGCTCTTTCGTATTATTTAAACAAGGATGTAAAGATTTTTGACTATTCTTCAAAAAGCGGCAGCAATACATATGATATTATCGTGAGAAAAAAGAATTCAGTGGCAAGAATAATATTCGAGCCAAATGAAAAGATGCTTGGATTTATGAAACAAAAGAGTCCGAGAAAATTTAACTTAAGCTAACAAATTTTTAAGATAAGAAAGGAGTAATGATTATGGGCACAATCATTAAAGAGGGCATTACATTTGATGACGTACTTCTTGTTCCGCAGTTTTCAGAGGTAATTCCTAACGATGTAGATCTGTCAACAATGCTTACCAACAAGATTAAGCTGAATATTCCGCTTATGAGTGCAGGTATGGATACGGTTACAGAGCATCGTATGGCTATTGCAATGGCAAGACAGGGTGGAATTGGTGTAATTCACAAAAACATGACCATTAAACAGCAGGCAGAGGAAGTAGATATGGTTAAGCGTTCTGAAAATGGCGTTATAACAGATCCGTTTTCTCTTACACCAGAGCATACTCTTGAGGATGCAAATGAATTGATGGGAAAGTTCAGAATAAGTGGAGTACCTATTACTGAAGGAAAGAAGCTTGTTGGTATCATTACGAACAGAGATCTAAAGTTTGAAACTGATTTCAGCAAGAAAATTAAGGAGTCAATGACATCCGAAGGTCTTATAACAGCCCAGGAAGGTGTTACTCTTGAGGAAGCTAAGAAGATTCTTGCTGCAGCCCGCAAGGAGAAACTTCCAATTGTTGATAAGGATGGTAACTTAAAAGGCTTAATTACAATAAAGGATATTGAAAAGACAATTAAATATCCTCTTGCAGCAAAGGACTCACAGGGCAGACTTCTTTGTGCAGCAGGAGTTGG
>CAZNGY010000094.1:0-2587 GCA_964572955.1 uncultured Lachnoclostridium sp.
GAGAGAACTTAGTCAGTTATATAATATTCCACTAGATAATATTTTTTTACCAAACAAATCAAATTAAATTTGATTTGATATGAAATGGGAAACACTATCAACAAACCAAATAAATTTATAACCTGAAAGGAGATGATGTAATGGATAACATAAGTGTTTTGAGAGATTCAATAAATGGAGAAAACAAGTATGCAAGAGTAGTAATACAACGAAAAAGAGCACCTGTTTGTAAAAAGGAAATCTCAGAAATTGAAAAAATAACAAGCATTCTAAATGAAGATTTAGAAATGTTAGGACAATTGGGCTGTATTGTAGCAGATTTAGGCTTTCCGTATTTTGCTGGAAAGATATTTACATACATAGACATGGCACAAGGGAAAGACTTTCAGTTTTTGAATTTTGACAAACAAAAAGAAATTCCTGTTGACAATCCTCCCGCCGCCGGCGGTACGGAGCAATCCTCTTTGTAGGTGGTATGATTTCCATATCAAAATGATAGGAGAAAGGGAAATGGTAACAACAATACGAATACCGGATGATCTGCATAAGCAGCTGAAAGAGGAAGCAGAGAAGAGAGGATTAACAGTAAATGCCATAGTGATCATGGCACTGTGGGAGTATGTGAGAGCAGGGAGGTGAGGAAGATGAAGAAAATCAGAAGTAGGCAGAAGAAGAGAAATGAGATTACGATTATTTTGGAAACTGAAGAAAATAATTGCGAAGTTGCGGAACGAGAAATAAGAAAGACGATTCGCAAGTTGAATCGTCTTTTCGAAGATGGCTTAGGTTTTAAAATTCTAATTGGTTAACTCTTGGTTTAATGTGTCTGCAATATCAGAAACCAGTTTTTAAATGAAACAAGGAAAGAGGTGAACGAAGATGAAAGCAACATTATTCATTAATGAGGAAGTTCAAGGTTCAAGAAAAGATTATGAAACAAGTGAAGAATTAAAAGAAGCAGTATTGGACGTGTTAGATGAAAATGTATTTGAAGTTCTCGTTAAAAAGAGAGTTGCCAAAGACAACTCTCAGAGCGATTTTACAAAAACTTGTCAAGATACTTGTGATCGCAAATAATATTGCGACCTGCAGCAGTGCCTGTAATTAAAGGATAGGAGCGTAGCGGTAAAAAGTCAATAAGAATAGGAAGCAGGGAGGTGAGGAAGAGATGTGGAATTTAATAATAAATTCAATTGTTTATATTGCATGTGCGATATGCATTCCGGTCATGAAAAAAATAGAACCGGATAACAACTGGTATCCGGTCTATTTAATAGTGGTCTTGTTTTTGTTTACGGTTTTTATTGTGATATATCTCCAGATTCAATACGGTCAGCTCTTGGCTTAATGAATTTGCAATCTCAGATAACCAGTGATTCATAGATTGAGGTGTTGGAAATGAATGATAACAGAAAATGTATTGAAGAAATTTATAAGATGATAACAGAAAAAACGCTTAGAAGATTAAAAAAGGAAAAGGCAACCCGAATAAGTAAACAGACATTACAATTGATTGCCTTAACCCGTGAATTGTATTATGACTTGCTTTCGTGATTTCCGGCATTGGCTTTCATCAGCTCAGTGGCAATTACGGTAAATGCACATGTACCATTTACGTATAGAGCACAGGAATGGTTACATGCTTGATTGCCAGAAGCAGGATCTGAGCGAGTGATAAGACCGCGAGAGGATAAAAAAGGACAATTCATAGCGACAACTCCTTTCATTGGACTTGGTTGTTGCAGCAACCTGTAACTAAAGGATAGGAGCGTAGAGGTGAAAAGTCAATAAGAAGAGAGGGAGATGAGAGAGCATGAAGAAAGATGAGAAGAGAACTATTTATGAAGATTGGCTTAACGAACTTTGTCAATGCGGAGAAAAAAGTCTTCAAAAAACAGTAACTAGAAAAGAGTTAAACGAAAACACAATGTATATGAGTTGCAAATTGGATAAGGTACGAAGTGTTGCGAAAATTGGAATGATTTTAGGAGTAATTAATTTTGTTTTTGCAATCTATTTAATAATATTCATTTTACGATAATTGAGAACATGGATGTAATAAGTGCAAACACAGAAATTACAGTTGTCACGAACCAGCATAGTAGTATTTGTTGTTGTCCTGAACGCAAGCCAAATGTGAGCCGGCAATATGTATAAGCGATTGAAAACCAGCAATACCAAATTTACATGTAATGTGTTTTACTGTAAGCCCTTCGTGGCGATACAAATATTTCATAACTTTATAAGTGAATTTATCGATAACAACCGGTTCGAGCATAACAAATGTTCCTTTCGTCTGAGATTAGGAAGATTATACCAAAACAATAGCAAATTAGCAACTCAGACAACCAGTGATTCATAAGTTAAAGAGAGGTGATGTATATGCCAACAATAAGATTATGGATTTATACAGATGATGAACATAAGGATGCGGTATTGATATCAAGTCTTGGGGAAGAAGAAAAGGAAAAGATATCAATCGCCTTAAATGTTCATGCAATGAAACAGGCAGGATACGAAAGAACCGCTTAGGCGGTAGAAAGGAGAGACAAGCAGTGAAGAAGATAGGAGTAATACTTGGAGTAAT
>CAZNGY010000095.1:0-2545 GCA_964572955.1 uncultured Lachnoclostridium sp.
ATGGAAAAGCCCACTTTTTGCGCATGAATTTACAGAAAAGGACTTGCCTAATCGCCTTCAACACAGGAATACTTACAGAATTTCCTAATTGTTTAAATGCTTGTGCATTCGAAACGGGAAAAACAAAAGATTCAGGAAACCCTTGCAACCGAAGAGATTCTCTCACCGAAAGTTTTCTTCCAAGATCCCATAGTTTTGGAGTACGATTCGCAATGATTGTTGATGCATACGTATCTAAACAAGAATAAAACGCTTCTTGTATTTGAGTTTTAGCCCGATCACCAACATGAAATCTTAAAGAACCGTCTTGCTTTTGAAAAGAGTAAACACCGTATTTCCCTTTTTTTGTATTCGGCTTATACTTAGAGTTGTCATGTTTTACTCTTGTTTCTTTTCCTGCATGTTCAAAATGATACTTGATTCGATTTAATTCAAACTGAGTCAACCGCAAAGACGGATCATTATTGTCAATATCAACAATATCTCTCAAAACAGCTTTTTTAGCTAAAGGTTTTGGGAAAGAAAAATCAACCTGTAAATCATTCCTAAAGCCTACACAATACCAACGCTCTCTTTTTTGCGGTAATCCAAAATCCAATGAAGAAAGTACCGTGGAAAAAACATGATATCCCAATTCATTTTCTAGAATGTCTAGAATTATACTTACAGTTTTTCCTCCTTTGTGAGAGACCAGCCCCTTAACATTTTCAAGGAAAAACATCTTTGGTCTTTTTGCTTTTAAAATTTCTTTGATGTTAAAGAAAAGAGTACCTCTAGTTTTATCTTCAAATCCCTTTTTCTGTCCTGCATAACTAAATGGTTGACACGGGAAGCCCGCACACAAACAATCAAAATCAGGAATATCTTTTGGCGCAATTTTATTTATGTCTTCATTAAAAAGGCCAGAAGTGAACAAGTTAGGAGATTTCCGTTCAAAATTCTTTTGATAAGTTTGACGTGCAAATTTATCGATTTCACTAGCAAAAACACATTTTCCACCAACAGATTCCATCGCAATATGAAAGCCTCCTATTCCGGCAAACAAATCGATGAACGTAAAAGACCTTTTCTTCGCCACCTTTGACTCCAATTAAAAGTGAACGAGTCCACTCTTGCAAGAGCAAAGTGCCAAACCAATTTTAAAAGCCGACAAAGGCAAAAGAAAAGGCAAGGAACATCGCTTTCCTCGCCGAAATCACACGACATCTTTGGTGGAGCAGAATAGCCCGCAAAATTCCAAGAAGCTCAACGCAACCGGAACACAACCTGCGAACTCACAGGCGTTTGCGGGAAATCGTCCTATTCTTGTAGCCGAGAAAGTGTCTAGTTTTCAGACGAAGAACAAGAGCAAAACCCATTGAATTTTTGCCGCTGTTCCCACAAGACTTCAAGACTTTCCGAAACAAAAAGGCGTGAAGTTGAATGCACTTACCGTCTGAAGGCCTAGACTGCCCGGCTACAATAAGCACAAACAACTCACGCCCCAAAAGGTCGAAAGGCACAGCAAGAACTTGCCATATACCAATACGATGCGACGGGTGAATTCCGTCACAGACGTGAGCGTTTGCCGCATTCTCCATAGCCAGAAAGTGTCTAGTTTTCAGACGGAGAACAGAGCAAAAACTCTATTTACAAAGCCAAATATACATTTTTAAGGGGAATCCCAGAAAATCGAGCCGCGAAATTCCCCATCTCATTCCGCAATTTTCCAAAGCTTCTCGCCGTAATAAGGTTTGAGCCGTTTCATCAGCTCCAAATAACGCGGATTATTGATATCGATTTTTTCCGAATTACGCTTTTCAATATAGATGCGGTCGAATTCAAGGAAATCCTCATCATAATCAGCATCTGGATAAAATCGATAAACGCGACCATTTCGAATAAGCAATGACGAAATCCTATGATGCGGCTTCCACAAGTGCGCTTCGCCCATGACGGAACTCGCCCAAATCGTATCGGAATCCGCCTCAGGGAAAATCACCCGGAGCGGCACATTGATGGGCTCCATATTGGGTGGAATCAGGAAGAAATCGTCCACGTCAAAACAAATTCCCGCTTTGACAATATAGAACAACGAATCCTTGATGACGGCTTTAAACATAAGGCCATACGGAACAGCTCCAACTTTTTCAAAAAGAAATCGACTCGGAAGACCGAACACATCCATATAGACAACGCCGTCCATTTCTATCTCGTCGGGACACGTTATCGGAGAGTCCGTCCAGGAATGCGCCGTTATAAAGAAGACAAGAATCCATGCCCATATTTTCATTCGCCATACTCCTTTTTATATTCATCCCACGTTTTCATCCGGTAAGTCCTTGTCTTGTAACCCGTAGGGGAATATTCAAGGGAATATTTCCCGTAAAGAAAAGCCGCTTTGAAGAATTGTCTCTTGGCGGGACTGTACGTCTCGTCTGCATTCACTTCATCAAAGAAATTCCGCAGATTATCACAGCCCAATCGCCCAGCCCGGCCGCTCTTCACAACCTTTTTCCAGAGCTTCTCGCCGTAATAGGGCTTGAGCCGTTTCATCAGTTCCAAG
>CAZNGY010000096.1:0-1030 GCA_964572955.1 uncultured Lachnoclostridium sp.
ACAGTGAAGGAAATATTCCTTTACAGACACTTCGTGCCAATATCGATTATGGATTCGCTGAAGCAGACACCACATATGGTAAGGTCGGCGTAAAAGTTTGGATCAACCATGGTCAGGTACTCCCAACAAAGGGAAACAAGAAGGAAGGGAGCGATAAATAATGTTAATGCCTAAGAGAGTGAAACGTCGTAAGCAGTTTCGCGGAACTATGAGAGGTAAGGCTTTAAGAGGCAATAAGATTACAAATGGTGAATTTGGTATCGTTGCCGCTGAGCCTTGTTGGATTAAATCAAACCAGATTGAAGCAGCCAGAATTGCCATCAACCGTTATATCAAGCGTGGTGGTAAGGTATGGATCAAGATTTTCCCTGATAAGCCTGTAACAGCTAAGCCGGCTGAAACTCGTATGGGTTCCGGAAAAGGATCTCTTGAGTACTGGGTAGCAGTTGTTAAACCGGGTCGTGTTTTATTTGAAATATCAGGTGTATCTGAAGAAGTTGCAAGAGAAGCATTAAGACTTGCAACACATAAACTTCCTTGCAAGTGCAAGATCGTTTCTAAAGCAGATTTAGAGGGAGGTAATGGCAGTGAAAACTAAGAAGTATTTAGAAGAAATTAATGCTAAGTCCGTTGCAGAGCTTAACGAAGAATTAGTTGCTGCCAAGAAGGAACTCTTTAATCTTAGATTCCAGAATGCAACTAATCAGTTAGATAACACTTCAAGAATTAAAGAAGTAAGAAAAAATATCGCAAGAATCCAGACTGTTATTGCTTCAAAGGCAAATACAGCTGAGTAATTGATCCTTGGAAAGGAGAAATCAAGTGGAAAGAAATCTTAGAAAAACACGTATCGGCAAAGTTGTCAGTGACAAAATGGACAAGACAATTGTTGTTGCTATCGTAGATAATGTAAAGCATCCTCTTTACAATAAGATTGTTAAGAGAACCTATAAATTAAAGGCTCATGACGAAAACAATGAGTGCCATATTGGTGACAGAGTTAAAGTTATGGAAACAAGACCACTCTCCA
>CAZNGY010000096.1:1040-2530 GCA_964572955.1 uncultured Lachnoclostridium sp.
GAGATGGAGACTTGTTGAAATTGTCGAGAAGGCTAAATAAGTTCAGTAAAACTGAATTTCATCATTACTGAAAGGAGATTTCACTATGATTCAGACAGAAACCAGACTTAAGGTCGCTGATAATACTGGAGCAAAAGAACTTCTTTGCATCAGAGTTCTTGGCGGATCTGTAAGAAAGTATGCAGGAATTGGTGATGTTATAGTTGCTTCCGTAAAGGATGCTAATCCGGGCGGAGATGTTAAGAAGGGCGACGTTGTAAAGGCAGTCGTTGTAAGAACAGTTAAGGGTGTTCGCCGTAAAGACGGTTCTTACATCCGTTTTGATGAGAACGCAGCAGTTATTATCAAAGATGACTTAAATCCAAAGGGAACTCGTATCTTTGGACCAGTAGCAAGAGAACTTCGTGACAAGAAATTTATGAAGATTATCTCTCTCGCTCCTGAAGTATTATAAGGAGGAGTATTTATGGCAACTTCTAAAATTAAGAAGAACGATACCGTAAAGGTAATCGTTGGAAAAGATAAAGGTAAGGAAGGCAAAGTTATCAGTGTTAAAGATGGTAAAGTTACTGTTGAAGGCGCAAACATGGTAACAAAGCATTCAAAACCAACACAGGCAAATCCTAAGGGCGGCATTTCTCATCAGGAAGCTGCTATGGACGTATCAAACGTTATGTATGTTCATAAGGGTCAGCCTACAAGAGTCGGCTTCAAGGTAGTAGATGGTAAGAAGGTTCGTTATGCTAAATCTACTGGTGATGTCATTGACTAATTCTAGAAGAGGAGGTCTCTTAAGTTGAATAGATTAAAAGAGAAGTATCAGAGCGAAATCGCAGGCGCTATGCAGGAAAAATTCCAGTATAAGAACGTTATGCAGATTCCAAAGCTTGACAAAATTGTAATCAACATGGGCGTTGGAGAAGCTAAAGACAATGCTAAGGCTTTAGAGAACGCTATTAAGGATCTTGAGATTATCTCAGGACAGAAGCCGGTAGTAACAAAGGCTAAAAAGTCAGTTGCTAACTTCAAAATCAGAGAAGGCATGAATATTGGTTGCAAGGTAACATTAAGAGGAGACAAAATGTATGATTTCCTTGACAGACTTGTAAACCTTGCTCTTCCACGAGTTCGTGACTTCAGAGGTGTAAATCCTAATGCATTCGATGGCAGAGGTGATTATGCACTTGGTATCAAGGAACAGCTTATTTTCCCTGAAATTGAGTATGATAAAGTAGATAAGGTTCGTGGAATGGACGTTATCTTCGTTACAACAGCAAAGACTGACGAAGAGGCACGTGAGTTATTAACTTTATTTGGTATGCCTTTTAAGAAATAGGAGGAAGATTTCGATGGCAAAAACATCAATGAAGATTAAGCAGCAGCGTCCACAGAAATTTAAGGTACGTGAGTATACACGTTGCAAGATTTGTGGTCGTCCTCATTCAATCTTAAGAAAATACGGAATCTGCAGAGTATGTTTCCGTGAATTA
>CAZNGY010000097.1:0-2508 GCA_964572955.1 uncultured Lachnoclostridium sp.
CTGACTACTCCCACTGGCAAGCCAGTGGGGTTCTTACTACCAAGTTTAGCTTGTAATCGTACATCATTTTCAGACTTTGGAATACAAGTATAAGTCTATTTGAGTAAAAACTTTTATTACCAAGCAGTCCAACGACCACATAAGCGGTAATTTTCTATCCGAGGATAAGGAAGTATAGTCAATCTCCCTGGTGTTCGTGTTATGAAGCTGCTTTTATTCCACTATTTAATACTTTTACTTTATTAGCCTTTATCCATTTGATCAAGGCTTCTTCCTGTTTCAGTTGTTTTGCAAATTCTGTACTGCATTTCTTTTTATCTATCTCTTTGGTGCTAGGATCGTAACAATACAAAAGAAAGGATGAATACCAGTCTCTTTGTACGAATGTTCCATCCGTTAGTTTATACATTCTGTCGGACAGTTTTTTCTTTATAAAATCATCAGCCGTATGGTCATACTGGCTTGCCCTGTAATCATTTGGAACCTCTATATAAATACCATGTGTATTGCCGAATTTTTTCTTGATCTGTGCCTGAAAATATCCTGGACATCTGTTTTTTATGGATTTTCCATACCGTTTTTTACGGTTGATTTTTCCTTTTTTATTTATTGTCGTTTCTTTTGCTCGTTTTTGTAACCGCTTTGCATTTTTAGGTTCTGTAACAAAGGTATCACCTAAGCTTCGCAGATGATTTACATCTTCATTGATGGCAAGTTGTCTGTTGATCGCATTGATACGACATAATTCAGAGTGTTTATATTTCAATCTCTTATAATGATTCGAATAGTTCCAAGTTTTTACCCCTTTTTTAACTGTTCCATTCTCATTATAATTTTGTGGATTTGCAGCACGTCTTGACCTGTCCATCGCACGGTACAGGAAACGTTCTTTCCGCTCATTTTTTGAAATGGAAGAACCACGCTCTGCAAGATTTTTTAATCCGACTTCTGTGTCAGATGTATAAGCAATTGTCTGTGTCCCAATATCACAACCGATCATACCATTCCCTAATCTATGTTTTTTATTTCCGAATTTATCATATTTAGGCTTTGCTTTCCCTTCAATAGTAAGATGCAGATAAACTCTATATTTACCACGAATCAGTTTTGGAACAAGCGTCGCATAGCAGGGTCTGTAAGTATCAATGCAATATCCTTCATTGAATAGTGTTTTGATTGCTTTGTCATCTATCATTTCTGGTTCAGATAAATATGCCAATACAGAAGCAATTTCATCTCTTTGGAATCTGTCTTTCATCCGTATTCCAAAGGTATTCCCGTTTAGCTTAAATTTTAATTCATTGTCTTTCACAGATATTGGAATCCCACGATTGATCTGTTTTGCTCTGATACAGGGTAACTCTCCATATTTAGAAAAATGGATTGTTTTGCCATTGCCATAAAGGCATTTTTCCACACCCCGCCAAACATCTTCCGCTTTCGTAAGGGCAAATACCGCATCAATCTTATATTTCTTACCTATCGGTATCATCGCTGTCCTGCAATAATTCCATGTGATGTTATATTTGATCTGCATCTCATT
Organism: uncultured Lachnoclostridium sp.; assembly: GCA_964572955.1. Lineage (GTDB taxonomy): Bacteria > Bacillota > Clostridia > Lachnospirales > Lachnospiraceae > UBA3775. The sequence continues at coordinate 1,544 of CAZNGY010000097.1, forward strand.
GAGTTGTTTTATGAAATCATTGCGCTTCTTTTTATCTTTCGTGCAGCCATATAATTGAAGTAACTTGCGGTATTTTTTCGTTCGTATTAACTGGTTATAGTTCTTTCTCATAAGAGCAATCAGCTCGTTGCCTGCTTTTCTGATCTTATCAGAAAGAGCTACAACTTTTTGTATATCAGAAGAAGACAGATCAGTTTCTACAGCCAGGATATGCCTATCAGATAGTTTATGGAATTGTTTTAGAGATTTTTTAGATTCTTCATTACTTCTCATTTTTTTGTTCCTCGATATACTTGATCACTGTAGCCTCACTTATATGACCGACAGTAGATATAAAAGATCCTCTTGACCACAAAACACCGCATTTTGCATAAAACTGTTTTAATTTAGGGTATTCCTTCAATAATTCAATCGCACTTATGCTTTTAAGAGTCCTCACAATATCGCAAGGGGCAACTGTTTGTGGAACATCTAGAAAAATATGTATATGGTCAGGCATTACTTCAAGTGCTTTGATCTGATATCCATAATCATCACATATCTTTTGTAATATCTGTTCAAGAGTAACATCCACACTTCCTTGTAATACTGAAAATCTAAACTTTGGACACCAGATGATGTGATACTGAATCAGATATTTGCAATGCGAAGCACTATGATATTGTTCCTCATGCATGATCTTTTTCTCCTAATTGATATTTTTCTTGGATACCTCTACGCATTAAATCAAGAAAAGTAATCGTTTTCCCTTCTTCTACAGAATAGATACGTGCAAGGTTTTCTAATTCCTTTTTCCATTCCGCAGGAATTGAGATGTTAATTTGTACATTGCTGTTTTTCGTTCGTCCCATTATTTTATCCTCCTATACATAGATTATATATCTATTCTATACAAAAGTCAAGATAAAAAAAGTGGCTTTCAGCCCATAGGCAAGCCTATGGGTTTTTCGCCACAAGTTTATAAC
>CAZNGY010000098.1:0-2363 GCA_964572955.1 uncultured Lachnoclostridium sp.
TGTGCCGGATGGCATCAGATACCGGGAGGCGTGCAGAAACGGTTAGACGGGCGTTTAAATCGCTTCTGCGGGTATTCATGGCCTTCATGTGTCTGCGTGAAACGGCTTGAACGACTGCTGAGACTTCACTGATCAGAGCGCGGGATTGCTCGGAATCGGTCTTTAAAGCAATCTCTTTGCATAAGTGGTCAATGGATGCCCGCTCGTCTGGTGGCAGGCATGATAGCCGGTGGTTGGTTTTCTCATCGTAAAGCGCGGAAAGCATTGTTGATTCTCCTTTCTGGACTCCATCTGGACTCAAATTGTCCGTACGTCACTGATCAATTCTGGTCGGTGAGGGAGGCACCGGGAGGCTGGACGCGCAGATTGAGCAAACTCTACCCTTGCGCGAAGGGGACGCCCCCCGCGCAGAGAGCCGGTAGAGCGAACGGAGGCGGGGGACGCCCCCTGAAGCCGCTCGGCAGGGAAGCCGGATGAGCGGGGACTGGCGCGGACAGCCTTCGGAAGGCATAGGGAAAAAACAAGGACTACATAGGGGGTACTACGACGACCCCCTATGTAGTCCTTAGTCCAGTAAATTTAGACAATTGTTAAACCTTTAGAGCCTCAAGGGATTGCGACTTTAAAATTACTGGACTAAAGGGGTAATCGTTAGGGGGCTTACAGTCCAGTAAATTAGCAATAGGTATGCTTTTTATGGATAAGATTACCATCTTCTGAATTAGCAATAGATGTGCTCTTTTTTAGGCAATGAAAATGCCCATCCTATCGTGCTTGACAGGATGGGCAGGTTCGTTGTAAAATGGCAAATGATACCGATGCTACCAACATTGGTATCGAATAACACGAGGGATACAGCCTCAGTGAAATTCACCTATGGGCGTATTATACCCGTCGGGTGGATAAAAGTCAAGCTGTGTTCCCTTCCAGATTTTGGGAGGTTTTTTTATGCCATCAAGCAGCAGAGAGAAGCAACGGGAATATGACCGCAAGAGAGCATCGGACAGGCGCTATAATTGGAACTTGGTATGCTATCCAGATGACCTACCGGAGGACTGGCTAGATGTACTGAAAAGCGTCACGCCTGGCTTTTGTAGTCCAGCGCATGACAGGGACTTCAACGCGGATGGAGAACGTAAAAAAGTCCACAACCATGTGACTTTGTGTTTTAGCTGTAAAGTTTCAAAAAAGCAGTTGGTTGAGCTTTTAAAAGGTCTTTTCGGCTCCATAAATGACAGTATTAGGGGTGTTGCTACTCCACAACCCTGCATGAATGTGACGGGTTCTGTGCGCTACATGACCCATGTTGATAATCCGGAGAAAGCACAATACGAGCGGGAATCAATCGTTTGCTGGGGTGGGAAGTCACTGGATGCTGTCTGGGGCAACGACAACGAGATCACACGGGATTACTTAATAGGACTAGAACAACTTATAGAGACACGAGGAATCGTTGAATTATCTGACCTTTCCAGGATTCTCAGGGATGAGGAAAAGTGGGAATTGTATGATACTCTCACTAGAAGATGCACAGTCTACATAAACGCCTTCTTAGCTTCACGCAGACACCGGGCAGAACGTGTAGAAGACGGTCAGAACGAGCGGGCAGCGGTTCAGCTGATGGATATGCCGGGGGTGGACATGACGACGGGCGAGGTCATTGGATGCAGCCCGTCAAGGGCGCGTGATGCGCTTGTAGAACCCTTGACGGGCTGCGACAATGAAATATAATTAAAACAGGGGCTTTTCCGGCCATAATGCTGGAAAAGCCCCTTAATCGCATCAAGAATTGTTCAAGATTTGAGAGGCACAACCGTTAGAGAGTCGACAACAACAGACTGCCGACGAGGGAGCGCGGGCAGGGCGATAGCCCGAAGGCGGGCAAGGCAGAGCCGCAGCCCGACGAAGCCATGGCGGGTACTACCCAAGACACTGATAAGCAGAGAAGAACGACCCGCCGGGGCTGCCCAGGCGCGGGAGGCCAGCGGCCTCCGACAAGCAACACGCTGGCGGGGGGGCACCTCTTTGAAAAAACTAACAGGTCTGCTTTTTTTTACCATTTAACCGACCCTCTAAACAAGATTCATGCCAACTTTTCAGGGCAGGAAGGCACCGAAAAAAATGGCATGATTCTTGCAGAGATGCGTTGCTTGACATGATTGGTGGTTTTCAAGATAAGTAGAACACCTGTTCTAATCCTAACATCCCGGGGTAGGATTGTCAATACCCATTGTAGCGTTGTATTCTCTCTCTAAGGCATCGGCGACGTATCTGTAAAGGCTTCTCCCGCTCGTCACAGCGGCCTTCTTGTGCCGGATGGCATCAGATACCGGGAGGCGTGCAGAAACGGTTAGACGGGCGTT
>CAZNGY010000099.1:0-2250 GCA_964572955.1 uncultured Lachnoclostridium sp.
TACGGAAGAACAGGCTCGCGCTCACCAATGCAGTGGGACGATAGCCTTAACGCGGGCTTCAGTGCCGCTTGCGCTGAGAATTTGTATATTCCTCTCGACCCCTCGCCCGACCGTCCTACCGTAAAAGCTCAGATGAGTGACAATAATTCGCTTTACAACGAAGTCAAGCGGCTTATTTCAATCAGACGTGAACACCCCGCGCTCTTGAGCAGGGGAGAAATCGAGTTCGTGTACGCCGAAAAGAACGAGTACCCGCTTGCGTACATAAGAAGCGCGGGCGATGAGAAAATTCTTGTCGTTATAAATCCCGCTGACCGTGATGTTGAGTTCGGTGGGGAATACAACGTCAAGGAGTGTATTTACAGCTTCGGCGGCGAAGCGAAATTTAACGGCGGTAAGGTAATTGCCGCGCCTGTTTCGGCAGGATTCTATTTGTTATAATTTCAATTTTTCCGTAAATCATACAGGCGGCGAGCCACAGATACAATGAACAATGAACAACGTTTTTAATTGATAATGGACAATTGACAATGGACAATTGTGGTATCGGCTGCGCCGATGATTTGAAATGCGGCGTGACGCCGCGGACAAAATGAACAATGAACAATGAACAATGAACAACGTTTTTAATTGATAATGGACAATTAACAATGGACAATTGTGGTATATTCGAAAAAGAGCGGCGATTGCTTAACAATATCTCAAATTTCCTGCAAAGAATACAGCTTTTCGCTTCCTTTTGGCACAAAAGGAAGTGGGGGTGCGGGGACAGCGTCCCCGCTCTCTTTTTTCTCTTTTTCATTGTCTCGCAGGCGGTGCGTTTTGTAACGTACCGCTGTTTTTGTTGACAAATATATATAAAATATGGTATAATATCTGTAAATTTATTACAGGAGTGAGTCTATGCTTATTTATATTTGCGAGGATTCTCAAAGCGACCGTGCGCGGCTTCTTTATTTTTTGAACAAATTCAGAAATGAAACGGGAAGCGTTTTTTCCGTTCATTGGTTCGCGTCAGCGGATAAAATGCTTGACGAGTACGAAAAAAGCGACCAAAAACCCGATATAATTTTCTTGGACATTTACATGAGCGGAACGGACGGAATGTCGGCGGCGGAAAAGCTCGCTGAAATTGGCTGTAAAAGCGGAATTATCTTTACAACCTCCTCCGACAGCCACGCTCTCAGCGCCTTTCGCGTAAACGCTGACGGGTATCTGCTGAAACCGTATACATACGACCAGCTGAAAAGAACGCTCGACCGCTATTCGTCAGCCTTCGCCGCTTCTCGGAAAACAATTACCGTTACGTTCAATCGCGAGGAAACGGTAATTCCGCTTGGAAATATACGAAGCGTTGAATCCTATAATCACTGCACATATTTTTACACGCTGGATAAGGAATATAAAAGCGTTCGTCCGATTTCAGCTTTTCGTGCGTCATTTTGTCTGGAAGAAAGCTTCATATGCTGCGGAAAAAGCAATATTGTAAATCTGAATTTCATCAAAAAATGTGAGAATGGCGTAATTTTCCTCGACAACGGCAGAGAAATACCCATTCCCGTGAGAATCAGAAAAAGCGTAGAAAGAGAGGTGGCGAGTTACCTCGACAGCGGACTTTAATACTAATCTTTAATCAAAGCGTAGACAAAAAATCTGCGCAAAAGCCATATATACAAGCTTTTGCTTGATTTTTTGTACGCTTTAAGATTAAAGATGAGTATAACCGCTGATGTAACCGTTTTATGTATCTGACCTATTGTATAATTCATCTCGCAACCTTAATCGCGGTAATAATAATGTACTGCGGCTGTCTGCATTACCCAAATTCGCGGGCGAAAAGCGCATATATGGTGCTTGTTTTTTCAATCGGCGTTATCGTTTTCGGAAACTTTGTCGAAATAACAATGTCACATAATATCTCATCGGCTCTTGTCGCGATGAAGGTAGAGTATTTCGGAATTACGCTGATGCTTTTCGGACTGACGGACTTTTGTTCCATAATCGGAAGTTATAAGGTTAGTAAGGCTTATTACATCTTTATGACGGTTTATTTTACCGTGTGCGACGCGGTAATGTTCACAACTGGTATTTTTGAAAACTGGGACCACGGGCTTTTCTATTCACAAATGAGAATTGACACGGTTGGCGCTTACAGCCGTATAAAAGTATCCGACGGGATTTTCTGGTATGTTTATTATGTGGGAATGACCGGAGTAATGATTTACGCCGTGGTACGGCTCGCCAAAAGGC
>CAZNGY010000100.1:0-2233 GCA_964572955.1 uncultured Lachnoclostridium sp.
TCCCGAGTGGCCAAAGGGGGCAGACTGTAAATCTGTTGCGTTTTGCTTCGGTGGTCCGAATCCACCCGCTTCCACCATAGCGGAACACCAATTTTGATACAATTCGTATCAGAATTGGTGTTCATTTTTATGCGGAAAAGTCCTTTATTACTGGGATTTGCCGACACTATTTAACGAAAACAGGCTCTATGGCAGTTCGGGAATGACTTCCATAGAGCCTGTTACTTTTTATTCCAACAAGCCGATTTTAAAAAGTTGTCAAAACAACTCAACGCTTCTGTTCCACCCGCCCTCTGTCTTTTCAAATGTGCAGGTGACATTGAGAGGCGACAAATCTTTCTCCAAAACATTTCCGACTGATGTTCTGATTACGATTTTATCCTCAGCTTCTGAAACAAGGTACATCGGGTAAAAATGATACCAATCATCGTGATAAAGCGTCGTCCCATCGCTTTCATAGTCTATACTTACAAGCAGCTTTGAATCAATCCCATATTCTCGTGCCATTTCACGAAGTCTGAATATACTCAAAAAATTATTCTCCGGCTCGTTGAGTGGCTCATCGGCTTTTCTCAGGGTATACACAACAGGCGCAGTCGAATATTCTCCATTTTCATCATGCGACCACAGTGGTGAGGTCACACCGCCCCACACCATATAAATCGTATCAGGCTCATCAAGGCTTATCCAAATTACCGCGCTGCCGCTGTCGCTTCCAACCAAAAAAGCCAACGCACCGTCACTCGTTTCGTAAAAACCGTCAAGCATTTTAATGCCTGTTTCCGTCATGATAAACGATTTCTCAGAGTCGTCAATAATTAGACGTTCCTGCTCGGGATATTCGGGAAAGCGGAAGCAGCCTTCCCAAGTGCCAAAAAAGTATTTCCGAAACAGGTCATAATCGTCTGACGCATTCCATGCGGTTTGGTCTATACAATAAGCTCCGTCCTCGTTTGTGCGGCAATTCAGAAGCGACAGTGCAGACGTATCGCCAAAATCTAACGTCCGCGTCCATTCACCGCTGGTCTGAACGGTCAGTTCAGAAATGTCAGAGCTGTTTTGCGCGGGTAGATTTGTGCAGCCAGTGACGCAAAGCACTGCCGCCAACGCGAGCGGGAACGATATTTTTCTCATAAAATTGCTCCTTTCGACTCAAGTATCCGATTACGGATATACTATATATAATTATAATCCGAAAAAGGACGCTTGTCAATAGGCGCGGAATGAGCTTCAACTAAAACTGAAAAAATTCTCCACACCCTATTGACAAACCGCCGATTTAGTGATATACTGTTTTACAGAAACATTTGAACAATCATTCAAATGTTCAAAAATAGCAAGAAAAGGGGAATAACTATGACCGACCGTGAAGCGATACCGTCCTGTGAGTTTCACCACGCGCACGACGAGATGATTGAAAAAATCAGAGATTCAATGCCGCAGGAGGAGATTTTGTACGACCTCGCCGAATTGTATAAGGTTTTCGGCGACAGCACGCGAATAAAAATTCTGTACGCCCTTTTTGAAGCGGAGCTTTGCGTTTGTGACATCGCCTCCTTACTCGGAATGAGCGCGTCCGCTATTTCGCACCAGCTCCGCGTTCTGAAGCAGGCTTGCCTTGTCAAATACCGCCGAGAGGGAAAAACGATTTTCTACTCGCTCGCTGACGACCACGTCCGTTCGATTATCGGTCAGGGTATCGAGCATATTGAGGAGTGAGTATAAAATGAGCTTTTGGGACAAAATCGCGCGATTTTACGACATATCGCAAAAATTCAACAGCAAGGCTTACCGCGAAATGACAAATGAAATAAGGGAGCTTGTTCCGTTCGGCGCACAGGTGCTTGACTGCGCGGCGGGAACGGGCTTGCTTACCGAGGCGGCGGCGGAAAAAGCCGAAAAGGTTCTCTGTACCGACCTTTCAATGCCAATGCTCGAGCAGGCGCGGAAAAAGTGCCAAAAGAAAAATATAAACAACGTTTCCTTCGCCGAGCGCGATATAACCGACCTTTCCGACCCTGACGAAAGCTATGATGTTGTAATCGCGGGGAATGTTTTACACCTGCTTGACAACCCTGAAAAAGCTGTTCACGAGCTTTTTCGCGTCACTCGCGCGGGCGGCATTCTCATTCTCCCGACGTTTCTGATGTTGAAAAAAGAATCGCCGCTTGTGCGAGTCTATAAGCTTATCGGTTTCAATCCGAGTAAGGCGTACAGCCCCGATGAATACCGA
>CAZNGY010000101.1:0-2225 GCA_964572955.1 uncultured Lachnoclostridium sp.
TCAGAAGAAAATGCTTGAGGACTATGCAAGACAGAATGGTTATGCCAATATAGAGCATTTTACGGATGACGGTTATTCCGGTGGTTCATTTGACAGACCGGACTGGAAAAGAATGATAGCAGGAATTGAGGAAGGAATTATCGGCACAGTTATTGTAAAAGATATGAGCCGGATTGGGCGTGACTATTTACAGGTAGGATTTTATACGGAAGTCATGTTCAAAGAAAAGAATGTTCACTTTATTGCGATTGCAAATGGAGTGGATAATCAGAAAAGAGAGAGTAGCGAGTTTGCCCCATTCCTAAACATCATGAATGAGTGGTATATTCGTGATTCAAGTCGGAAAGTAACAGCGGTGCTTCGGGCGAGAGGAATGGAGGGAAAGCATACTACCAACAATGCCATTTATGGTTACAGGAAAAGTGAGGAAGATAAAAACCACTGGGAAATTGATGAAGAAGCTGCCGAGGTGGTACGAAGAATATACCGGATGTCTTTGGACGGAAAAGGTCCTTATGAGATTGCAAGAATATTGTCAGAGGAAAAGATAGAACGTCCCTCTTACTACCTTGCAAAGAGAGGAGTTGGAACATGGCGGGGGAATAATAATTCTTCCATGCCTTATGTGTGGAGAGGGGTAACGGTAAGAGATATTTTGTCCAAGCCGGAATATATGGGACATACCGTAAATTTCCGTACTTACAAAGACTCTTACAAGGATAAGAAAATCAAGAAAGCTCCAAAGGAAGAATGGGTAATCTTTGAACATACACAGGAAGCAATCATACCGGAAGAAATGTGGAATAAAGTGCAGGAACTCAGAAAGACAATACGGAGAACAGACAGCATAGGAAAAGCCAATCCTCTTACCGGACTTTTATATTGTGCTGATTGTGGGGCAAAAATGTATAATCATCGTGGCGGTGCAGGAATGGCGAGAAACTGGAAAGGAGAGCCGAACGGAAAACGCAGACCAAATCGTGATGAATATAACTGTTCCACCTACAATTTGGGCAGACAGAATTATGAAATGAAGTGCAGTCAGCATTATATCCGTACAGAGGTTGTGAGAAGTCTTGTATTGGAAACCATAAAGGCGGTCAGTGCCTATGTAGTGACAAATGAGGAGGAATTTATCAGCCGGATATATTCCACATCAAAAGATAAACAGAAAGCAGGCATAAAAGCATTAAAACGGAAAATTGCACAGGATACCAAGCGTGTCAATGAGTTGAATATGCTGATGAAGAAGCTGTATGAAGATAATATCAGTGGAAAATTGTCGGATAAACGCTTTGAGTTTATGCTGGGTGAGTTTGAAAATGAACAGGATACACTTGAAATATCAATGGAAAATGCCAAAGCCGAGATAAAAAAATATGAAAATGATACAGTAAGGGCAGATAAATTCATAGAGCTTGTAAAACGCTATACGGATTTCAGTGAATTAACTACACCAATGCTGAATGAATTTGTGGAAAAAATACTTGTTCATGAAGCAGATTATTCCAGTGGTGAGAGGGTGCAGGAGGTAGAAATATATCTGAATTTTATCGGAAAATTTGAACTGCCTGTAAAAGAGCCGACAGCGGAAGAAGTGGCAGAGCATGAAAAGCTGAAAAAACGCAGGGCAAAAAAGGCAGAATATAACCGCAGATATATGGAAAAGCGTAGAAAGAACATTGCAGAAAAAGAACAAAAGGAAATCATTGGTTAAGATGTGGAGGAAAGACAGTTTATGAAACAGATTGAAATTAGAAAATGTGAAAAGGTTGTGGAACTGTTTAAGGGTATGATGGATAAACTGGGAGATATGTGTGTGGTATATGATGAAAGATTTGGTTTTATTGTACTGGAGTATTACATAGACGGAAACTTTGAAAACAATGCCAGCTATGACAATGCAGAGGACTTGTATCATCATTTACTGGATAAATGGAAATTCTGTTGGATTGTGGATAAGGCAAAGGTCAACGGGGCAGAGGAATTTGAAGATTATGAACCATCATTGACAAAGGAACAACGGACAGAGAGGGATAAAGCTCTGGCACATTTTGAAGCAGCATTCTGGCAGATACAGACGGAATAAGAAAGTGTCACAACATTTGATTGGGCAATCGGTTTGAACACTGATTGCCTTTTCTGGCAGGAAATTGACGATTTAAGGCGTTCCTGATGAAGTGACAGGGGGAATTGTCTTGAAAGCATTTTGATACGCTTAAAGG
>CAZNGY010000102.1:0-2147 GCA_964572955.1 uncultured Lachnoclostridium sp.
GCCCGCACCGAAAAAGCTGCCGGAATAGATTTTCCCGTCAATTACGATTCCGCCGCCGACTCCGGTTCCCAGCGTCAGCATAACCACGTTTTTCATGCCCACGGCCGCTCCGCACCTTACCTCGGCAAAGGCCGCGGCGTTGCCGTCATTCACGACAGAAACCCTTCTGCCTATTCTTTTTTCCATTTCCTCGGCGAGGGGATAATCGGAAAAAGCAATGTTGGAGGCATAAACAACCGTGCCCTTATCGCTGTTCACGATTCCCGGGCTTCCTATTCCCACGGCGGTTATTTCCTCGCCCCCGCAAAGCTCATTAAAAAGTGCCGTCATTTTATCCGCCATCTCGTCGGCACTGTTTTTCGCGCTCCCCAAGGGAACGCTTGTTTTTTTGATTAAATTTCCGTCATCGTCCGTAATTCCGGCCGCGATGTTGGTTCCGCCCAAATCAATCCCCAAAAGCATAGTCCGTTTTCCCTCCTATGATGGTATATTTTAAGTTAAGCTCATCATCCAGCAATATTATATCCGCGTCGAACCCCGAAGCGAGAGAGCCCTTGGTGTGAAGGCCGGCATATTCTGCCGGAGCGGCGGACGCCGCGTAAAACGCATCCTTCTCCGGTATCCCCCACTCAACCAATTTTCGCACCCCGTAAAGCGCGGAATGCGAGCTTCCGGCAATCGTTCCGTCCGAAAGGCGCGCCTCACCGTTCTGCATTTTAATGTCCAGCCCGTCATATTTATATGCTCCGTCCGGAAGATATGCGGGATTTACCGAGTCGCTTATGACAATCATCTTTTTTCCGAAGGTGCGCATAAGCATTTTGACCACGGCCTCGTGCACGTGCAGTCCGTCGCATATCACCTGCACCCAAGCGTCACACATAACGGCCGCGCCGATAATGCCGGGCCTTCTGTGATGAAGCGGCGTCATGGCGTTAAACGTATGCGTCAGGCAGCATGCCCCAAGCTCCATGGCGCGCTTCGCCGTGTCGTAATCCGCGTCCGAGTGCCCGATTATGCACCTTGCGCCGCATTTTTTTATAAACTCCTCCGCGCCCGAAAGCTCCGGCGCCAGGGTTATCATGGAAACGTTCTTAAATTCCGCAAATTCCTCAAGCGACGGATTTTTGATAAACGCCTCGTTCTGGGCACCCTTATATTTCTTGTTAACGTAGGGCCCCTCCAAATGAAAGCCCATAATGCGCGCGCCCCTGTCAAAATCGGTTTTTTCGTGAGTCACGCTTTTTATGGTTTCGTAGGATGCCGTTGTGGTTGTGGGGAACCATGCCGTTACACCCTGACTGCTTTGATAGCACGAAAGCTCATAAAGCCTGCCGCCGCTTGTAACGTCCATCCCCAGCGCTCCGTGAGTGTGAATATCTATAAGCCCCGGATACGCCTTGAGCCCGTGCATATCCTCCCCCGCAAGGTCGCACCTGCCCACAAAAAGGATTTTCCCGTTTTCTATGGCTATATCCGTTATCTCTCCGTCAAATAAAACATTTTTTAACACTCGGTCAGCCATTGTAAGCCTCCTCGTCGCAGATTATAATTGTATTGGGATGCAGGTTAAGCAGGGTTGAGGGGTTGCTCGTTGTGATTTTTCCCGATAAAAGCCCCATTAAAGCCTCATGCTTTGCGCTTCCCGAGGCCAAAAGCATAACCGTTCTTGCCATCATGATGGAGCGCATACCCATGGTTATCGCCTTCTTGGGCACAAGCGCCTCATTTTCGAAAAAGCGGGCATTTGCCTTTATCGTGCTTTCCGTCAGCTCAACTATGTGGGTTCCCGCGGAAAGCTTCTCCTCCGGCTCGTTAAAGCCTATATGTCCGTTTTGTCCGATTCCCAAAACCTGAATATCGATTCCGCCGACGGCCGCTATCGCCTCATCGTACGCAATGCACTCCGCCCTTGCATTCTCGGCGTTTCCCGAGGGCATATGTATGCTTTCCGGCCTTATTTTCGCACGGTCAAAGAAATTTTTCTTCATAAAGCAGTGATAGCTTTGCTCATTTTCCGGCTCAATCCCCACATATTCATCCAGATTAAAGGTCGTAATGCGCGAAAAATCCGCCTCACCCGCCTCTGCCGCACGGCAAAGCTCCTCATACATCCCGACGGGGGTGGAGCCCGTTGCCAGGCCGAG
>CAZNGY010000103.1:0-2106 GCA_964572955.1 uncultured Lachnoclostridium sp.
ATGCGATCAATGTCGTAGCACAGTTTTGTACAAAAAATGAAGACGGAGAATGGACGGACTTTTCGACAGAAGGAGAACCGTCAGCAGATGCGAAACTGCTTTTAAATAGCGCAGCAGATATACCTTATGAAAAATATGATGTATTGATTACGACGGATACTACAAATGTAGCCCAAGAAGGAAGTTGTAATTTGAGTGCAGTTGTCAGAAATACAGGAACAAGCATAACACCGGATATTTCATGGGAAGTTGTTCGGGCAGATGGCAAACCGATTGATGAAGATACAAAGCTTACTTATTCAGAAATCGGAAAGAAAAATGCAAAATTAACGGTTGGTCTGGGCGAGAAGACGGGAGAGTTGATCGTGACAGCAACGCATATGGATGAAAAGGGTTGCTATGGTGTTGATAAGATTAGAATAAATGTAACAGAATGCCAAAAGCTTACAGATTTAAGGAAAAATATAAAAACTGCAGCAGCCAAGGTGACGACAGGACAATATAATTCATCTGCCAAGGTAACGATTGACGGGCAGGAATGGTACGTAATCGCGAAAAATGCAGATAATACACAGGCACTCCTATATGCAGCGAAAAGCCTTGATTATGATGGAAAAGGAATCTATAAATGGGATTCAGGCTTCGGACAGACTAATAAATGGAAAGATAGTACAATCAGAAAATATCTGAATGACGATGTAAGTTTTGCGGGAAAAAGCTTTGCAGATAAATATCCGTGTGCATATGCGTTAGCAGAAGAGACAAGAATCTACACAAGAACATCTGTTGATGCAATCACTGGAAGTGGAACAGCAGATTTTACATTAACCGATGATAAAGTATTTTTGCTGTCAGAGACCGATCTTTTTGGTACATTTGAAGGAAAACATAATGGAACAGATTATGAAAAACCGAGAGTACAGAATTATGATTATACTGTACGTAAAGCTAATGGAGACGGCGTAAGACTTTGGGCAGATGCTACAAGTACACAGTTAACAGATGATGACAGATGGACTTGGTTACGATCTCCGATTAACAATGATGAGATGGCGGCGTTTGTGCACACGTATGGTATAGTAAGCTGTGCGATCGCGCCTAATAATGGTCTTTGTTTGCGTCCGGCTTTCTGGGTAGATATCAGCCAGTAGAAGTTTTTGCAGTCATTATGCAGCAGATATTATATATAGAAGGAATAAATCCTGACTTTTTGTAAATATTCATTTTTCATACCTATAAAATAAAAACTGAGCCATTTGATGCAATGTTAAATGGCTCGGTTTTCTGTTGCATAAAATTTTAGAAAGCAAAAGTTTCCAACAGAAATTTCAAAATCGTCGATATACAGCGGCAGGGCAGGCTCTTCGCAGGGAGAGCACTTTGCCAAAGGAGCCGGAGAATCCGTCCTGGTACTTCTTCGCGAAGCACCCACATGTGCGAGTGAATAGAAGTACTTGGACTAGTCGGAGGCGACGACGCCGTGCCGACATGCGAAGTAGGATTGCCCTGTCGCGTGAATATCAGCCAAGAAGACCCTGAAAAGCAAGCCGAAATCCCATTTACGAAGCAGATTTTAAATGAGATTTTGGCGGCCTGCGGTAAGCAGGCAAGCGACGACGCCGTGCCGACATGCGAAGAAGGCGGCTCTGTCGCGTGAATATCAGCCAATAAAATCATGAAAAGCAGGCGAGGGACGACGCCGTGCCTCCATGCGAAGTAGCTTGCCCTGCCGTGTGAATATCAGTAAAAATATAAAAGTGGCTCTGGAATTTTCTTTCCAGAGTCACTTTTGTATATTGTCAGAGCCGAAAGCGAGTTTTTACTCACTCAATGCCCCCGAAACACATATCGATCCAGCCGCTCAAATGCCTCCTGCAGTTTAGAAAACGGCAGTGCCAGATTCATGCGGATATGGTATGGACCGTGGAAAGCGCGTCCGTCCTGCCACAGCACGCCGACCTCCAGACCGGCTCTTTGCACATCATCCATCGTAAGCTGATGTTCCCTGCAATATTCCTCACAGTCAAGGAAAAGCATATACGTTGCCTGCGGCCGGGAGACCTTCACACCCTTCCAGTGCGTCTCGATAAAGTCGCACGCGTAATC
>CAZNGY010000104.1:0-2100 GCA_964572955.1 uncultured Lachnoclostridium sp.
ACTTCTCCGCGCGGTTTATCATCATAGGATAGCGAAAATCGCAGCTGACCCCCAGCCCGCAAATTTTGTAAAGTCGTTCCATGTTCACCTCAAAAAAAGAGGCTGTAAAAACAGCCCCTTTTCGTATTTGTTGTCATTACGGGATATTGATAGTGTTACCCGTTCCGATATCTCCTATATCAATAACAGGATCACTTTTATTTATCGACATTCCTGTCGCCGCGGGAGTCGTTGTGCTGCTCGCCGTGATAATATCCTCGGTAGAAAACGCCTTGATTTCAATTTCAGGCATTGTATAAGCTTTTTTCATCAGTTCGTCCTCCAGTTCTTAGTGTGCAGCTACGCCAAATTCAAATCCAACGCTGTACTTGCGATTGTTGGGATTGTTAATCTTTACCAGACCAAAGTAGTTTCCGTCTGAACCTGTTTCCTTGATAAGTTCGTCCTTAACAGATGTAAACTTAAATCCCTTGTAAAGATCCTTAATTCTCACAGTTATCGGTGTTCCGCCATCAGGTGTAACGGTAATGTCAATATAGTCGTAGCTATTCGCGTCTTCCTCGCTTACGGAAATTACAACAAGCTCACACGCAGCGTTGTCAACCTTAACGGGAATTGTAGCGGGGTCTTTCTTCGCAATTTCATCATACTTCACATTAGATTCAGCATAATCAACAACCTTAAAATCAACCGAGTCCTCGATAGTCGAGGCCGCGTCAGCCGTAGCGGAAGAATAATAAGCTGTAATCTTTACGCTGTCAGCCGCCTTAAGGAATGTAACCTTACCGTTCTTAACAGTAGCAACTGTTTCGTCAGAAGATCTCCAAGAGATAGTCTTATCAGCAACATTCGCGTCAGCGTTTACCGCAGCTGTAAGGGTTACTGTGTCATCAACGATATACTCAGTCTTTTCGGGCTTTGTGATAGTAACTGTCTTTACGGGAATTGCGGTTTCGGATACTGTAACAGTACATTCAGCGCTCTCTTCGCCCGCAGCAGCGGTAATCTTAGCTGTACCCGCCTTAACCGCTGTAACCTTACCTGTGTTATCAACAGTAGCAACATCGGTTGCGGAAGAAGTCCAAGTTACAGTCGTATCGGTAGCGTTATCGGGAGATACGGTAGCTGTGAGGGTTTCAAAAGCTCCTTCAACAAGCTCGAGAGTGGTTTTGTTGAGTTCTACCTTTGTTACGGGGACATTACCCGTAACTGTAATATCGTCAAGAACTATAGTATCGCCTTCCTGAGCGTACCAAACCTGAAGCTGTGGTTTAAAGCCGTCTTCGACGCCAGAAATAGCAACTGTCGCGGTAGGAGCGCTTGCAGACCAATTTCCACTTTTCCATGTACTATCGGTGTCGTTTAAGCCTAAACAGCCGTTTGCGTAACCGCCACCAGTAACAACCAAGCTTGCGGTAACCGTCTGAATATTAGCATAATCTAAATCTGTGTAATCAGCTAAATCAATTTCCAAATTAGGAATCGTTTCAGCTGTGCCTCTTGTAAGCTGCCACTTTCCATCACTGTTTGTTTCCCACTTATCTGCTGTTGCAGAAGGGGTAACAGAAACATATGTTACTTCAACATCAATACTTATATCCTTACTTGCAGGTATTGTAACAGAGCCGTCTGTTGTTATTAAACTAAAAACATCAATAGAGTATCGATTTCCCGCCGAAACATTAGTATCAGCAATAAGATCGTATTGGGTGCCGTCATTCGTGAAAGACAACGCATCGGAATCGGAAATTATCTCAGTGTCGCCAACCTTGAACGATGTAAGCTTTGCATCGGTGAACACTCCTGCGTCCAAGTCATAAAAATACAGCGTGAACGTCTCTAAGTTACTATCCCAGTTATCGCAAGTTGTAGAAAATGTATACGTTGACGTGCCACCGCTAACATTTTTTGCTTCTCTCAAGTTATAGTTGTATTTATCCGTATGAGAATCTAGAAGAATAAACGGCTTTGTATTATCGTAAGCCGCGCTCGCCGTAACCTCGCACACAACCGCCGAGGTGACAGCCATTACCGCCGCCATAACAGCTGACGTAATTCGTTTAAGTTTCATAAAATTAACCTCCTAAAATGTAATCCTGT
>CAZNGY010000105.1:0-2058 GCA_964572955.1 uncultured Lachnoclostridium sp.
GGATGATCATCAACAACTAATACATTCTTTCTCATAGCACTACCACCGCCCTTTTCCCCATTTTTCCCAATGCTGCACCGAAAATATTTTCATTTTCGCTTTCCATTTGAAATCAACTATACTATCTTGTAATTCTTTTCTCGTCATATTAGCAATTTCTTCTGATGTACTCTGCAAGAAAGTCTTACTACCACTCTCTAAAACCGCTGCCGTTCCACCTTCTGAACTTTTTAAATTTTTTTTATTTTATCTCCAAGTGATATTTCTTTTGCTGTACTTCAATAAAATTATCTAATTTTGATAGTAAATAATTTCTATTATCTTCAATCGTACGACTTGTTGAAAAAAAATCGTTGCAAACTGGCATATATGAAATAAAACTGTCCATGTCTTTGGGATAATCGAAATCCGCATATATCATATCAATTTGCTCCAATAATTTTGCTTTATCTTTTTCTGCTTCTCGCAAATATATAATTATTGCAATGCGAATTTTATCTTTTGCCTTCTCCAGGCTCTCCTGTACATTCCCTTGACTATCAAGTATTTTCTCTATTAACTCCAACACATCCAGACGATTATTTATATTCCAACACAATTCTAATTCCTCTTCAGAAAGTTGTTCATTATTCTCCAATTTTCTGCAAGAAAATTCTTGTGCAATATCGATATCCAAAATATTATTATTTATTCCATAATAAACAATTGCCCAATCTAATGGCATCTTTATTTTGTCGAATATATTAATTCCATACATATATTTTCCTCCTATGGTCTTGCATTAGGTTTCCCTGTTATTCCTACACCTTCTATAAATCTTCGATGAGTTACCCCTTTTGCAGAATCAGGATCTACAATCCATTCAAATATGCCTTGTTTACCATTTAAGGAGCCTTCTAACTGATAAAGTGTTCGCTCTACACCATCACCACCAGTCAATGAAAACTTTGTAGCATCTCCAGCATAATTATCTATAATGTCATTAAATGTATGTAATGAATCGCCCTTTAAGGCACTTCCAGTTCTAATATTATCTAAAACAGGATTATTGATTTCTACTATCTTACTCCCCCTCTCATCCCCTGCACTTCCCGCTGCGTTCTGCACTTCCAGAAAGTCATCGTAATCATCCCTCTTCGGGGGCTTTTTCATTTTCACGCCATGCGAAAGAAGCTGAATCGTAGTATAACCTGCCGCAAGGAGACCGCCTGTCATCGCATTCCAGAATTCCCGTTCTGCAAGGTCATTCTCCGTCTTGCTCCAGGCTTCCTCCTCACTCAGCCCCTCATCCAGATATGCGGTATAACAGATGCCGATGTCAGAAAGGGTCCCGTTTATCATAAGGTCAATCGTCTGATAGCACCGGTTTGAAATGATCACACTCGCAGATCCATGCACAAAAGCACTTCCGAGCTGTTCGCCTATGGATTTCTGTACTCCTTTTATGATGTTGCGGTCAATGTCAATCTTTCCGAAAACAAGGCTTCCGAGTGCGGCATCCAGTGCTCCGCATAATGCTGCCGTTCCGGCTGCTTTTTTCGGATCGACACCTGCCTGTTCCTTCGACATCTGGACCTCGTCAGAGGTGGTAAGTCCCATGGCAGCTGCCATTACATTCGGATTGCAGCCCGTAAACAGTGCCAGTGATATGACCGATACCGTTTCAGCAGCACAGTAGTAGACGGTCTTTCCGACAGTCCCCATCCCTGCGGTTACCTGTTCACGGGTTTCGTTCCGTGCTTCTACAAAGTAATAGTCCGTTTTCTCTCCGCGCCATGCGCGGAACTGGTTCTGGATGCCTTCCGCTACCATAAGCGGTGCGCTGATAAACTCTGTCAACAGTCCTCCGAAAAGATTTCCCTTCATGTAGTCTTGTTCTTTGGCCTTGGCATACCGGCTTTGGATGGCTTCATATTTATCGGCACTGAGGTGGTATAATTGCTTCGCAGCAGTCATAATTATTAATTAATAGACGTCAGAAGTTGTAGGTTGTTTAGAGCCCGAAAGTATAACCATAATAAATTCAATATAATCTGTAATTAATAGCGAGATAATACG
>CAZNGY010000106.1:0-2058 GCA_964572955.1 uncultured Lachnoclostridium sp.
GTGTAGTTGCTGTTCCAAGGCGCACAAAGTTCTCTGTTCCAAATTCCCTGCAATGTCATCGGCTGTGTATTCGGAGCAGACCCCGTTATTGTAAGATATCTTGCAAAGTCAAACAGCATCGTAACAAGTCCGTTGTCAACCGTGCCCGCGGCATAATTTTTTATTCGCTCGTCGGTTGGCAAGCTGTCGTAATTTTCGCCGTCAATATGCAATTTCACTCTGTCGTAATAATTTTTGTACTCTTTTATGTGACGCTCTTTTAATTCGTCATACGAATATTCACACGCACACTCAAGTGCTTTTTCGCTTTCTTCAACATACTCTTTCCCCTGCGACACGGGCATTTTGTCATAACCGTTAAAACTCGTTTTAATCGAAAACAACACCGTCACATCTTTTGCGGAAGTCAAAGCAATTAAATTTCCTCCGCAGCATTTGCCGCCGTCGGTTTTAATTTTCACGCGCGAGCAAAAATGTATGCTCTCTTTGCCGTTGTCATATTCAACTTTTCCCATACTCGCATAAGTAGGACAGCGTCCCTCGCTCACAATGGTTTCATCTTCACCATACATCCTGTTTTCAAGCTGTACGCTTTCATATATCTGCATCTTAATTTCCGACTCCGCTTTTATGCGAACAACCAAAACATCGTCTTTAAGCGACACAAAATACTCTTTTTCAATCTTATTTCCGTTTAACTTATAGCTTGCTTTCGCCACGCCCGACTCCAAATCGAGTTTTCGCTCATAGTCCGATATTTCGCCCTTGGCGTCAATAATATCAATGTGTAAATTGCCGTATGTAACATAACACTGGCTTCTTACATCAAACATTTTTTCCGATGTTTTCTCTCTCGCCTCGCGATACTTTTTATCTTTAACCAACTTTCGTATCTCATAAACATCGTCCATACTGTGGTTTCGATTTTCCGTATTCGGACACCCCGACCACAGCGTGTCTTCGTTAATCTGTATTTTGTCGTCCACCGCTCCGGAATACACCATTGCGCCAATTCTGCCGTTACCTATCGGCAAAGCCTCTTCCCAAACCGCCGCCTCTTTTCTGTAAAACAAATTCGACATTCAAACCCGCTCCCCGCTATTTTGTATTTTCCTCGTTCATATCGATATAATAACATATTTTTATGTCAATATCAATAGTGATTTTGCGAAAAATCAGCCGTCGGATTTTGTGCAACTTTGCACAACCGCAACACACTTTTCCCGCCTTAAAACAATGAAAATTCCCTACCGGGTTTTAATCGGAACCTGCCGCCTTTGCGGTGGTGTTCGAAATCTTTGATTTGGCAAACGACACCCCTGCCGGAGGCGGTAGACATCTTAATTTAGTTATACTTATTACCTACAGTCTTTGATTTTTGACACAAAAACACTAAAACAACTATACTGCCGTATACAGTCAAGTACAACCACTGCCAATGACCACTTCTCCCAACATCATGCAGTCTTCTTGTACAAATCGAGAAACCGGGAATAATCATTGCAACCCATAGTCCGAGATATACAACAGCAATTATAGGAATCATTAAGCCGATAAAATACATTGGCACCATGATAATCATATTCATAAGAACTGTTATCCAATATTCTCTACGAGTTGTACATCCTTTGAAATCAGCATATTTTTTCCAATAGTCTTTATATATTTCAAGCATTGATCTCTTATCAATCTTTAAGGCTGACGCTCCGCTATTATTGTTTTGCCTTACAAGTGCTTTACCACAGTTCATACAATAATCTTGTTGCAAATTAACGGGCTTTCCACAATTCGGGCAGAATTTAGTAGTCACTATGCTTACAGCCTCTTTTTCTTTATCTGTTTCCGTGTTGGAAAGTTCTTGTATATCACCTTGTTCTGGTGTATCGTTTGATGTTATATTTGCAGGTTTCTCAGCTTCAGATTTATCTATTATTTTTTCTTCAGCAACTAAAACTACAGGTTCTGATGCAACACTAATGTCATCAAACATGCTAACCGTTTTACCCTCTTCGCTCGACGAGTCATTTCCATATGTTGCTTCATATTCTAAAGAATCGC
>CAZNGY010000107.1:0-2043 GCA_964572955.1 uncultured Lachnoclostridium sp.
TGCATGATTTTATAAGCGGATGAAATTCGGATTTTTCAAGCCAATTCATAAGTTTGCCAACAGTTTCCGGAACATATGCCGGAAGCGTTCCGACATGAATCACTTCGCCCGTCTTGCTGTCAACAACACCAACCGCTCTGTCGCGAAACTCTCCCGCTCCGCTCACCAATCCTTTCATCATCACACCATGCGCTTTCAGCAAATCATCAACTGAAAACGGATTCAAACTGTCTAAAACTTCGTATATTTCAAAAGCATTTTTCACTTCTTCAATATCTTTCGGCGGTGCAATCACCGCTTTTCCGTTTATCACAGCCGTCACTTGCTCAATAGTAAGTGTGTTTTGTTCAATCGCAAGCGAACCGTAAATCGTTTGTATTCTGTTTTTTCTTCTC
Source organism: uncultured Lachnoclostridium sp. (assembly GCA_964572955.1). Classification (GTDB taxonomy): domain Bacteria; phylum Bacillota; class Clostridia; order Lachnospirales; family Lachnospiraceae; genus UBA3775. Next base: position 396 of record CAZNGY010000107.1, read on the forward strand.
AATGTCGGATTTTTGTCTATATTGCTTATCACTTTCACTGCTCCGACAAGCTCGGCAATCTCTGCAACCGAGCAAAGAATTTTATTTGTTATTATAAATTTCGAATTCATGTTTATTTCCTCATTTTTTAAAAATCGAATTCATTTTCTTTTTTGCCGCCTCACGCCTTTTCTGCGTTTCATCGCCGCTGTAAACAATTTCAACAACAGCTCCCTCGTGTGCATCGCTCGGCAAAATCTTTCTTGTAACACTCACGGTTTCGCCGTTTTCAAGCTCCAAAACCGCAAGTTCTTCTTCAAATCTGTCTATTATAACTTTCATATTTTTCTCTCCTCACTGCGGCGGCTTACATCTCGAACACGGCGTAAGGCCCATGCTTTTTGCCTGAGAAACCGTTGTCTGAATTGAACTTTTCAAATAAGAACAACCGGCTCTGTGGTATTTTGAGCCCGTTTTCGTTCTGTAAACAACTGCCGAATTATTCTGCACGCTTTGTCCGCTCTGCCCGTTTTGCAGATTTTGCGCATCTTGAGATTTTTTCGCACTCTGTCCGCTTTGCGAACTTTGCGCATTTTGTGAATTTTGTGAATTTTTCGCCTGTGCCGCTCCTGCGGCTGACACATTGCCTTTTTCCACTCCGCCGCTGTTTGACGAAGTTGTTGTGCCGTTTGCGCTCGGAGGTGCATTCGGCTTAATCTGCGACTTATTTTTGTCAATCGTGTAACTTACTCCGTCCGACTCAACAACAATTGTGCCGACTTCATCGGTTCTGTAAACATTTATATTCGCACTGCCGAGTGCAGAAAGCACCTCGTTTGTCGGATGCGAATATTTGTTGCCCGCACCAACGCTGATTATTGCGTCTTTCGGACTCACCGCCTTTAAAAATGCATCAGAGGTTGACGTTTTACTCCCGTGATGACCCACTTTTAAAATATCGGCATTCAAATCCGCGCCCGACGCTAACATATCGCTTTCCGCCGTATAGTCCGCGTCGCCCGTAAACAATGCAGACACTTCTTTATACTCTATTTTCACAACCGCCGAACACGCATTGTTGTCGCTGTAGCTTTTAACGGGAGATACAAAATAAACTTTCAAATCATTTGTGTCTTCGATTTTTTTGCCGAAAACCGCATACTGAGCCGAACACCCGTTTGATGCAACCGCATTTAACATTTCGTCGAAAATCTTTGTTGTGTGTTCTTTTTCGGGCATATAAAAAGTCCCAACCGCAAAATTGTTTAACACATCGGGCATACCGGTTATGTGGTCTGCATCGGGATGAGTTGCCACAATATAATCAATTCTGCCATACCCCTTCGCCTTAACATAATTTGCCGCAACAGACGCGCTCGGTCCCGCATCAATAAGCATGGTTTTTCCGTTCGGAAGTTCAACAAAAATCGAATCCCCCTGACCAACATCGATAAAATGAATTTTCAGCTTGCCGTCGTGCGAGGTTGTTGTGTCAAACGGCGCATTTTCATCTTCGCCCGTTTTGCTGTCGGGTTCATTGCCGTCACTTACGCCGCCGTTTGTTTCGTCCGCCGAATTTTGTGTCTGCACCGTTTCGGTTTGTGTAATTTTCGTTTTTTCGTTTCCGCATCCCGAAAACAACATTACAGTTGCCATAATCAAGCAAATC
>CAZNGY010000108.1:0-2028 GCA_964572955.1 uncultured Lachnoclostridium sp.
CCTTTCGCAAAACCTTATAAGCTCCGTCCAATTAACCATAATTTCACCTCACTTTTTCTTTTCAACTTTCCTTTCTCCGCTCGCCTTCGGACATCAGCCCCCTTCGCTAATGCCCCGTAGGGGAGGATATTATCCTCCCGCCCGAAACGCTCGCCCAATAAGACGGGCGAAGTGCTATTTCGCTTTTTTTCATCCTTCCGCCCCTTCACACTACCGCACATTTGGGATTCGTACACTCGCCGTCCTTAAGGTACCCGCACGGTTCTTTTCCCGTCATAACTCGTTCCTTCATTTCGGTTCTGTTCACTTTCCCGTCGCAAAAATAAGTCACTCCGTAAGGGCAATGGTACTTAATCGCGCTCCTTGCTTTCTCCGCCTTTTTCATCTTGTCAAAAATTTTTGCAGTCATCTTTTTCACCACACTTTCAATTCTCACTTTTCAACTCCGCAAGCCCCGTTATATAATTCTCGGTCAGCCTTATGGCGCTTTCGGCCCCGAAGCACACGGCCGCCAAATATCCGCTTTTCGAAACCTCTCTTAAAAACGCGTCCTGCTCATCACTTAAAACTCCGCCCTTTGCTTTAAGCTCTATGTATAATCCGTTATATCCTCCGCAAGCATACGGTAAAAAAATGTCCGGCACGCCCTTTTTCACACCCTGCCGCTTCAGCTTTGCCGCTTCGGCTCTGTTTCTCATTCCGCCGTTCGGTATGTGGTGCATCGTTGCTAAGCACGGATACTTCGTTTCGGAAAGCTCCGCCCATCGAAAAAACGCTTCCTGCTCCGCTCCCTCATCGGTGCTTAAGCACGTGTCCTTCCCTAAAATCATGAATACTTTTATTTTATTTTCGCATCCTTTTTTAGCACCAAGCCCCATTAGCCGCTCCTCCGCCTGCTTTCTCATGGCTAAAGGCAATTCATTAAGCTCAACTCTCATTGTAATTTCACCTCTCCTTCAACCTTCCATTTTCAACTGTCCGTCGTCCGTTTCCTCTAACCCGAAAGCGTTATTCTCATCATAAACCAACCGATACTCCTTCTCCACAAAGCCGTCGCGACTGTCTTTAATCGAAATATCGGTGCTTATTCTGTGCTCGAACCTCGGGCTTAAATAAAGCTCTCCGTCCATACTTGCTCTCTTCTCTAAGGTTACTGTTAATTTCACGTTCAGCGATGCACTTCGGGTTTCAGTCTTCTGCATTCTTAAAAGCGTTTCATGCATTGCCTCTTCAAAATCTGTTTTAAGCTCCCTGAACACTTCTCCGTCAAGCGATAATTTATGCATTCTTTTTACTCCTCCTAATCTCGCCTATGCTATCAACAACTTAATGACATCTTCTGTTTTTACCACTGCGTCTATATCTCGATAATCCCAATCCGATCCACACCTTTTGACCGTAGCAATATTTTCTTTTTTATTGAAAGTAACGGTGTAGCGGTTCACACCCTCGCTAAAATCATAAAGCTCGTTCCCGTCATTGACGTTGTATGTGCTTGTGATTTTGAGAAACAATTTGTTAAAATTCTGAACAGAACAATTTTCTTTTAGCTTCTCTATATAATCGTACTTCCAATATTTGCAATGTTGTCTAAGACCTTTTGCTACCATTTCTGTAAAATTCATTGCTGCACCTCCGCAATTCAATCAATCTTTCACGCATTCTCTTTACCTCCTTTTCAACTTTCCTTTCTCCGCTCGCCTTCGGCCGTCAGCCCCCTTCGCTAATGCCCCGTAGGGGAGGATATTATCCGCCCGCTTTAACGCCTCACCGCTCACCGCGCCGATGAACGCACCCCGTTCGCGCGGGCGGACCCTGTCTTCCCGCCTAAAGCCCCTCTTCTTCATCCTCATAATTCCAATATTTAACCGCTAAAGCCATAAACACAAGCCCCGGTGCCAAAACCTCGCCGCCGTAATGTCGGCTTGTCCCGCGCTCAGCTACGGCATAGCTTCTGCACGGTATGTATATCGCCGCCATAATCCCGAGTATAACAAGGGCAAACGCCGCACCCTTCAATATTTTTTT
>CAZNGY010000109.1:0-2010 GCA_964572955.1 uncultured Lachnoclostridium sp.
TCATCACATCATATTTTGCGCCGTTGTACACATCTTGTACTGTTATTCGTGCCATGTGTAGCACCTCCTTTGCAGTACAACAACATACCACAAAGGTTTTCACAAGTCCAGCGAAAATAAAACTAATATTCAGCCAAAACTACCGCCGTCATTGCATATAAAAGTGTCATATGTTCATCGGTCAATCCAACAATCGGTACTCCAAATCCTGCGGAATTAAAATCTTTAAGCAACGAATCGAAATACGAATTATGACACTTCTCCGATAGAATACAGTACACGTCATATAACGATAATGCACCTTCTGCTGCTTTTAATTCTCCAATATCTTTGGCCATTTCAGAAATATGCGGTCTTTTTTCAAGGTATCGTTTTTTTCCAAAAGTGCGCTCACCCTCCACCGGAGAATGTTTGTCTTTAAGCACATTTAAATCGATTTTCAATCCGAGGTATTCATCAACAAGATGAGGGTTCTTTTTTACATATAAAAACTCTATCAGTTGCTCCAGCATATTCCGCATTATTAAATATCCGTATCGATGATAGAAATCTTTATTCCCACTCAAATCATTCAAAAACATAACATCATCAGAGAATTTTTTTATAAAGTTCATTTTAAAAAGATTAATGTTTTCTGTATCTGAACCTAATGATGCCATATATTGTTGAATTGACATATTTAACGCCTCAGTTAAGGCTTCAATTATTGCAACATCTATTTTTTTCATAATCTCCTAATAACAACACTTTAGTCTTCATTGTTGATTTCCTCCAAGAATTCTTCTTTTATAACTTCAATCGCCTCTCTTCCAAACCATTGCAACTCCTGGTGTTTTTCAAACAACTCTTTTATATCTGCAATTAGTTTCATGGCATTTTTATAATCACTCGAAGATATTTTATTCATTAATCGTATACCTAATAGTGATTCCTCAATTGATTTTGCGCCTATCTCCGCTTGACAAATAAACCCATCTATTTGAAGAATAGCCTTGCAGATAGACTTTTCCTTTGTCACCTCGGACACGGATGAGTTTGTATACCGGCAATATCGATTGAATGAGGTTTTCATAAAGTATACATCACTTAAATAATCTAAAGTGCATGTTAATACATTAAGCAAAGCATCGGATTCGAATCGTCCATCTTTGATTGCTTCTGTTAATATGTTACTATTCGTAGTAATTTTCTCGCTAAGAGGGAGTGTGTGTTTAGAAATAAGATCAAAATATCGTTCCTCTTTTTCTTTATCGAACGCAAATGCCGATGCTGTCAACAGCTCACGTTTTAGTGTATAGTCACCTGAATTTATAATCAATTGGTAACATTCAATATTTAACTCTTGACATACATCCCAAAGTAATTGTCTGCACATATCGTCAAGATCAAGTCCCAAGGTTATGGATTTTACAAACGGAGCATTTATAAATATGGGCGTGTACGGTTCTTCGCCAGTATTTATAATCCTCCATTCTTCTTCATAACTCCAGCACTTGTTTTTGGATAGTAAGTACGAGAATATAGATTTTATATCCACCTCATCTGTTATTAGAGTTCCGCTTTCGTCTTGTTTGAAAGATGACACCCCTAAATCCTTCAGCGAAACTGTTGGGCGAATATTGGAATATTTAACCGGGTACATAAACCCAATAAAATCATTCATCTTTCCAAAATCATATTCTACACAGATTCCTGAATACGAATTTGCATAGTGCGACCACATAAGTTGGTTGTCCCAGCCGCTCGCACTAAAGCAAGTCACGGTTAACTTGGATAAGAAATCTTTGAAAAACGGAATGTAGATTTGCTCCTTAGCCTCTGTCACCTTAACTTCTAAATCTTTTAACACATCCTCCATTCTGAGCGCATCAATTATTGTTTTTTCCTCGATATCAACATTTTGATAGTCTTTTATAATTAAAGCGAAGACCAAGAAAGCATCCTTGTTGAGCTGCTGTTTAATATCAGCCGGACACTTATTGTAAAGTCTATTTAGGTTTCCAATTATAA
>CAZNGY010000110.1:0-1941 GCA_964572955.1 uncultured Lachnoclostridium sp.
TTTTTCGTCATATTGCACAACTCGTCCTAGCAAGGCGTCAGCCTTGCGTCGTCCTCATTGTACAATCTAACGAAAAATCTGACTGCGCAATCCGCACACAATCTTTGTGCGGTATTGCCTTAATTCCAAGTAAAAACAGGAGGAAAATTTACTATGGCTAATTCAATCACTCTGGCAAAGAAATATGTTGACCTGCTTGACGAGGTCTATATGACGGGCAGCTGCACAAGCGACCTTGACAGCGATTCCACGCTCACGCGGCAGGGCGCGAACACAAACGAAATCGTAATCCCCAAAATGCTGCTTGACGGACTGGGCGATTACAGCCGTTCGAGCGGCTACGCAGCGGGCGATATGAGCCTTACGTGGGAAACGGTGCAGTTCAACTTCGACCGCGGCAGACGGTTTTCAGTGGACAATATGGACGATGAGGAAACTATGTCGCTTGCGTTCGGCAAGCTTGCGGGAGAGTTCGAGCGCACAAAGGTAATCCCCGAATTGGACGCATTCCGCTTTGCGACCTACTGCGCAAAGGCTGACAACACCGACAGCGCGGATATTTCCACGGGCGCGGCGGTAATATCTGCGCTCAGAGCCGCCAACACCGCGATGGACAACGCGGAAGTTCCCAAAGAGGGCAGGATACTTTTCATCACGTCAGACCTTGACGGACTTGTCGCAGACCTCCCGACAGACAGTTCACGCGCGGTGCTTGCTTCCTTTTCAAAGAAAATTATCGTGCCGCAGTCGAGATTTTATTCCGCAATAGACCTGCTTGACGGCAAAACGGCAGGCGAGGAAAAGGGCGGCTACAAAAAGGCTGACGGCGGCAAAAACATCAATTTTATGGTTATTCACCCCTCGGCGGTGCTGCAGTACACCAAGCACGCTATCCCGAAAATTATTCCGCCCGAACAGAACCAGAACGCTGACGCGTGGATTTACGCATACCGTTCTTACGGCTTGGCGGGAGTTTACGATAACAAAAAGGCGGCAATTTACGCTAATATTTCCGAAACATAAGGAGGCTTTTATGAAAACAGTCGGACTTATTCCCGCGAACGCTCCGAGCGGCAACGCGCCAAAGCAGAACGCAAACACAGAACGCTCTCCCAAAACAAAGGAGAAAAAGTGATGTACGCGGATTACGCTTACTATTCGGGTGAATACGGCGGCGCGCTGCCAAAGGAACAGGCAGAACGCGCCCTCGCCCGCGCCGAGGACAGCATAAACATCTTGACTTACAACAGGATAAGCGACTTTTCCGCGCTTTCGGAGTTTCAGCAGCGGGTTGTCAAAAAATGCGTCTGCCGTCTTGCCGATTGGCAGGAAAACAACGCGGACGCGCTTTCCTCACCGTATAAGCAGTATTCCGTGAACGGAGTTTCGGCGGCGGTCGGCGCGGGCGATACGGTCAGGGTTATCTGCGGGGTAATGCTCCCTGCGGATATCTGGGCAATGTTAATCACAACTGGGCTGTGTTACGGAGGTGTGTGATGTATCCTAAGCTGATTATCGGCGCGAAAACTCCCGCTCACGTTAAATTGATGAGTACTCAGCCGAATGAGTTCGGTGAGCGGGAAATAATTCTGAGCGCGGATTTGCTGTGCAGTTTCCAGTCGGGCGGGAAAACAGTTTTCAGTGAGAAAAAGCAGCAAATTCAGCTTTCGGGCACGCTGCTTTTTGACGGGGATATTTGCCCCGACTGCGACAGTCCCGCTGTGGGGAGCGTCATTGTATGCGGCACGGAATACCGCGTTGAGCGCGTGCAGAAATGGCGCAACCCCGATGGTACTGTGAACTACACAAGATTGGACGTGGTTTAATGGTTAATGTATCTTCGCGCATTAAGTTCAATATGCCGCAGCTGAACAAGCTTAACCAAAGCGCGATACGCGCGCTTGAAATGACCGCCGAGGCAGTGCATACAGATGTGGTGCA
>CAZNGY010000111.1:0-1922 GCA_964572955.1 uncultured Lachnoclostridium sp.
CAGAATTTTTGATGAACGTGATATTGCCTGGATAAACAGTTTAAATTGTCTTAAAAACTGTGGCATGAGTATATCTGAAATGAAAAAATATATTGCACTCTGCCTGGCAGGTGAGTCTTCCATTCCCGAAAGAAAAATTATCTTAAAAGCCAAACGCAATGCCTTGGTTGAACAGATACAACAACTACAGGCCAGTATTGACTATATAGATTGGAAACAGGGATTTTACGACGATGTGCTATCCGGTAAAACCAAATATTACAGTAATCTTCTGCCTCATTTGTTTGATGAATGAGGTTCATCAAATATTATCATGATTTATTACAGCAATTCACTTTCCATACTCTCTGCTTTTGATAATAAACTAACTTTCATCGTGATTGCTTTATCATATTTAACAATCTATACTATGTTCAGAAAACGCCGGCCGACGAGATTTCTATAATAAACTTTTATAAATAAAAGGGAGAAGTTATCTATGAATATTGAATTAGGAAATAAAATCAAACAGCTTCGTTTCAAAAAAGGGATTACTCAACTTACTTTAGCCAAAGCTCTGAATGTTTCTTTTCAGACTATCAGTAAATGGGAAAACAATGTCTCTATGCCCGACATTCAGCTGCTTCCGGAAATTGCGGTTTACTTTGGCTGTACAATCGATGATCTATTCGATTTTTCCGAACAGGCTCAATTTGAACGTATTGAAAACATGTTAAATATGAATTCTGCACTAAATGCCGATGAATTTACTCAGGCAGAACGGTTTTTGACTGATAAACTCACCAAAGATTCATGTAAAAGCAACGCATTTCGCCTACTGTCAGAATTATATAATCACAAGGCAGATGAACTGAGAAAAAATGCTGAAACGTATGCTAAGGAAGCATTAGAATTATCACCTGAATCGAAGCAGAATCACAATAATCTCCTACGTGCACAACAAGGAACCATTTCTGATTGGGATTTTGCGAACCATAGCAAACGCATTTCCTACTATAAGGATTTCATAAAAAAGAATCCTGGTTACACAAGAGGTTATTTATTGTTGATGAATGAACTTATCGCCGATTACCGCTTAGACGAAGCTGATGCTGTTTGCGAAATATTGAGTTCTCTGGAACACAGCTGCCGCGTCCCTTTCTACCGCGGAAAAATCGCATGGGTTCGTGGGGAACACCAAAAAGCAGAAGCTGTTTGGGAAAAAATGCTTTCAGATTACAGCGATGACTGGCTTGCTTACGCCAACATGGCAGATGCTATGGCTTATACATGTAAATACGATAAAGCAATCACTTACTACAAAAAAGCATTTGACCTGCAACCGTCTCCAAAATATCGTGATGCACAAATTACTGCCGCACACATCCATGAAATTCAGGGAGACTATGCTGCTGCAATTGCAAGTTGCCACGAACAATTAGAAGTACTGAAAGAGGAATGGAACATTACGGAAGGCTGTGATGTCCAACAAATCCACGAAGAAATCAACCGGCTAAAAAGCATTTAAGAATTCAACGAAGAAATGCCAGAGGATTTTTTCCTCTGGCATTTCTTTATTCCATAGGTCATCTGCAGAGTCAATCATACCGTCATTTTTTCTTTTTATCAGTTTATCTAAATAGAAATCTCTGCAAATCTCCATTGTTAAACCTCCTTAGAATAGATTTTTGCAACTTATTACAGTTTTCTATTTTATTAGACCCGTAATAACTTTGAAAATCAATATACTCTATCTTGTCAAATTTTTACATTGTTTTTTTGGGAGTAAAGTGATACAATGAGTTAGATAAAACTAACCGCAAGGGTAAATAAATAACATTCGCATAATTAATCATTTGTTTAGGAGAGTAAAATGGTGAATTGGAGTAGAACTATATTGGATGGCATTGCCATGGCTGCATATTTTAATCTATTTGCTGCTG
>CAZNGY010000112.1:0-1912 GCA_964572955.1 uncultured Lachnoclostridium sp.
GTCTTGCCTTGTATCGCTGCGATAAACCGCAACGCCGCGGTTGGTGTGGAGGGTAAGTAAGGTGGCGAACGGTATGGGAGGAACATATGGGGAGTAAATTGTGAATGGGGTGGTTGGTGTATTGGTGGGAAACTTAATTTAGTTATAAATTGTTTTTTAAAGTTTTTATACTTTTTCCGTATCCGGGTTCCATTCGCAGACCGCGGCACAGGCAAAAGCGTTTGAGACCTTCGGCAAGGTACACATATACATTTGAAACGGACATATGCATATCCATTGAACAGCGGACAACAAGTGAGTCGATAAGTCCTTTGCGGGTGCCGTACTTGCCTGCCTCAAAATACACGTTTTTCACGCATTGTAAAATTGCAAGACTTTTTTCGTCGGCAGAAGATGTGAGAGCCTCTTCTATGGCGAGCACGTCAAGATAGATACTACGGATTTCGGCGGCTTTTTCGCGAAGTCGCTTTTCGGTTAGACGTGAGTGATTTTTTGAATTTACGCAAGACAAATATTCTTTTTCCGCGTCTTTGAGCAATGCTTTCAGTTCATCGCTTTTTGGGTAATTTTCTTTGGCATACATAAAAAATGCAGACAGGGCATAGTCGTGTGTATTATTTTTTCGCATAGTAAAATCTCTCCTTTGAATTGTTTTTTTATTTGTGCAGGTTGAAAATAAAGTTTGAGTTGCCTGAATTAAAAATTGCAACATTTGTTGGTGGTTTGATGTGTTGGGTTACACATACATTTTACAGCTGATATATGCGTTACTACTGCAAGGTTTTTGCTTTTTTTGATTAACTGTTGTTTTCATTGTCGGGAGCGTTTATAACATCCAATATTTTTTGACGTGCCGCTTTTTCGATTTTATCGAAGTCGTAGCGTCCGGAATTATATATTTCATAATTGTTTTTTAAAAGGTTTGGTTTAAAATATTGGTTTAAATTTTCTTTTTTTGTTTTTTTATTATAAGAAGAAAGTCCGCTGTTGGGAGCAATTAAGGTGTTGGAGGCGGTGCCGGATTCGGTGTCGGTGTCGGTTTGCAAAAAGGTGTGTTTTGCGGAGAGTTTTTTGTCGCTGATTAGGATATAATATTCGCTGCCGAGCAGTCGGTTTTTGGGTTCGCAAGAGATATATCCGTTTAGTTTGAGTTCGCCGCGATAACGCAGGAAAGATGATTTTGTTGTGTGCATATCTGCGGTTAGAAACTCGTTTGTGAGATAGATGGGAAATTGCCACATACGCACGTTTGCGTGGTGCAAAAGAAGAAAAAACAGTGCTGATGCGCCGGGACTGACCGGCGAGGTTTTGTATTTGTTCCAGAAGTTGTTGATTAGTCCGATGTAATTCATAATATCCGCCTTTCCGCGCAGAAAATTGCGCATATGTTTTTTTGTATGCTCAGGGAAAATTTTAAGACGCAATTTTTAAAGTAGTGATAAAATTTTAGTGTTTTAGCATAAAAATTGTTCCGGTTGAGCATTTTAGATTTAAAATTGTGTGAAGTAAATATTAAACGCGCGTTCATTTTTGAAATGATTATACACCAAAATATGGAAAAAGTCAACAGTTATTTCCAAAAAAATCCAAGAATTATAAAGAAATTTGTCGTATTTTATACTAATTTATACTATTTTGTAATAAAAGGCAATATGAAAGAGCGTTTTGTGGTATTTTATACGTTGAGGTGATAAAAATGAAACCATTGAAACAAGGAATAAGCATTACGATTGACGGAGATGTTTTGGAACGTGTGCGTTTAATGGCGGAAGAGTGCGACAGGTCGGTGTCGCAATATATTAATTTGGTTTTGAAAAAGCATATTAGGGAGGAAGAAGAGAGAAAAGGCGAATAGGGAAGTTTGTGGAATATATGGGATAGGATATCTGCGAATATTAGGGTTGTGTATGGG
>CAZNGY010000113.1:0-1910 GCA_964572955.1 uncultured Lachnoclostridium sp.
TTTCTCTAACGAACCCGCCGCCCCCGAATTGCTTTTTCCCAAAAAAGGGATGCCTACGGTATCCCTTTATGCTGTGTTTCCCCTTCGTCTCAGCCAAACAGTACTTTAATTTCCTGCTCTGCCTGATAAATGGTGAGCCCATCAAATATGGGTGCTTTCTCGAATTTTTCTACGCAAACAGATAAATCCTGCCCAAAGAATTTGTGGCACTGCAAGAATACTTTGTCCTCTGGATTATGGTTGTCGTATTCTTCCAGCCGCAGTTCCAATGACTGTTCCTGTTGCTGATACTGCGTTTCCAGGAAAAAGAACTTTTCCCTAAACACAAACTCCTTCTCTGGGCCGCCCATGCTAAGCAAATCGTCCATAAACTCAGGCAAAGTATTTCCCTGCATCGATTCTCACCCCTCTGAAATATTTTTTGTACTTTTTGTACTCTTCTTCTGTTAGCTTTCGCTTTACAGTAGTCACGCTCCCATGATTTTCGATTCCCGGCTTCCCGTGAATGTGAATATGCAACACATCTCCCTCGCCAAGCCCCCTCTCATGATGATACCCGATCTCCAATACCACTTCATGGTTCTCGTTGTACTCTCGGTATTGATGAAATACTCCGTCCTGATCGAGCAAGATATATCGAGTGCCAGCTGTATGAGATTCTTCCGGGAGCTTCAACGCTTTTTCCTTATCCATAGGAGCAAGCACCTTCACCCCTTCAATTACATCTATGGTTTCGTAGGTGTACGCTGGCTGTTTTCCTTTTGAATATGTTCCTCTTCCACCCATATCATCTCACCACCTTTCTGGATTCTCGATACTTTACCGCTACAATATTCCCCTGCATTTCCGGAAAAGTATCCCCAAAGCAAAGTATGGTTTCCGGCTGCAGTCTCTCCAGCATTGCATCATACCCACGCATGAAGCCCCGCTTTTCCCGGCGACAGCCAACTGTGCTGACCGCTACCATAGCGTTTTGCTCCACCCCGTCAAAACAAAACTCAAAGCTTCGTCGAGTACCCCAGCTAATCGTGGGAATAACCTGTAACCCCTTGCTCTGCCAGTAAGCACCTACCCAACGATTTTTGGCAACGTTTTCTATTTGATGCCACAGCTCAAAATCCGCATACACCGAGTAGTCCGGCGTAAGCAGAAATGCATACTGCGCATACCGGTTCAAAGACCGCTCTGGATTGTTATAAATACCCTTGAATCGATAATCGTCCACAAAGAAGTGTACGCCACACTTCCTGTTCACCTCGATATCATTTGCTCTTGTGTCTGAGCAGGCAATCAACCTGATGTTCTCAACAGGGATTTCCTGCTTCTTGACAAGTGAGATGCCCCACTTGCCTGTGCTCTTAAAAGTGTTCCGTGTAAAGAGGGAGTTTTCCCTCATCATCTTACTGTAATTCACGCATATAATTCCTTTGTTAATAATAATTTAGTCCTTCTTTCAAATTTGTCCTCCTGATTTTTTTCTCGTCCTTATTTGATTTCTCCGACTGATGCCGTTCAAAAAAATGCTGGGGGAAGCATCCTTCAGAGAATGCACTGCATGGTTTGTTGCCAAAAGCATCGCAGCACTTAGTTCCTGTTCTTGCGCTTGTGCGCATATTCCTCCTTTCAGCTTTATTTTATCGCATTCTTTTTCTGTTGTAAAGGAATGTATTATCATTATGGTATATTTGGGTAGATTTCACATCTTTTTCACAATTCGATGGGAAGGGAAAGCTCGGGGGGCGGCGGCGAAAGGCGAAGCCTTTCTCTTGCGTGAGGGCGTTCCGCCCTCACGCAAGGGTTCGCTGTGCGAACCCCGCCGCCTCTACAGACACACAAAAAGCGGGGAAAGATGGTACTTTCTCCGCTTTTGTCCCTCACGTTCCTTTTTCTTTTCCGTCTCGTCTATCTTC
>CAZNGY010000114.1:0-1878 GCA_964572955.1 uncultured Lachnoclostridium sp.
AAAATGCAGCGGATCTGAAAGTTTATGCACCGGTGCGCTGGAACAGTCGGTTTACAAAAAATGAAAACGGCTTTACCCTGACGGATGCGGTCGATATGGAGGTTGAAGACCTTACCATTGCTATTAGCGAAAATATTTCGGATCGATTTTATTTTTACGGCTCCATCAAGGCAGAGAATGTGACCCTGGCAAGCGGAGCAATGAACATTACGGATCTTACGGTCGAAGGAACTTTCACCGCATCTGAAGATACCCGGCTGTATCTGTTGGGGGATGCGGAGATTGCAAACCTGAAAGTAAACGAAAAAACGGATGACGGTAAGGATCCGTTTGCATTCTACTGCGTGGATACTTATAAGGATTCAAAATCTGCGGACACACGGATTAAGGCTGCATCCGTAAATATAAGCGGTAAGGCAGAGACCAATTACAATATGTGGATGACAAGGTATGATTACATTGAAGGCTGGAACGGTACTTCCACGTATCATATCAGCGATCAGGAATCCTGCTTTGAAGAAGGCGACACCTTGGTGACCGTTACGGCAGAGAACATGGATGCCATTGACTCATCCCTTTTAGATATCCATGCCTATGGTGCCAACACGGATTCCTCACAGGCATTCTGCTTGGAACCTTCTGAAACAGGTGTAACAGGCAGATATGCCCTCAAAGTAACAAAGGATTATGAGGGTATCCGCCTTTACATGAGTAAAGGAGAAGGCGAAAACCGTTGGGAATATGAAAAAGGTTTTGAGACCCTTGCGGATGTAAAGAATTACATAAATACGAAAAACGATTCCGACATGGAATATATCGTCAATCTCTCCGGATCCATGACATTGGAAAATGCGGATGATCTGGATTACTCTTCCGTGCCGGCAAAAGGTGTGGCGGTCAATCTGTATGCCAATACACTCACGGTCAAAAAGGATACAAAGGGAACCTACTCCGCTGACGGATACGATGCGGTGATCTCAGCAGACGGATTGTATGGACATGCATACGATAATGAGGGAATGCCAAAAAGCAATACCTATGCAAAGATCGACCTGAAATCGGCATCGGATATCAGTCTTGCATTCATCCCGCGCAAGGCATCGGCTGCCGAAAGGGGAGATATGGATGCGGAAAATATCCGTGTACTTTCCAATAACGCAAGACTGTATGCAGGATCTTCTAAGAAGGATCTGTATGCGGATCTGCAGCTGGATGTGACCGGCTCTTTGCGTAAACTGGAACTGTACGGAGATACCCGCATACAGAGTGCGGATACGCTCACGGCAGAAAATGTGACCGTACAGGAAAATGCAGACCTCCATGCCGGTCAGATCACAGTGACCGGTAAGGCGGACGTAAAAGGGACGGTAACGGCAACCGGCATGACACTGACGGGTGCCCGTCTGTATGCAAGGGGTGCCCATATTGAGATAAAAGATAAGGTAACTTTAAACAACACTCTTTTGGAACTGCAGGGCACCTTGGAAACGGGGACGCTCATTATGGCGGCATCACGGATCCATGTGGGAAAGGATGATAAAAAGAAGTGGTACGGCAATCTCTATGCCGACACCGTGACGGTCAATTCCGCCTATGCAGGAGATGCATCAGGGGATCGCACTCTGGAGAATGAAAGCAATATCCTTGTAAAAAACACGCTGACCATGAAAGCGGGCACATTGTATAACCGGGATGTTATGGAAGTGAAAACTGCGGCGGTAAAAGACATGATCAATGCAGGAAGTTTCCTTTGTGATCAATTTACCAATACAGGAAGCCTGACATTGGAAGCGGACAGTGCGATGCTGATCAACCGGACCGGTACGGTCAATAACGTGATACTGGAAAAAGTGGATCATGGTGACGGACAGGGCAACG
>CAZNGY010000115.1:0-1862 GCA_964572955.1 uncultured Lachnoclostridium sp.
AAACCATTCGGTGAAAAATTATACACTCATACGAAATTGAAATTTTTTCGGGAAAAGTGTGAGATTTTCGGATTGCGAAACGTTATAATAAAGTAGGGTAAGTTTTGCGAAATCGCATATTACGTTTTCGGGAGGTGATATGTAATGTGCTGAAACACAAACGATTATCCGTATCGAAGTTCAATTACGATGATTTGTTCGAAAGCATATTCGACGAATACAGTGACCGCGTATACAAAATCGCGTACAAATTTGTAAATAATCCGGATGAAGCATCGGATATAGTTCAAGATACATTTTTAAAAATTTATCGCAACATCGAATATTTCAAAAACGTCAACCGAGAAAGAACGATATCACTGATCGTCATCTACGCAAAAAATGCCTCACTTGATTTGTTGCGAAAAAAGTCACGAAAAAACAAACATTTTTCTTCGACATACAGTGATGATGATGAAGTCGAAAATGATGAACTGCCGGATTACACCGACACTCCGGAGGAAATCATAATAAACAAAGACATCGGCGAACGGCTCGCAAAATATATAAATATGCTTCCCGATTCGCAAAGAGAGGTTATTATGTTGAAGTATTATCACGAAATGAAAGAAAAAGAAATCGCGGAAATTTTAAACATCACGGAAAGCACGGTCAGCACCCGCCTGAGCCGTGCGAAAGAGAAATTGCGCGAACTGATAGGAGGAAGTGAGGATGAAGAAGACTTCAGAAACAGATAAGATGGACTTGCTGTTACGTTCCGCCGTACCGCACATCGAAAATAAAGAAATCGAGACTTTCGAAAAAGCCGCCGACATTCCGGAAGGACTTTCGGAAAAAGATAAAAAACGGATTCTCACACAAATCAAAATCGCAAACGAACCCCTAAAGAAGCGTATTCGGTACTCGATGAAAGAGAATTTCGGACGTGTGGCGGTTGCGGCGGTGGCAACCATTTCAATTTGTTTCATCGGAACGATAGGTATCGAGGCAGTTCGTGCTACAATATTCGAGCCAATCGTGAAATGGTACGAAAAAAGCATTTTCGTAGCATATATAAATTCCGACGAAGTCACTTCACCGAGCAAGATAATCGAATACAAAGAGCCTGTTCTCGGAGAGGAGTATACGCGATATGAAATAGAAGATAACGAACACACCTACATCATCGAATATGAAAGCGAAGAATTTTTAATTGTATACGAACAAAGTTTGCTGGAAAACTACGACACGCTGATATCAAATAACAACACCGTAGTAACGGATGTCACCGTAAACGGATATTCCGGCATAATGGCAGTATCAGAGACACACGGAATAACAGACACTTTTGTTATTTGGCACGATAACAAATATGTCTATACATTGAGCGGTGGATTAAGCTGTGATGAGTTAATATGTATTGCTGAAACCGTACAGTAAAGCAATCCGGTAAAATATCACTTTAAAGGCTTTTGTTTCTTGTGTGATGTTAACAAAATCCGACATCAAAATTTGTGCATTACGCAGAACTTCAAAAAAATCACTTTTTAGTGAGAGATTTTTCACAGAAATTTCGTTTTAATATATGACAGGCAAAATTAAATTCTTATAACGGAGTGATTAAAATGATTTAAAATTTAAACTCTCTCCCACAAAAACGCTTAACCCATTCGAACTTATCGGCATTCAATCAAAAAAACGGAGGAATCAATCATATGAAAAAATTTTTATCGTTAGTTATCGCAATCACAATATTGACATCAATGATGTTGAATGTATCCGCAATCAACATCGATAACGGAAATACGGTATCGCCGTGTTGGGACTATATGAGTAATATTACCGTCAATCTGTCCTTTTACGACACCGGCGGACTTGCAACA
>CAZNGY010000116.1:0-1811 GCA_964572955.1 uncultured Lachnoclostridium sp.
CTAGTGTATTGACCTGCTGATATTTAGCAATACTATTGCCTCGTTAAGAGGCAGTAGTATATGCAGGATATAATGAACTGAGCTTTATTCGGGCATCGTTGGTTCTGAAGTGCCAATTGACCTTTGCTGCCAAAATATTCCGCTCTGTTTCCCATGCAGACAGTTCGCTGCGTAGCTGTTCTATATCAGAAATACGACGGCTAAGGCATTGCCGGGTCATTACATTGAGTTCTATTTCTGCAACATCCAGCCAGCTTCCATGCTTCGGTGTGTAATGTATCTCCAGCTTTTTAATGATACGCCTTGCTTCTTCCGGTGAATATCGTTTATACAGAGAAGATGGTTTATGCGTGTTCAGATTATCCATCACAAGAATAATCTTTTCAGCATCAGGATACATAACATCTACAAGATATTTGATTTCCTCTGCCCAGTCAACAGCTGTACGATGTTCCCGGACACTTACATGATGAACACCACCGAGAGGTTCCACAAAAGCAAAAATGCTGACAGTTCCATTGCGGACATATTCCGAGTCGATTTTCCGGTCACTTCCGGGAACCATTGGCAAAGGTTCTATGGACTCCCCTAAAAGCTGGTATGGTTTCTCATCCATACACACGACCGGATATTTTTCATCATAGGGAAGTTCATAAACATCAAGGATATCCTCCATATGAGCTATGAATTCCGGGTCTTCTTTTGTGGGGATGCACCAGTAGTCATTTTTGTGAGGTCTAAGTTTGTTTTTTTTAAAGCATTGCGGATTGCCTCTCTTCCAACAGGAGTTTCTAAAATAACTTTGGATTCTTTCTCAAGCAGACGGATTGTCCAGCGGGAATGTCCTTCCGGAACGGGTCCACAGGCAAGTTCGATCAGCTGAGCTTCTGCACGACCGTCAACCTTACGTCTTGCATTGTCTGAATTTATGTTCCTTTTTAATTCAGTAACGGCATCAATGCCGCCATTGATGTATTTCGCCACAGTATTAGTAACAGTTGCCATGCAGATGCCATTAGATTTTGCACTTTGCTCATGAGTTAAAACTTTTCCATGTGCTTCGTCCAAGTCAATAATGATCTGGCACCTGCTGCGAATTGTTTTTGAAGTTTCTTTCTTACGAATAACAGATTTTAATTTTGCAAGTTCTTTATCTGTAAGCTGAATATTATACTTTTTTGGTCTTGCCATAGTAATCACCGCCGTTTTTTTATTATTATACATCAGAACAGCAGTAAATGCTAGTAAATATTTAACTAAACATCAGCAGGTCAGTACACTAGCGGAGAGAGTTACTCTAAAAATCATCTAATTAATTTGTAGTGTTTTCTTAGATGATGAAAAGTGTCTTAGTATTGACAATTAAGCTTTTTTTTGAGACAAACGATGTTTAATAGGTGAAAGCAGTTAGCGAAGATGAGAAAATGGAAACTTTGGATAAAATTGTATGTATTAAGTAATAATGTTAAAAAAATAATATAAAAATATAGGATAGAGGGTAAAACATGGATTTCAATTTGAATGGAAGAGTTATTTTTCATAGTCAAGTATTTGAAAAAGACAATCTCCGACGTATGGAAATTGTGGCATTAGAGGCTATAAGCAAATTAGAGGCAGGTAAAGTGGTTGCACTTGCAATGAATAGGACACCACTAATGTTAGCGACTCTTTTTGCTCTTTGGAGAAAGGGTATCCCATTTTTGCCTATAGATCTTGCGCTCCCTGTGGAACGGTTGCAGTATATGCTGAAAAAGGCAGAAATTGAGACAATCATATCTGATTGTGAAAAAAATGTATGTGAAAGAGAAGCA
>CAZNGY010000117.1:0-1792 GCA_964572955.1 uncultured Lachnoclostridium sp.
TATCCGCCTGCTTTTCCCATTGAATCCGAATACTCCCTCTATCGTTGCTATTTTTTGTATTCTAACATTCCCTCATAAATAAAAGAAGCCCCACCGGGGGATAACTGCCCGGTGAGACTTTAGACTTTTACTCACTTGCGTAACTATTCATTTAATAGCCGATTTCCTTAATCCGCTTCTTTTATTCTTATTTCACAAACATATTGATTGCCTTTGTAAGCTGCTCTATCGCTTCCATATCGCCCTCTTCCACAGCTTCTACAATACAATGCGAAATATGATTTTTCAGAACCACTTTTCCCGTATTGTTAATCTCAGAACGTACCGCTGCTAACTGTATCAGTACTTCACTGCAATCCTCATTCCGCAAAACCATTTTCTTCACGGCTTCCATGTGCCCGATTGCTTTTGAAATACGATTTACAATTTTCTTTTTCTCTTCCTCGGAATGCACGTGCTTATGTAACTGCTGCATCTGTTCATGAATATCTGCGTTTTCCAGTTTCTCCGTATGTTCGTGCTGTTTTGCCATGTTAATTTCTATTCCCTCGTAATATTATTGCATCGTATAAAATCTATTGCTTTAACGATAACACATTTAATACAAACTTGTCATTAAAAACTTTATGGCTTTTTACATTCATAAACAATCTGGTTCACTGCATTTTCATACATTTTTCAAAAAAACCTACACTTTTGCAGTTTTCCGCAATGTGCAGGGTTCTCTATTTTCGTAACAGTTCAGACATCACTAAGAAAATGCACGAATCATGCTTGCATGAATGAGAGCATTTCGCCAGTGATGAGCTGAGCGCCCGATTATGAGCAAAGTTAGCCATGTAATGGCGGTAAAGCACTGAAAGTGCCTTTGCGAATGGCGCGGGCTGAACTGTTACCTATTTTTGAATAATTATGCGTTACACAATGTCCTGCGCAAGCATGGTCTCTGCATGCGCAGCTATTTTTGCAACAAAATAACAAGTAAAAATCTTTTAGAGCGCAGAACTCGTCAGCGAACCCTTGTAAGAAGATCTGATAAAAACTGGAATGATTTATAGCCTCAATTCCTCTTAGGTACGATACAACCATCAAGATAAGAGAGGTAAAGAGTATGTATCAAGTTACAACAACACTCAGTTTGTGTCTCAATTCCTCTTAGGTACGATACAACTATATATAGTGAGCAGAAAGGATTTTTATTATGGCAGCTCAGGTTAAAGTCTCAATTCCTCTTAGGTACGATACAACGCAAATCGTGCTTTACAGTGCACATATGGTAAAACATGTGTGTCTCAATTCCTCTTAGGTACGATACAACCAAATTATAAGAGAGGTAAAGAAATATGTTTAAGAAAAACAGCAGAGTAATATCTCAATTCCTCTTAGGTACGATACAACAAGATGAACAAGACAATGACAGTAGCAGGTGTAACTTTATCTCAATTCCTCTTAGGTACGATACAACTTCCAGGACTTCGCCGAAAAACACAGAGATTTGTTTGATATCTGCACATCTCAATTCCTCTTAGGTACGATACAACAACTTATTTCCAGCCTTTCCCAACACTTTCCTCTTGTTTTTATATTGTACATCCCCCAAAAAATCTGTCAACCCAAAACTTTTTACCTTCTCTTACCACGCATAAAATATAGTATCTATCTTAAGCCGCATATTCTCACCTTAATCGACAGACTTTTTTATTCCCAAATACGCATTTTATCAATATTTACTTAAATAAAATAAGCTAAAAGTCCACAAAAGCAAGCATTATAGGTCGACAGACTTTTTTAC
>CAZNGY010000118.1:0-1763 GCA_964572955.1 uncultured Lachnoclostridium sp.
TTTACGATTGTGCAGGTGTATGAGGAAGGTCGTCTGCCTTTTTATCACTTTGATGTATACCGCATAGGTGATATTGAGGAGATGGATGAGATTGGATATGAGGATTACTTTTACGGGGATGGGCTGTGCATGATTGAGTGGGCGAATCTGATTGAGGAGATTCTGCCGGAACGCCGTAAGGAAGTGGTTATTGAGAAGAATCTTGATAAAGGCTTTGAATATCGCAGGATCACCATAAGGGAATATTAGGAGGCAGAGATGAAGATATTAGGATTAGACAGCTCCGGGCTGGTGGCAAGTGTTGCCGTAGTCGAAGATGATAATCTATTGGGGGAATATACCGTTAATTATAAGAAGACACATTCGCAGACACTTTTGCCGATGCTTCATGAAGTGGCTGAGATGATAGAACTTGATTTGAATACGATTGATGCAATTGCTATTGCCGGAGGACCGGGGTCCTTTACGGGGCTTCGCATTGGCTCTGCGACGGCGAAGGGATTAGGACTTGCACTAGATAAGCCGATCATCAATGTGCCGACGGTAGATGCACTGGCATACAACCTTGTTGGTCATAGTGATATGATCTGCCCGCTTATGGATGCCAGGAGAAATCAGACATATACAGGATTGTACTGTTTTAAACAAAATGAATTTCACGTTCTGCGTGAACAGTGTGCAGTTGGGATTGATGAGATTACAGCAGATATCAACGCACGTGGAGAGGCAGTGGTGTTCTTGGGCGACGGAGTGCCTGTATTTCGAGAGTATATTGCAAAGAATCTGACTGTACCGTATTCTTTTGCGCCGGCACATGTGAATAAACAGCGTGCAGGGGCTGTTGCAACGCTGGGGTGCTGCTATCTGACAGAAGGAAGATATGAGACGGCAGAAGCGCATAAGCCGGATTATCTGCGTCTGTCGCAGGCAGAGCGTGAGCGTGCCGAGCAGCAGGCACGGGAAGGACAAGGCGCATGATTGCGATAAGAGCCATGAGCCCGGCGGATGTTGCAGCAGTGGGGGAGATTGAGGAACAGGCTTTTTCACAGCCGTGGAGCAGACAGGGATTTCTGGATGCGCTTGGATTGGATGGGACACTTTTTTTGGTTGCGGAAGAAGAGGAAAAAGTTCTTGGATATATAGGTATGTATTCCGCATTTGAGGAAGGCGAGATCACAAATGTAGCGGTAGATGTATCAGACAGATGCCGCGGAATCGGCGGTATGCTGCTTGCAGAAGTGCAAAAAACTGCTAGACAGCGCGGACTCTTGCGGATAGTCCTCGAGGTACGAGTTTCCAATGAAAGCGCAATCCGCTTGTATGAGAAGTACGGGTTTGTAAAGCAGGGTGTCCGCAAGGGTTTTTATGATTTTCCCAAAGAGGATGCCTATATTATGATATATGGCCAATAATTTCCACTATATATAGGTAGAAGTTCTTTTGTATAATGTGCAGGCAGTGAGCAGAGAGAAGAGGAGGAATTTCTATGAGCAGACAGGAAGGCGTGATATATTGTAACCGCTGTGGGAAAATTATTTGTTCAGAGGAGAGGAAGGATAAAACGTCTTTTTTGACGGTGCGAAAGACGTGGGGATATTTTTCGGAGGGCAAAGATGGGAAGATTTACGGGGTGGAACTGTGTGAGCCTTGTTGTGATGAATTGATACGGGAGTTTGTACTTGCACCGGAGATTTCAGATAATACAGAGTTTGTATAAAGGAGTAATTCATGTTAGATGTATGTCTTTTAGGAACCGGAGGGAT
>CAZNGY010000119.1:0-1749 GCA_964572955.1 uncultured Lachnoclostridium sp.
GATGAGCAGGTGGAAGGTTCAGATAAAGGCTGGACGTGTGAAACAGGTGCAAATATGGTTAAGGTTGAGAATAATGGTGATGAGAGCATTGCAGCAGGAATCAGCTATAAGCAGGATGACGATTATACGGCAATTAGTGGTACATTTGATAAGAATTTCGCAACGATTGCAAAGGACGGTAATGCTACTTTTACGCTGACACTTTCCGGAAAGCCTGATGCTGCACTTAGTGGAACAAATATTGGCTCTGTGACCGTGGCAATTACGGAAGCAATTAACGTTGCTTCAGAGAGTGACTTGAAAGCTGCACTGACAAGTGGCGGAAAAATTAAGTTAGTCGATTCCTTTGAGATTTCTAATTTTATTGTTTCGACTTCAACACCTGTTGTTTTGGATTTAAATGGGAAAACATTAACTTCAACAAATGAAGATAACTTGATAATTGAATTCGGCAGTAATGTTACAATCAATGATAGCATTGGTAATGGAGGAATGGAGTTAGTTCAATCAGTACCAGGATTAGCTAATAATGTTGTTTGCTTTGGTACGGTGGTTATCAATGGTGGTAATTATCAGAAGGCATCGAGCTATAATATTTGGTTTGAGGACAATGGGGATGTTACAATAAATGGAGGAACTTTTGCAATGGTTGCTGGTGATAGCGGAACAATAACTATAAAAGATGGTACGATAAACTACATTTCTTTTAACTCTGGTGTTGTTGCGTGTATTACTGGTGGTACATTCGGAGTTGATCCTTCTAAATATGTTGATACGAATAATTATACTGTGACTAAAAATGGGGATACATGGACTGTCGAAAAAAAGTAATCAAAAATTTTACCAGAAAGGAAAACGGCATATGAAAAAAATATTATCTTTTATACTTGTACTTGCGATGGTAATGAGTCTGGGCAGTGTTCCTGTCTTTGCGGCGGATACAATTACAAGTACAGATGAGGGGAACAATTCAGCCTCTCAATCTGTTACGGCAAATTATATACCGGAGGCTGAGAAAGCAGCCATTACCGGTGTATCTGTTACGGTGGACGGTAAAACTTACAATAGCGGCGACACAGTAACTTTAACTCCGAACAGCGGAAATGTAACCATTACGGTAAAAGGTAACAATTTTACGAATTTGAATAGCGATAATCATAAACTGTTGTATGTGGATGGTTCATATGATGATGTATCGTCAGCAGACGGCTGGACAGTGAATGATGAAAATACTGAAGCGAGTAAGACTTTTGAATTAAGCAAATTCCAAAACTGCACAACTGCATTTGAAATCAAGTATTCCAATGAGGGCAATGTTTCTGATAAATATACGGGAAGTGGTATTTATATCCAATATCAGAACAAAACAGTATCGGTTGGCATTACCTGGGGTGCGATGAACTTTACATACAGCGATGAGCAGGTGGATGGTTCAGATAAAGGCTGGACGTGTGAAACAGGTGCAAATACGGTTAAGGTTGAGAATAATGGTGATGAAAGCATTGTAGCAGGAATCAGTTATAAGCAAGCTAATGATTATAAGGCAATTAGTGGTACATTTGATAAGACTTCTGAAACGATTGCAAAGGATGGTAATGCTACCTTTACGCTGACACTTTCCGGAAAGCCTGACGCTGCACTTAGTGGAGAAAATATTGGCTCTGTGACCGTGGCAATTACGGATGCGATTAGCATTGCCACAGAGGATGACTTGATAACGGCACTGAAAAGTGGCGGAAAATACAAACT
>CAZNGY010000120.1:0-1749 GCA_964572955.1 uncultured Lachnoclostridium sp.
CTGACCGGGATGAACAGCATTATTTCCTATGACTCTTATAACATCCAATGCCCTTGTATTTTCTCATTCAGTCCCGCTCTTACCAAGTGACCAATTTTATCATTTAAATTGTCGTTTCCTTCGACAAGAGTATCGCACAACATTTGTATTCCAAGCCGTAACAAGGCACATGAAGCCCTCGGTGATTTTTCAAATATATCTCTAGCCTCAAGGTATATTTCTTTTACATTTTGTGGCATATTCTCATTAGGCAGTTCCGGCTCAGGGCACATAGGATATATCATATCGTCTCCATGCCATATATGATATCTTTTACATGCATTGCATGCAGAAACACGTACAATTCCTGCACCACACGTATTTGAATCCTTGTCGAAATAAAATCTATTTTCCCCATTATACATTATCAATGTCTCATCCCATTCCATTGATGCCAGTGTTCCACAAATTGGACATGTAAATGATTTTAATAATTTTTGGGGTTCTATATAATGTGACATAATATTGTTTCTCCTCAAAGATTATAATGTGAAATTATACTACTATACCATCCGATATTCAATCATAACTCTTGCACTTATCTCCCACAAGTCATCTGGTAAAGCTAAGTGTTCCTCTCCTCTGCCCATTCATATTCCCTTAAAACAAATCACTCAAAAAAGGAAATGTTCATGCCTCAGCACCAAACATTTCCTTTTCATGGTTGATTGTTCTATTTCCTGACAACCTTCGCCACCTGCATTCGAAAAACATATTAATTTTTAAGTGTCACCTAACCGTTATTATACAACTTTTTTACTATGCTAACTGGCGAATCTGATCTGCCAGTTCATTTACTATCTCAATGGATAATTCTGTATAATCAGCAATATCTTCCAGTGACATTTTATCTGCTTTAATCATACGAACAGCCATTTTTTTTGCTTTATTTAATTCCGCTTCGTTTCGCATATCTTCCATCAACTTACACATAACTGCCACTCCTTCCTTATCCTGTTTAAAGTACCTTGCCCTTTTTGCAAGTACTTCATAATTCATATCATCAGGATCTGTACATGAAAAATCATGCATTAACTTTCCAATTTCATCATTTCCCCTGTATTTTCCATTCACATATATTATATGCGAACCATCACCAAACAATACTTTCTTTTCTCCGATTGTAACATACCTTTCTACAGGATAGACCGGCTGATTTCCTTTCATTACATCATTCTCCGTAATAAAAATAACGTAACTGTCCGGGATATTCTCTGTATCATCTCCAGCTTTTAATATATGTGCATCCAGCAAACTGCTGTTATGCCTTACTCTTTTTACCCCTGCTCCTTTATCTGCTCTTTGAATTTCCACATCAAATTCTTTATTTGTACTGTCAACTGCATGAACATCTAAAACAGCAGAACGCCCCTGAAGATTTTTCATCGCCTCCTGTGTCCTGACAGATTTTATTTTTATGTCCTTTTGTCCTAAAATAATCCGTAGGATCAATTCTACCCCTTCAAAATTATCAGCAAGACAAACGGTCATAAAATCATCATCCATATAACGGAGTGCTTTTAACCGGTCTATGTCCTGTCTGCGAGTCTGTTCTATTGTACTCAACCCACTCACCTTCTTTCACTGTTTTTATTATACATCAGGCTTTATATTTTGAAAACTAAATTTTACTTATCCCAAGTTCTCCCCACAAGTCATCCGGTAAAGCTGTGCGTTTCTCTCCTCTGCCCATTCATATTCCCTTAAATA
>CAZNGY010000121.1:0-1721 GCA_964572955.1 uncultured Lachnoclostridium sp.
ATGCAAGCATGATTCGTGCATTTTCTTAGTGATGTCTGAACTGTTACATAAATTTTCTAAAATTCAGTATACTGCATTGCATTTTTTCCGTCAATCCGTCATACTAAAATATATCATATAACAAAGGGAGAATGTTTATGGAAATCGAACGCAAATTTTTAATCCACAATTTACCGGAAAATTTAGAACTTTATCCACATAAAGAAATCGAACAAGGCTACATCAACCGCGAACCTGTTGTCCGCATCCGCCGTTCTGACGATAAGTACATTTTAACCTGTAAAGGTCAGGGACTGATGGTACGAGAGGAATTTGAACTTCCGCTGACGAAAGAAGCTTTTGAACATATGAAACCAAAGACCGATGGTATTTTTATCGAAAAGACCCGCTATCTCATTCCATATAATGAAAAACTGACGATTGAATTGGATATTTTCCACGGTCTACTTGCACCGCTAGTTTTGGCAGAAGTAGAATTTAACAGCGTGGAAGAAGCTGATTCTTTCACTCCACCGTCATGGTTCGGAAAAGATGTTACCAACTCTTCCGAATACCACAACAGTAATTTAAGTATACGAGGACTGTAATTGAAAATATTTTATCTTAAACGCTGATTCTCGTACTTCTGTCGGGTTCGCAGACAGATTTTCAGCTCTTCATAGCGATGGTCGAGCGGTCCCTCCGGTATTACTACATCCATAGAAACTGCCAGATTATCCACCAGCTTATCAGACATTTTATCTCGCAGAGACACCAGAATATTATACTTTTCATCCCAGTCATCCGTATCAAGAAATTCTATTAATCCTTCTTCCGGTTTTTCCTCTTCTGACTGCATCTCTTTCTCTGTCCGCTCTGCCTGTTCTTCCTCATCTGGCTGCTGCTCTTTCTCTATTCGCTCTTCCTCACCAGACTGCTGCTCTTTCTCTATTCGTTCTTCCTCGCCGGACTGCTCCTCTTCAGCAAATTCTATCCGTTCGAAGCGATACTTCTGTGTCACATCCGGATATTTCTCATGGTCAACCTCACTGACAAACATCTCCAGTGGTCTTGCATATATCTTAAAATCTCCATACAATGCCTGATAAATGACCAGCTTCTGACCATCCTCGGAATGCTCTGCAACTGCTACGATCTGATATAATTTATTTTTAAAATGTCTGTAAAACTCTCCTTGCTTTGGAATACGCATATTACTCTTTTACTTCCTCACTTTCTTACATTCCGACATGATACCATGCGCACTTTTTATTAGCAGTGCATGTCAGGAAAATCTGTGATTTTCCTGACTGACGGGCATTCGCCCTAACAAACCGTAAGAACATTGTTGTTTATATGCAAGCATATACAACTCTATTCTTACGGTTTGTCACTGCTCATTGCTTACACACATTATACCATATGTAAAAACAGCTTGGCATATGATTTTATACTCTAAATAGTGTCTGGGTATAGGCAGAAAAAAATAATTTCTATACCCAAAAAAACGAAAATTTTGGGTATCAGTTTCGTGTTTTATCAGTGATACCCAAAAAGTAGTCGTTTTAAGGCAATTTTGGAAGAAAAGTAGAAAAAATTGGGTATTACCATGTGTGAAATTTCTTCTATACCCAAACGTAAAGATAGGAAGACGCATTACAAGAGGAAACATTAAAAAAACACATATCCATGCTTTGACAGGCATAAACTGTGATAGGTATTAGATATACAAATAGCTCTGA
>CAZNGY010000122.1:0-1718 GCA_964572955.1 uncultured Lachnoclostridium sp.
CGGTAAGGCACAGGATTTTGATTCCTGCATTCGCTGGTTCGAATCCAGCTAGCCCTGTTTGTTTTATATAAGTATTGTTACAAATGAATACGGGCGTGTAGCTCAGTCGGTAGAGCACTTGACTTTTAATCAAGTTGTCCGGGGTTCGAATCCCCGATGTCTCACTAAAACATTTATATCCGAACACCTTAAAATGTTTGGATCATAATCAATTGAATGGTGATTGTTGTTCTGCGAGTAATTGTAGGCAATGATCACTTTTTCGTTATATACATAAACAGAATGTACAAATACGTCAAGAAGCCTTTCACGAAAAGATGAATCATGTATATCCCCTTGTTTAAACAGATTAAGCCAATAAACTACCTGTTCTTTGTTAATTGTAGGCTTTTGTATTTCTTCTTTTGCAATCTGCAATTTTAAATCCTCAACTTGACTTTCCAGTTCCATCAACCGTTGCTTGGTTGTAGGCGTAAAAATCCCTTCCTCAATGGCTTTCATTATGTTTTTGATTCCTTTTTCAGAATCTTTTAAAGCTGCCTTGAGCTGGATCAGCTTTTGGTTTATGGAATTTTTCGCCTGAATTTCAACTACTTTATCTGCAAGGTAGTCAATGATATCATCTTGCAGGACATCATCAATCGTGTGCATTACAACAAAGTCCTCTAAATCGTCCTTTCTCATAGTTTTTAAGGAACACTTATCAGAGCCTTTTTTTCGTTTTCTTTGAGCACATTTATAGTAATGATAGACGGTACCACCTTTTCCACGTCCGGATTCCCCAACAAGAAGTGAACCACATTCACCACAGTATGCTTTACAGGATAGAAGGTATCTTTCAACAGCTTTATAGGTTGCAGAAGCATGAGGTCGTTTTATAAACTTGGAGTGTACAGAATCCCAAAGCTCCTGCGGAACAATACGAGGAATAGGAATGGCAATACCGTCATAGAAACACTCGCCTATGTATTTTCGATTTCTGAGCATGGTATAGATGCCATTTTTTGTTATAGAGCTGCCTTTTCGATTTTTTACTCCTAATTGTTCAAGTTCTTCTAATATTTGAGTGGCAGTTTTGCCGGAGTCAATATTTTCAAACACATAAAGAACAACCCAGCTTTCTTTTTCGTCAACCTGGTATTTTTTATCAACGATTTTATAACCGTATACAGCTTGTCCGGAAACAGCAAATCCCTTTAAAGCAGATTCACGCTGCCCACGTTTTACTTTCTGTCGCAGATCAGCAATATAGTATTCTGCTAATCCTTCCATAAGACTTTCAAGAATAATTCCTTCAGGACCGTCAGGAATGATTTCCTTTGCATAGAGCAGGCGGATTCCATGACGTTTTAATTTAATTTTATTGAGAGCAATTTCCTCTCTATCTCTGCCAAAGCGGTCTATTTTCCATACGATTATAGCTTCAAATTGTCCTTTTTCGGCATCATGGAGCATTCTGTTAAATTCAGATCTTTTTTCAAAATCAGTTCCAGATATGTGTTTATCAGCATATACAGACAAGACCTTTATGCCGTTTTCTTCGGCATATGCCATACAATCTCTGACTTGTCCTTCAATACTTTGATCCGTTTGACGAGGACCAGGTGAATATCGTGCGTAAATAACTGCGTTCATATTTTCTCCTTATCGTGTATTTACTCTATTAGTTACTTCGTAAAATCATATACAATAATATTTCCGGTTATTTTCTTTATATT
>CAZNGY010000123.1:0-1713 GCA_964572955.1 uncultured Lachnoclostridium sp.
ATTTCAAATTTAAGAACTGCGGCAGGTTTTTGTTGAACATTTTTTCTAATTCACTGCTATAGTCGAAGATTGCCTTTGGGCAGAGCTTATAAAGATTTTCCAAGTGCTTATCTAACTGTTCTTCTGTGGCAATATCAGCTTCCTGTTGAGTTCCGTCTACAAAACCAAGCATCAGAGAGTAGCTTTTGCCGACTGTGATAAAATTACGTTTTTGTGTTACGATATGTTTGTATGCCCATACAAGTTTATCTGTTTCACCAAAAGTAGTGGAAACACCATTAGTGCCGAAAATAAATTCATGGTTGTAACGCATTCCGTTGTTCAGCGGTACGGTAGATAAAAAGTTTTCTACTTTTGCAGTGGCAAGTTCTTTATTTGGACAATTGTTAATGTAAGTTTTGATGTTTCTCTGATAGTGTCCGGTCAATGCCCAGATGAAAAGCAGTATGCCAAAACCGAATGTGCTGATACCAAGAATGCCAAAGAGTATCAGATCAGTCTTATCATAGAGACCGTAAGAACCATCCTCTATATAATAAGGAAGAAAAATTTCACGGTCGAGATCGCACCAGTCAGCATATTCATGATAATAGCGTTTACTGTCATAAGGCATTGCCTTGATCACACCGTCAATCGTATATTGTGCTTCAACTAACATTGTCCCGTCGTCGTTGCCGTTAAGATACTGAATCGTTGCTTCAAGAAGATTATCTGCTTTTTTCATTTTACGGTGTTCGGAACGTAAACCGATAAAATAATAATTATTTGCATCAATAATGTATTCTTTGGCAACTACATTGTTATTTTCGGTTTCTTCACAGTAATAGTCATAGATGCCGTATACGGTATCGTGAACATGGATTCCTTCGATATCGCCGGAAAAATCAATCTCATCCAGCGTTACACCCGGCTCTAAAGCTGTGAGAAAGGAAGGAAAAGCGAGTGACAGCATGAAACCGCCGAAGATAAACAGGAGAATAGCCCATATGATCACGCGTTTCAAACTTTGTTTTTGTAACATTTTCATTTTAGGTACCTCTTTTCTTATGTTTTATGGCTAAAAGCCACGACTATTATAGAACAATAAAAAGGATAATTCAATAGAACTGGAAAAATAAATGGTAGAAGTCGGAGAAGTGTTTTGTTATAATGGAAATATAAAGTACTATTATGATAAATATTTGGATAAAAAGAAAAGAGGATAATCATGGGTATTGTAGTAATCGGAGCGGTATTTGTAGATATCAAAGGTTTTCCGGAAGATGCTTATATTCCGGATGGAAGGAATGCGGGGCATATTGAATATATCCATGGCGGGGTAAGCCGTAATGTGGCAGAGGATATAGCCAATGTAGAGCTGCGTCCTACCTTTGTCAGTATTGTGGATAATACTCCTATGGGCGAAGATGTTGTGAATAAGCTGAAGCGCCATAAGGTAAATTGTGATCATATTTTGTCACTTCCTTCCGGTATGGGTACATGGCTGGCAGTGTTTGATACACAAGGAGATCTGGCGGGGTCTATTTCACAGAGGCCAAACCTGATGCCGATTTTGGATCTGTTGGAGGAAAAAGGGGATGAGATTTTTGCAAATGCGGATTCCATTGTCTTAGAAGTGGATATGGATAAGGAAATTGTGAAAAAAGCATTTCAGCTGGCAGAAAAGTATAACAAAAAGATTTATTCCATTGTCTCAAATATGACGATCGCAGC
>CAZNGY010000124.1:0-1709 GCA_964572955.1 uncultured Lachnoclostridium sp.
AAGCGAAACAGTTTATCGAACAGGGGTTATTAGTTCCAGATGAATTAACCTGTGACTTAGTTATGGATAGAATACAGCAGGATGACTGCGTAAATGGTTTTGTTTTAGATGGTTTTCCAAGAACCATTCCACAGGCAGAAACACTTGACGCGGCACTTGATAAAATAAATCAGAAAATGGACTTCGCACTTGATGTGGATGTTCCGGATGAAAATATTGTAAAACGCATGAGTGGAAGACGTGCCTGCCTAAGCTGCGGTGCTACATATCATATTATTTCGATACCGACCAAAGTAGAAGGAATTTGTGACAGATGTGGAAATGAAGTGGTATTGAGAGAGGATGATAAGCCTGAAACAGTACAGAAGAGACTGAGTGTTTATCATGAACAGACACAGCCGCTCATTAACTATTACAAAGAACAGGGCATTTTAATGAGTGTAGACGGTACACAGACAATGGAAAAAGTATTTGCTGATATAATAGCAATTTTGGAGAAATAGATATGGCTGTAACGATCAAATCTGCGCGGGAACTTGAATTAATGCGTGAAGCAGGAAAGATTCTGGCTAAGGTACATGCAGGGCTGGAGAAAGAATTAAGACCGGGTATGACGACATGGGAAATTGACCGGATTGGTGAGGAAATGATACGAAGCTTTGGCTGTATTCCTTCTTTTAAGAATTATAACGGTTATCCGGCTTCAGTATGTGTTTCAATCAATGAAGAAGTCGTACACGGTATTCCTTCCCGTAAGAGAGTGATTCAGGAAGGTGATATTGTAAGTTTGGATACCGGAGTTATTCATAAAGGGTATCATTCTGATGCAGCCAGAACGCATGCAGTCGGAGAAGTTCCGGAAGTTGTAAGATTACTAATTGAAAGAACGAGACAAAGTTTTTTTGAGGGCATAAAGTATGCGGTAGCAGGACATCATTTACATGAGATTTCCAATGCAATTAGTGGTTATGCAGAAAGTTTTGGATACGGAGTGGTAGAAGATTTGTGCGGACATGGAATTGGAAGCCATCTGCATGAGGATCCGGAAATTCCAAATTACAGACAATTTCGCCGAGGCATCAAACTTCGCCCGGGTATGACATTGGCGATCGAGCCGATGATCAATATGGGTATGGCAGATGTTGTATGGCTGGATGATGACTGGACAGTGGTGACGGAGGATATGAGTTTGTCGGCGCATTATGAAAATACCGTCATAATTACCGATGGGAAACCCGAAATCCTTACATTGACAGATGCAGAAATAGCAGAGGGTATCTGGAAATAACACATGGAAAGAGAATAAAATGGAGTTTGCAAAATCATTGTCAGGACATGACAAAAACCAATATTATTTTGTACTTGAGAAAGAAGCGGAGTACTTCTTATTAGTGAATGGGATGAATCGGACCTTAGAGAAGCCGAAGAAGAAAAATGTAAAGCATGTACAGATTATCAAAAATCTTCCGCCTGTAGTTGAAGAAATATTGGCGGTTGAACAGAATAATCTTACGATAAAAAAAGCAGTTAAAACATATGCAAGCATAGTAAATCGTGATCAGGAGGAAAACTAGATGTCAAAAGCAGATGTTATTGAGGTTGAAGGTGTAGTAGTCGAGAAATTACCGAATGCATTCTTCAAAGTTGAATTAGAGAATGGTCATCAGATCTTAGCGACCATCAGCGGAAAGTTACGCATGAATTTCATT
>CAZNGY010000125.1:0-1694 GCA_964572955.1 uncultured Lachnoclostridium sp.
ATGCAGGATATGGAATTTACCATTGAAGACAGAAAACTCTATATGTTACAGACAAGAAATGGTAAGAGAACGGCAAAAGCAGCTCTCAAGATAGCCTGTGACCTTGTAGATGAAGGAATGATTGATGAAGAAAAGGCAGTTTCGATGATTGATCCTAGAAACCTTGATTCACTTCTTCATCCGCAGTTTGATTCTTATGTAATCAGCAAGGCAATTCCTATTGCAAAAGGACTTGCAGCAGCACCGGGTGCGGCATGCGGCAAGGTAGTATTTACGGCAGATGATGCTAAGGCATGGGCTGCAAGGGGTGAGAAAGTTGTCCTTGTAAGACTTGAAACATCACCTGAGGATATTGAAGGTATGAAGTGTTCACAGGGTATTCTTACCGTACGAGGCGGAATGACAAGCCATGCGGCAGTAGTTGCTCGTGGTATGGGAGCCTGCTGTGTTTCAGGATGTTCTGCAATTGAGATGGATGAAGCACATAAGACTTTCAAAATCGGAGCCCAGGAATTCCATGAAGGCGACATTATTTCATTTGACGGTGTTACAGGATATATTTATGACAGAGCAATTCCGACTGTTGATGCAGTAATAGCAGGTGAGTTCGGAAGAATTATGGAATGGGCTGACAAGTACCGTACTTTAAAGGTTCGTACAAATGCAGATACACCACAGGATGCCAAGAAGGCAAGAGAACTTGGAGCAGAGGGTATCGGTCTTTGCCGTACAGAGCATATGTTCTTTGGCGGACACCGAATTGATGCGTTCCGTGAAATGATTTGTTCAGATACTCTTGAAGAAAGAGAAGAAGCTCTTGCAAAACTCTTACCTCTTCAGCAGGGCGATTTTGAGAAGCTTTTTGAGGCGATGGAAGGAGATCCTGTAACAATTCGTTTCCTTGATCCTCCATTACATGAATTTGTTCCTACTGATGAAGAAGATATCAGAAAGCTTGCAGATGCCAAGGGTAAGACAATGGAAGAAATCAGAAAGCTCATTGATCAGCTTCATGAAATGAATCCGATGATGGGTCATAGAGGATGTCGTCTTACGGTAACATTCCCTGAAATTGCAGTAATGCAGACAAAGGCTGTAATTAATGCGGCAATTAATGTATCCAAGGCTCATCCTGATTGGAAGGTTGTTCCTGAAATCATGATTCCTCTTATCGGTGATGATAAGGAACTTAAATTCGTTAAGGAAAAAGTAGTTGCAACGGCTGATGCAGAAATTGCAAAAGCAGGTGTTGAACTTAAATATGAAGTTGGTACCATGATTGAAATTCCTCGTGCGGCTCTTACGGCTGACCAGATTGCTAAAGAAGCTGAGTTCTTCTGTTTCGGTACAAACGATCTTACACAGATGACATATGGTTTCTCCCGTGATGATGCAGGAAAATTCCTTGAAGCATATTACAAGGCAAAGATTTTTGAAAACGATCCGTTTGCTAAGCTTGACAGGGATGGTGTAGGTAAGCTTATGGAAACCGCAATCAAACTTGGAAAGTCAACACGTCCGGAAATTCACTGCGGTATCTGTGGTGAGCACGGAGGAGATCCAAGTTCAGTAGAATTCTGCCATGCAATCGGTCTTGATTATGTAAGCTGCTCACCATTCAGAGTTCCAATTGCAAGACTTGCAGCAGCACAGGCAGCTATTAACGAAAAGCGCTAATCAAAATTTAGCGAAAT
>CAZNGY010000126.1:0-1672 GCA_964572955.1 uncultured Lachnoclostridium sp.
ATTTTTATTCTGGGCATCCAACCACTCTTTGGTTTCCATCGTTTTTTGATGCACTTCCGTTCTTTGATATCTTTTAACCCATCTCTCATTTTGTAAACGATATGTAATTCGTTCAATTTCTTCATATTTACATTTTTCATTACTCCATTTCAGAATATCCAAGCTCATAAAATATCCTTCATGATACATCTTATAAATAATCGAATCTTCTTCTCCATCTGTACCACAATTTAACCATTCTGAACCCTGATAAAATTTGTACTCTGCATTTTTCATCAAATCTAACTTGTACTCTGCTATTTCTTTGAGCAACTCATACATTTTCTTCTTGTTTAAATACGGTACTGATTGCATATCTGTTCTCCTTAAATGTGATATATAACTTGTAAAATATGTCTCTAATTATGTTCAAAACACTTATTTTGGTTGCTTTTTTAATGTTCTTATGATATAATGATTTCCAAAACAGAAGCGAAGCATGGTAAATCTGCAATGCAGGTTTGTTTCTACAATCTTTGGTGGGATTTTAGAAAATTCACTTCACTTTAGACCTTGTTTGGCAGAACGAGGTCTATTTTATTTTATGGATTATATCGAGGTGCACATGAAAAACTCTATTTCAAATTTATTGCAAAAACTTTCATCTGAGGAACAAGTTTTCGTAGCTGAACGTATCTTATATCTTCGTCAGAATATTCTGCATTTAACACAATCCGAATTTGCTGATGCGTTATCTGTTACGCAAACTTATCTGTCACAAATAGAAAATAAGAAAAAATCCGTCACCTCCACGATTATTTTCAAAATCTGTTCTGTATATAACATTCGCCTTGACTGGCTCTTATCAAATGCAGATGATTCTGAGATTTACCAATCTGAATCTGAAATAATGGAATATGTAAAATCTGTAAAGCAGGAAGATGCTGTTTATTCGTTATGCTCCGCTTTTAATCTTTCAAAAAACGATATAGATTTCCTGCAATGGTATCTCAATATCTCTGCTGAAGAACGTGCCGGCTTTCAGAATGCTATAAACTTTTTTCGGAAAATGAAGTGATTTCTTTTCCGGCTTCTCTTTTTTCTTTTCTCCACAATACTTCTGCAAAATCATAAATTTTCATCAGATGATCAACATTCTTTATGTCTGTGATCATACAAAATATCAATGTGACATATCTTTCAATTTCCGATGCACACTTTCTCCTTCTGACAAGCCATTTGAACATTATTATCTCCCTCTGCTTCTTCTTACAGGTTTTTGTATCTGTTCCATCTGCTCCTGAACCATGTTTTTTTCATAAGTACTAATGTGTTCCATCGAACACCATTCTGGTTTTCTATCTTCCGCAAAACTTTCATAAAGTGCTTTCATAATTTTTATATGATCTGCTTCATTTCCTGCCCACAAATCATTCGGATTACGATGACCATTTCCTAAATAGTAATTACAATCACTCTGCATACGGCTAAGTAATTGATAGCGGAATGTTTCTTTTGCATTCAGCAGTTCATTTATCTCTTTCTGATCCATTTATCTCACCTCCCTGATTACGTTCTCTGTCTTGCTTCCATTTCTCAAATTCTTTTTGATGTACCGGATTTGCAAAATACTCTGATATGGTATCGTTAAGCATTTGACCTAATGAATAGCCGGTAAATGTTGGAATCTCTT
>CAZNGY010000127.1:0-1659 GCA_964572955.1 uncultured Lachnoclostridium sp.
TGTATTCCTCTGGGGATAACAGGCTCTTTAATTCCCGGTATTCCCCAGCCCATGCACTTTTACTTTCATCAAACGCATCCGCAAGACCGCCCCAGCCTGCATATTTTGCTAAAATCTCCTGCTCCTGTGATGTAGCAATGCGGTTTTCACTTTCTATCAGCTCCAAGGTACGGATAGCTTCAATATTCTGACGGAATTTTTCCTTTGCCGCAAAGCCTTTTGAACCACTTTCCTCCGGCTGCGGCACGATACGGAAATTAACTGCTTTGGACTTATCAATCTCTGGGTTTTTTAACTGTGGAATGGCTGTATTGGATTGTTCCGTCTGCCGGTCCTCTGTTCCTGTTTCCCGTGCAGTTTTCTCTCTTTCTGCTTTTGCTTTTTCCGTTTCTTTGAAATTCCTGATGTAATCTTCTGCTTCCGGTACAGTTTCAAAGGTTGGCACTGTGCCATCGGCTTGCGTATAATAATCTTCTTTTTCCTTATCCCATATCGCAAACGGCTCTGTGAACGCATCCGATGTTTCCGTAACTTCCAGACGTTCCTCTTTCTGCTCCGGCTCATTTTGGGTATCTGTTGCCGTTTCAGCCGCCGGTATCCTGTCTGCACTTTCATGTTCCACAGCTTCATCCGTTTTTTCTGTCGGATATTCCATATCTTTCTCATACCGGGCTGCATACGCTCTGACAGACTTTAACATGGCATCCATTTCCAATGCCTTCTGTGTTTCTCCCGCAATCATCTGAAGCAGTACATATTCTTCTGCCTGCGGCAGGACAAAATCATAAACTTCCTTTCCTTCCAAAGTTCTTCCGTCAATGGTAAATGTGATTTTATCGGTGGCTTCATTCCAATCAGCAATACCATCCATTTCCATCGTCCCGCAAACCCTTATCACCGCCATGATTTCTTCCGCTTCCGGCAGAGGCTGTTTCTCCGGCTCTTTCTCCAGTTCCTGATAACGTCTTGCCTGATTGGTAAATCCGTCTAAAACAGCCGGATGCGAGGTCACGATCAAATCCCTTGTTTCCCTTGTTGCTTCCGGTACAAGTTCTTTCGCCCACTCTTTATTGTTGATGGAAAATCGTCCGTCATGGGATAAGTGCCTAATGGTATTGGCAAGCACATACTCCACACGCTCTTTTCCATACTGCTCGATCACTGTTTTTGCAGTATCTCTCGACAGGGTAGAACCATCAAAATTATCAGCAATCGCCTTTTCTATGGCTTCCTTACATTCCAGACGGACACCATGCTCCAGCTTTTCCGCTTCTTTCTGCATGGCTTCTTCTGCCTGTTTCTGTTTGTAAGCGGCATAGGCTTCTTTTCCCTCCGGTGAGAGATATTTATCTTCTTTGATAAGCTCGCTGATACGTTTCTCTACAACATTCCAGTTTAAGAGTATTTCTGCATACGGACTTCCATAGCTTCCCTTTTCCAGACGGATACCCTTCGCATCATGATCCTCATGCCCGTTGTCACTTCCCGGAAGTGCATAGGAACTGCCGCCAATGCCATATTCATTTTTCAGAAACTCAATGTTGTCCTTTTTCTCATGCCCCTCCATGAAATACTCATAAATACGGAATTTCCCATGCTCCACACCGCTTCCGCCTGTCAGCCGGTAATCAATCTCGTCCTGTGTGATAAAGTCCTCAT
>CAZNGY010000128.1:0-1622 GCA_964572955.1 uncultured Lachnoclostridium sp.
ATTCACAGGCATTAAGCCGTTTCCCGGCACATTTACAGCAGCTTGATATGGAATCAAACGGTAAATCTGTCAACCGTTTTGGCGAGCCGGTAAATTATGTAACAGGACCTGTTATTTTCGGCGAACCGGGTACAAACGGACAGCATTCCTTCTACCAGTTATTACATCAGGGAACAAATATTGTCCCATTGCAGTTTGTCGGCTTCCGCAGCAATCAGATGGGAAGCGATGTAGTTATCGAAGGCAGCACAAGCCAGCAGAAGCTCTGTGCAAACGTGGCAGCCCAGATTGTAGCATTTGCATGTGGTAAAGATGACGCAGACCGTAACAAATATTTTGAGGGCGGCCGTCCATCAAGTATCATCGTTGGTGAACAGCTTACACCGGCAGTACTTGGAGCTCTGTTGTCACATTTTGAAAATAAGGTAATGTTCCAGGGCTTTGTATGGAATATTAACAGCTTCGACCAGGAAGGCGTACAGCTCGGTAAAGTATTGGCAAAGAAGGTACTTGCACATGATACAGACGGAGCATTGAAAGCATATAGTGATCTGTTGAATATATAAAATGTTATTTTCGATAATATTAAATTGACAAAAATACGGTTTAATCGTAAAATCAAAATACGGTTAAACCGTATTTTTGTGGAAATGAGTGTCAGAACATAGAAATGTGCAGATATAATGATTGGATTCGAAAAGAGAGGAACGGGTATGGGTACAGGCTTACAGCAGAAGACACCGAAAGAAGTGATCGCGGCAAATCTGGCACTGCTTATGCAGATTTATCATAAATCAAGAAAAGCTGTATGTGAGGATTTGGATATTAGTTATACTACCTTTTGTGACTGGGTTCATGCGAGGACATATCCGCGTATAGAAGCATTGGAGCAGATGGGGTATTATTTTCGGATAGAGACAAGAGATTTTCTGGTGGATATCGGGGAGAATAAGCATTTGCAGGAACGGATTAGGGTATATGCGAAACTATTTGGAGTTTGTTGTGACAAGGCGGAAGGAACAGAGCAGTTCTTCTCTGTTGATGATTATTACGAGACACCGGAAGGGTATCCGTTGGAATTAATAAATGGACAATTTTTCGTAATGGAATCACCGGGAGCAAGACATCAGCGGATTGTTTATGAACTTGGCTATGCGATCGGCAGTTATATCAAGAAAAAAAGGGGGAAATGTCGGGTATATCCGGGACCGTTTGATGTGGAGCTTCCTACCGGAAAAGGAACAGTAGTCGTACCGGATATTACGATCATCTGTGATACATCTAAGGTGAATGAAAAGGGCTGTAAAGGTGTTCCGGACTGGATTATCGAGGTGTTATCAGCATCGACACAGATGCGGGATGAGACAGATAAATTGAAAGTATATGAGACAGTCGGAGTGCGGGAATATTGGATTGTAGATCCGGTCGGGAATAAGGTATGTGTCTACAGGCGTAATATGGAAGCCGGGCAGGAGGGCTATTCACTTCCGGATACATATTTGTTTGAAGATGAGATTACATCCGGTATTTTTGAAGATTTTAAGCTTCGGGTGTCGGAGCTTGATATTTGTAACAGTTCAGCCTTTTAATTAATCCAATGGATTTAGCACCGGCTAAAATAT
>CAZNGY010000129.1:0-1584 GCA_964572955.1 uncultured Lachnoclostridium sp.
TTAGAAAACATACCATAAGTTTGCAAATAGACGAGCAAGGCAAAAAGAAGGTTGCCGTTGACGGTATCCCCGTAAATCGTGCTGGCGAGCTTTTGGGCACACTCGGTGTGGTATTTTTCTCACCCGATGAACTCAAGCTTGTCAAAGAATCACCGCAGGAAAGGCGCAGATTTTTGGATGTCGGCATATCCCAGCAACAAAAGGCATATTTCTTGGCACTTCAGCGATACAATAAGACTTTGAAACAAAAGAACAATTTGCTCAAAGAATACAAGTTTAATCCAAACATTGACGATATGCTCGATGTGTGGGATATAGGTCTTGCAAAGGAAGGGGCAATCATCATACAAAAACGCAAGGAATATATCGCCACTCTCAATAGTTGCGCAGGCAAATTTCACAACGCATTGAGCGGAGAGAAAGAAGTGCTTACCATCTCTTATGAGAGTTGCGCAAAGCTTGATTGTGAGGATAGTGAGATTGAAAAAAATCTCTATCAAGCAATCCTTGCATCACGCGATAAAGATAAAGAACTAGGCTTTTGCACTGTTGGCCCTCACCGTGATGATATAAAGATTGAAATCAACGGCAAGGATTCACGCAAATATGCCTCGCAAGGTCAACAGCGTACAATCGCACTTGCAATGAAACTCGGCGAAGTTGTCATCTACAAAAACGAGATAGGTGAACCACCGGTGCTATTGCTTGACGATGTTTTGAGCGAACTCGATCAAAACCGCCAAACAATTCTTCTCAAAATGACGGAAGGTTTTCAAACAATACTCACCTGCACGGAGTATGAGCTTGAAAACAAAGCAAAGCTTATCAAAATCAATGACGGCACCGTTGTGGGATAGATAAAAAAGCTATAAAAAAGTTATAAAAAAACATCAAAAAAACATCAAAAAAGATTGCTTTTTTCGCAATCTTTTTTGATATTTTCGCATAGATT
Organism: uncultured Lachnoclostridium sp.; assembly: GCA_964572955.1. Lineage (GTDB taxonomy): Bacteria > Bacillota > Clostridia > Lachnospirales > Lachnospiraceae > UBA3775. Next base: position 953 of record CAZNGY010000129.1, read on the forward strand.
TTCGCAATTATTTTTTGTTTCTGTCATCCGTCAAAAAGTATTTTACTTCCTTTGTGGGATGTTTAAGTTCTGTCTTGAAAAATGCAGGATAGAGCTTTTTGCACTTTTCAATCTCGTCAAGGTCCACCCAATGCAAGCACTCTTTTGCGTTATCTTCTGTTTGGTTTTGTGATATTTCACAAAAGTCGGATGGCACTTTCATATAAAAATAAAATGCAATTTCATACACAAATTTATTTTGTTTAAAGTATGAATCACCTGGGAATAAATTCTCGTGAACAAAGCCGAGTCTATCCACTTCCATCTTTACGCCCGTCTCTTCAAACACCTCTCTCACAACGGCATCCCAAGATGTTTCGCCAAACTTGATTCTTCCGCCAACAGTGTACAAATAGTCCACTTTTTCATTGCCCATCATAAGCACTTTATTGTCTTTGATGATTATGGCGCCGACTCTGATATTGACAAGATTATCATCGCTTGCAACACAAATATCGTTGTTCATTTTATCCTCCTTTTAGCAATACATTTTATCCAATAAACACAAAACACGCATTTTATCTGCGTGTTTTGGTGATTTAAACTATTGATTTTGCAAATTAAAGCTTATCGTTATATTTGATGATTTGGAT
>CAZNGY010000130.1:0-1571 GCA_964572955.1 uncultured Lachnoclostridium sp.
TTGGGAATTGCTTTGTCAATAAAAATGTAACCGCCGCGCTTTTTCTGCGCGGCGGTAGGCTCTTTATTTATTTGCTGAATTTGTCAATATATCGCTTGGCCTGCCATACTTCTTCCTGAGAAAATGCATACTTATCACCAAGACTCCCGAGTTTTTTGTAAATCGGAGAACGGAAGGCGATCCAGTAATTCAGTACGATCCAGATAAGAGCTAAAACATAGGCTTTCCAGTCGTATATGTGCATATTCCAAGTTCTGATCAGGTAATTCAGTGATACCGGCAGCAGACCGAAGAGTGCAGTGAGAAGCCCCGGGTTATAGTAAGTTCTTAGTCCTATGTTAAAGCCGACACCATGCATTATTGCTTCGATAAAAGCAAACAGAATGACTGCAAGAGTGAGGAATTTTACATTTGGCAGAAACATGGGCAGAATATAGACAAGAACTGCACACCACCAGTTTCCAAAAATGCACGTTGGACGGTTCAGAGGCCACTTGGTAGCATCAGTATCAGTAATACCCATTTCAACCTTCAGTCCACACCATGCGAAACCTCCGGGAAATACGAATTCCTCATAAAAATGCAGGAATATAAACGTGCTTGATATGAGCAAGGTGCTCATTCTCAAATCCCATTCCCCTAAAGCTGCAATCAGAGCAAATACGGCACCAATATAAACAGAAATATGCGCCCAGTATTTTAACAACTTATTCAAGAATCTCATTTAAAAGCCCCTTTACAATTCGTATATTCGGATTATAATATACAAGTGTATAGTTGGCAACAGACAGTTGCGCTCAGAATGGTGCAGAACAAACAATGGTGTATAGAATGTCGAGAATGGAGAATGAAAGTGGAGAAAGAGAATCAACGGGTAAGGCTGACAAAACGACTTTTAAAGGAAAGCTTAATGAAGCTTATGGAGAAAAAAGAGATAAGCAGGATCTCTGTAAGTGAGCTTTGTGCTGATGCCGGAATTAACAGAACAACATTTTACAATCATTATGGCAGCCAATTTGATGTACTTGAAGAAATGGGACATGATCTGGCGGAACAAATCAAATTCTTCGGGCAGGAGCATAACAAAAATTCCGGTTGGGCATTAGATAAACAGGTCGAAGAGATCTGTACCTATTTAAAAACGCACAGGAAAGAAGCGGTTCTGATTTTTGAAAATTTCACAGCTGACTCAGAAATTGTTGAAGAGATATTCAAAAATCGCGTCACATGTATGTCAGATTATAAAGATTCTGTACAACAATTTGATGCTGCAACGCAGAGCTTATTAAATAAATTTATGCTCAACGGAATATATAGCTTAATACGGTATTGGCTGATCGAAGATGTTAATAAATCCCCGGCAGATATTGGCGCTCTTGCGCTGCAATTAGCGCAAAACGGATGGCTGCTATAAAGCAAAACACAATAGTGCAAAAAAGATGAACATACGAAGCTGTATGTTCATCTTTATTATTGCATTGCTTTCTTTCGTATAAGTGCCTCTACAGCGGCAGGTCTTTTTTGCGGAAGCAGATGTTTCCGACGGCGTAGGCGGCTATCGCGACAAGCAA
>CAZNGY010000131.1:0-1566 GCA_964572955.1 uncultured Lachnoclostridium sp.
GAATGGGAAACGGATGGCTCTGTATCTTGTGCTGGCGCTGGTGGCGGCTTTGACGGTGTTCGTAGCTGTGAAGTGGACGTTTTTCTTTAACCTGTTCAACAGGGAAGGTACCAGCATTTATGATACCCCGGCTTATACGCTGTGGGATCTGCTGGCGGACCCGGCTCATACACTGCTTGTCATTGCCAACACCTTACGTGACCAGTTGGGCGAGATGTTGGTCAATGGGATCCAGCTATTCAATATTGATCTTGGCTCCAGCGATGGAGTTACCTTGATGATCGTTTTTTTACTGTTGGTGGAGGTATGCTGCCGGGAGGAAAAGATTCGCCTACATCCTGCGCAGCGGGGGTATCTGCTGCTGGTTGCGGCGGGAGTTTTCCTGCTGCTGATGATGGCGGCATTCCGCTGGACACCTGCGGATTCTGAAGTGTTTGTGGGACTACAAGGCAGGTATCTGATCCCTATTTTCCCGTTGCTGGGTCTGGCGTGCTACAACAATTCCCTGGCCTGGGCGGATGCCAAAGCCGAAATTTTGGTGAAAGCGGGCTGCTGTGTTTTCCCTGCGATCTCGCTGATGAATATGTATTTGTGGACCATCGCCCAGTGATGGCCCGTCAGGAGGAAATAATGAGACTGTCCATTGTGATCCCCGTATATAATGCAGAACGTTATCTGGAAAGCTGCTTACAGAGCATTCTGGAGCAAGGGTACGGGAACTGTGAGATCCTGCTGGTCAATGACGGCTCGTTGGATGGAAGCGGTGCGTTGTGTGAAGCGTATGCCAACCAATATGCAACTGTTCGGTACCGGGCCCAGACCAATGGCGGCGTTTCTGCGGCAAGGAATGCGGCCATCCGTATGGCCCGGGGGGAGTATTTGCTGTTTTTGGATGCGGACGATGCCTTGCAACCGGGTTCCCTAGGTAGGCTGGATGACCTTCTTGCCCAAAAAGCACCGGATGCGGTGGTTGCGCCGCTGATGCTGCGGGTGGGAGAAAGGACATTCCCGGAAGATTCTCTGATGAAAAGCACATACTTTGACCCGGATGGAGATTCCGTTTTGCGGATTTTTTCGCAAAAACGATTTGCCACACCTGCATCCAAAGTGACGATCAAACGCCAACTGATTATAGAGAACAATATTCAATTTCCTACGGCATACCACATTGGTGAGGATATTTATATGATGGCAGGCGCATTGTGTAAATGCAAGGCATTGGCATATTTGCCGGAGCCTTATTATGTCTACAACCAAAATATAGAGTCTATTACCCATACAGTGAGTTACCAGCGGATCAGCAAGACCATGGAGATCTGCGATTCGCTATATGCCCAAGCACAGGGGTTGACCGATGTGCGAAAAGAATTTCTATACACCCAAGCAAGCATGATGCTGATCAACTTTTTGTGCTATTATCGGACATTTACCCGGGAAGAAAAGGGGCAGATCCGAACGTGGTTAAGGGGAAATACCGAGAAGCTTCAAGCCCTGGCCCGGGGATACACACCCACCCGCCTGGCCGCCAAAGTCCTCGGCCCCGGAAACGCATTCCTGCTGGCGGGG
>CAZNGY010000132.1:0-1545 GCA_964572955.1 uncultured Lachnoclostridium sp.
TACCTGCGATAATACCGATGAACGGATTCGCGATCTTATTGAATGCTAATGTCTTTGTTGCGTTATCTGCAACTGAAGGCATAAGTGTTGTAACAAATCCTGTACTTAACAATGTAGTGATCATCAACCATGATGCTAAAGCTGCAAGAGCTGCTGTACCATCATTGTCATCAGCCAGACCAACACCGACACCGATAACAAATAAAATTGCCATGTTGTCGATCAAAGCTCCTCCGGCTTTCACGAGGAATAATCCTACTAATGGGAGAAATCCCGTAATGTCACCGCCCTGCATAGATGCCGGACAGAGTGCGTAACCGATACCCATTAAAAGACCACAAATAGGTAAGCAGGCTACAGGAAGCATCATTGCTTTACCAAGTTTTTGTAGATACTTCATAAAAAAACCCTCCTATGTTGTTTAAAAATTTTATAATAAAAATCCATGTCACAATGAATTTCTATTCAAAGTAATTATAGATTAGTCTGGAAGAAGTCCTCTAATGCGGCGATCGCTGCTTCTTCATCTTCACCCTCCGCATTTACTTTCACTTCATTTCCCTGCTTTACACCGAGTGACATCACACCCATAACACTTTTTGCAGCCGCCTTCTTACTTCCGAACTCTAATGTGATCGTACTTGTAAACTGCTTTGCCACGTTCACGATCTGTCCTGCCGGACGTGCATGAATCCCTAATTTATCGTTTACTACATAAGAAAATGTCTTCATATTTACTTTCCTCTTTCTATCTCTTTTACCATTCTATTACAGACAAGTAATTATTATTTTACTAATTCCATAACAGTATCACCCGGTTTCACAATACTGCCCGTCTTACGTCTTACTTCTTTATAATCATCCGTATTGCAAAGAACAACCGGAACGATCGTATCAAATCCGGCTGCCGCTATTGCCTCTTTGTCAAACTCCAACAGCAGATCCCCTTTCTTAACAGAAGCGCCATCTTCTGTATGAACAGTAAAGTGCTCACCATTCAGTGAAACTGTGTCCAGACCTACATGGATCAATACCTCAGCACCTTTTTCCGAAGTAAGACTGACCGCATGCTTTGTCTCAAATACCATTGCGACTGTGCCGTCAAACGGTGCATACACCTTTGTATCAGACGGTTTAATAGCCAAGCCCTTTCCCAGCATCTCCTCTGCGAACGTCGGGTCATTAATCTGTGCACTCTCTACTGCTTCTCCTGCTACCGGTGCGGCAATGATCTCCGCCTCGTCTTTCTTCTTCATAAAATCAAATAAACCCATCTCTTCTCCTTCCATCTTATTCAGTAATATTCGGCTGTATTCTTCTTATATGGAGCGTCAGATACGCTTTCTCTTCTTCTGCGATCTCATGATCGTATTTCTCACGGATGAATAACGCTATCTTCTCACTGATCGCATATTCCCGCTTATAAAGCTCTTTCACCATCTGCACCAGCTCTTTTTCCTGCTGGCACATCATCTGTCCTGCAAAAACCCTGTAAGCCAGAAACTTCAAATGTGTCACAAATCTGGAATAATGAAGACCCAGCTC
>CAZNGY010000133.1:0-1541 GCA_964572955.1 uncultured Lachnoclostridium sp.
CTGAGAAATTACCCTGAGACAGCTCCTCTGCAACATTTACAACTCCGCGTACCGGCGCAAGATACTTCGCTGTAAGCCTGCTGCTGATAGAAATGATCACTAGGATCGTAATAATAGCAAGCACTGACATCAACGCTGCCAGAACAAAAGTATTGCGCAGCAGTTCCGAATTAGACAGCGCACTCGCCGCCCACCAGGTCTCTCCGTTTGCATTGATCGGTGAATAGAAACGTGTCACACGCGTTCCATCTTCTTTTTGGGTAATTACAGAAAAGCTCTCTCCTGTATCTATGCCTGACTGAATCTTTGCATATTCCTTCTCCGAAAGCACCTCGTTCAGATGCGTTCCGATCAGATCCTTTGATTCACTGTCATATACTAACATACTGTCATCTGTTGCCACATATACAAACATACTCGGATAATCTTCATCACTGGATTTCAGCTCACTGAACGTATCCACGTTGATATCGACAAGAATAACACCATAGGTCTCATTGTTATATACGATCGGAAATGAGGCACTTACCGTTGTAATCCCCTGATCCTCATACGGGTCAGTAAAGCTGTTTTCCTGACTTTCTGCCGCTATTTTATAATAATCCTCAAAACCATACTCAGAATAAGCACCGTAACTCTGCACCGTGTCCGGGTCATCCTCACTGATATAGATTGTATAATCTTCAATGGAAGCATCGAATGCATACGGTTCGAAAAAGATACCGACTCCTGCGATCGCATCATTGGAAACAGCCGTTGTACGCGCAACGTTTATCATAAAATCTTCGATCTGCTTATTTTCTGTCTTAAGATACACATCATAGATATCGCTTTTGGCAATATTACCGTTATAACCTCTGTAATAATGTTCATTATACTGGTCTACGATATAATCCTGCAGGATCTGCGCACAATTAGTCGCTGTAGTAATGATATTCTGAACCTTCGTACCATTTTCCGATGCAACCTTTTCAAACTCACCATGAATACTGTTGTTCAAATATCTCCCCGAAATCACTGCACTCACTGCAATCAGTGCAATCAGCAGTCCTGCCAGCAGTACACCTGTCGCTGCCGAAATCTTGTAAGAAAGCTTTCTGTTCAAAAATCCGTCTCTTACGTTACCTGTTTTTCTTTGGTCCATCTTCTGCTCCGTTCTGAGGTATCTGTTCCTCACTTATTATGTATTATCCAAATAAAAACTACCGGACGAAATACCCGTCTCTTATCACAAAAGTATACCACTTTCAAATTTTATTTCAATATTTATTGCCCTTAAATTTACCGGTTTTCATTCTTTTCTGTAAGTACCTTATTCAGAATATCCGCCAGCGGAACCATTGCATTCATAGCTTCCTGTACCGTATTTGTCTGCGCCCCCACTTCTACCAGCAGAGATTTCGGGCAGTAATGCAGATTATAACGGTAACCCTTTAGATAGACACCCCGTGACAGATCGGGATAATATTCTGCTGCTGCCAGCTGCGTTTGAAAAGAAAACGTCAGATTATCTGCCAGATTTGGATTATACAGATATCCGA
>CAZNGY010000134.1:0-1533 GCA_964572955.1 uncultured Lachnoclostridium sp.
TGCTTTAGAAAATGAAAGGAACTTAAATTGCATGAATGTGATTTAAGTTCTTTTTTGAGTTCGTGAATATTATTTTAGATTCTTGCATATAAGTAAAGGGGATGATAAAATAGAAAGAAATGGAGGAACTTAAATGACAGAGGAAGAATTAATTGGAAAACTTGAAGTGATTCAAAGGATGAAATCTGAAACAAACACTCTTGAATTAAAGAGTGCAGAAAAAGGCTGTCCCCAGCATTTGTACGATTCTTTGTCCAGCTTTTCGAATCAGGATGAAGGCGGAATCATCATTTTCGGAATTGATGAAAAACAGGATTATAAAGAGGTAGGAGTTTATGATCCTCAGGATATACAAAAAAAGATAAATGAACAATGTCTGCAAATGGAGCCGACTGTTCGACCGTTGTTAACCGTTATAGAAAAAGATGGAAAGTCTTTTGTGTCAGCCGAGATCCCGGGTGTTGATTTGTCGGACAGACCGGTATTTTATAAGGGTAAGGGGCGTTTGAAAGGTTCTTATACACGTGTGGGCGATAGTGATGAGCCCATGACGGAATATGAGGTTTACAGTTATGAGGCTTACAGAAAGAAGTACCAGGATGATATTCGCGGAGTGCAAAGGGCAACGCTGTCATCTTTAAATCAGGAGAAATTAGCGCTATATATTGACCTGCTTAAAAAAGGAAAACCTAATTTATCAAATATGGAAAATGAAAGTATTTATGAGCTGATGAGCGTGACCAGAAATAATGAAATAACATTGAGTGCAGCGATGGTTTTTAGCCCGTATCCGCAGACGTATTTTCCACAGCTGTGCATTACTGCAATCGCCGTGCCGGGAACAGAGATTGGAAGCCTTGGAGATTCGGGAGAGCGTTTTTTAGACAATCAACGGATTGAAGGCAGTATTTCGGAGATGCTTGATGAAGCAATCCGTTTTGTAAAAAAGAATATGAAGAATAAAACCATTATTAACCCGGAAACAGGGATACGTGAGGATAGGACAGATTATCCGATGACTGCAGTCAGAGAGGCAATTATCAATGCACTGGTTCATCGCGATTATAGTATTCATACGGAAGGTATGCCGATACAGATTATCATGTATGAAGACAGGATGGAAATAAAAAATCCGGGAGGTATATACGGAAGAATTAAAGTTGACCAGTTGGGGAAAATGCAGCCGGACACGCGAAATCCTGTATTGGCGTTAGCGTTGGAAACATTGCGTGTTACAGAAAACAGATATTCCGGAATACCGACAATTCGCAGAGAAATGGAAAAGTTTCATCTTAGAGAACCGGAGTTCGCAGACGAGAGAGGCAGCTTTACGGTGACGTTTTATAAGTCGGGAAGTATCAGTCAGGTTGAGCCGGAATTAGAAGAAGTAAATAATCTTTTGGTATTCTGTAAAACACCTCGCACAAGGAAAGAAATATGTGAATATCTGGGGTTATCTTCTGTTACTTACGCGATTCAGACGTATGTTATGCCGTTGGTGGAAAGTGGAAAAATTAAAATGACCAACCCTGA
>CAZNGY010000135.1:0-1530 GCA_964572955.1 uncultured Lachnoclostridium sp.
TGGAACGCTGCCTACGGAAGCTCCTCCAACGCCAGCCGCGTCGCTGTGCTCGAAGAGGGCGTGCGCCCAGATAGGGTGCTATCGATAGTAGAAAAATGAAACTACCTCCCGCAATCATGGGAGAGTCAACCTGCCTTATCGGAGACCGAAAGGAAACCGGGAGTGTAGCATGGCAGGAAAGCGGTAAGTTGCCCAAAGGCTAAAGGGCACGACTGAACTGCAATGACAACTGGATATGAGGTTTAACGCTGAGTTTGCTGAATGTGAGATCTGAGCATCCATTTCCGATGGGAACTGGGAAAATAGCCTGAGACCCATTTCGTGGCTGGCCAACGTCACATACCTTCGTCGTTGGTATGATTGCAAACGCCATGATGCGAGCGGGAGAACCCGTGTTAAAGGATCGAAAGCAGAACCGACAATCCAGAATTCAAGCGATAGCATTAACTGGGGATGACCTAAACAGAAGCGCCGAACAGTCGGCTATGGCATCTGTGCCTGAAAATTCTGCATGGTTACGGAGTTCCCATAGTAGTCAGAAATGGGTAACGCCCATTACATGGCGAAGGGGAACAGTTTGAATGAGACCAAAAGGAAAGATGAAAGGGAGGAGAAGCCTCAATGAATCCAACATCCGAAATTTTGGCGCGAATGGAAAATAGCTCACGCAATCATCCTGAAGGTGTCTTTACGAGGCTGTACAGATATTTGCTGAGAGAGGACATTTATATGGAAGCATATAAGAATCTCTATGCAAATAATGGTGCGTCTACGAAAGGTACTGACAACGACACGGCAGACGGCTTTAGTATCCAATATGTGCAGTCCATCATGAGTGAACTTGCAGATTTGAGCTACCAGCCCAAGCCGGTAAGACGTGTATATATCCCTAAGCATAATGGAAAAGTCCGTCCACTTGGAATACCCTCCTTCCGTGATAAATTGGTGCAAGACGCAATAAGACAAATTCTTCAATCCATATACGAACCAATTTTCAGCTACAACTCGCACGGCTTTCGTCCGAACCGGAGCTGTCATACGGCTTTGAAGCAGGTGAACCGAGCTTTTAGAGGAGCAAAATGGTTCGTGGAAGGAGACATCCAGGGCTGCTTTGACAATATCGACCATCAGGCTCTATTGCTGATTCTGTCGAAGAAAATCAAAGACAGCAAATTTGTCAACCTAATTGGCAAATTCTTGAAGGCTGGATATATGGAGGATTGGAGACTGAACGCCACATACAGCGGTACGCCGCAGGGTGGAATTCTTTCGCCAATACTTGCCAACATCTATCTGCACGAGCTGGACATGAAAGTCGAAGCAATGCAAAAAGCATTTGCAAAGGGACATGACAGAGCCTATAGCGCCGCATATTCTGCTGCAAACTCAGAACTAAAAAGGAAGGAAATGCAGCTGCGAGCAGCACAGACGGAGGAAGAAAGGCAGCAAATTCTAAAGGACATCCATCGCACCAAGGTTGCCCGGAGGAAACTGCCCTATACCGATTGTACCGACAAAAAAATCAGCTAT
>CAZNGY010000136.1:0-1525 GCA_964572955.1 uncultured Lachnoclostridium sp.
AAATGTCTCAAAAAGTATACTTTTTGAGACAAATTTTTTGCTCTTTTTCAGAACATTCAAAATCCTCGGAAGCCTTGATTTTCAAGGGTTTTCGATCATTTTCAGAAAAATATCCAGCTTATTTTGAAGCTCCTGAAAAACTATTTTATGCAAAGTTATTTATAGTTTGGATAACCAAAATCCCGATTTTTCCGCTTTTTTGAAAAATCACACTGTTTTTGCATCAGTTGCATACGTGTATACCAAAATATCCCATGAATTTTTACATTCTATTTATAAAGCAAAAATCATTCCTCATGGTTATTAAAACTGCTGACAAATATTTGATGTCACAGCATGCCCGCCTAAATGAAGGCAGCTCACTGATAAGGAACCATGCGCCCGATCATAAGCAAAGTTCGCTGTTTTTCAATTTTTTTCATACTTCCACTTTACAAATCATTTTCAATATACTATAATAAAGCTTGTATAAGTACCACCATTTTTGGTGCAATTAATGGATATGGAAAATGAATAACAGAAACAGCCGCTCAGTTTAAAAGCCGAGCGGCTGTTTCTGTTTTATGATTTATTTTCTGATCTTACACCTTAAAGCGGTATCCGACGCCCCAGATCGTTTCGATATACTGCGGCTTCGACGAATCGTACTCAATCTTTTCACGTATTTTCTTAATATGCACGGTGACCGTCGCGATATCCCCGATCGACTCCATATCCCAGATTTTCTTGAAAAGCTCTTCTTTTGTATAGACGTGGTTCGGATTCTGCGCCAAAAACGCCAGCAGATCATATTCCTTCGACGTAAAGCTCGTCTCCTCGCCGTTGACCCACACACGCCTTGCGCTCTTATCGATCTTGATCCCGCGGATCTCGATGATGTCGTTTGCCGGCCCGCCGCTGCTGATGAGGCGCTCATACCGCGCCAGATGCGCCTTCACGCGCGCCACCATTTCACTTGGGCTAAAAGGCTTCGTCATATAATCATCCGCGCCCAGACCAAGCCCGCGGATCTTATCGATGTCATCCTTTTTCGCCGACACAATGATGATCGGCGTATTTTTCGTTTCGCGGATCTTGCGGCAGATCTCAAAGCCATCCACGCCAGGAAGCATCAGATCCAGAATGATCAGGTTAAATTCCTCCTTCAATGCGCGCAGAAGCCCTGTATCTCCCTGATTTTCCACCTCAACCTCAAATCCGCTCAGCTCAAGATAATCTTTTTCGAGGTCGGCGATCGCCACCTCATCCTCCACGATCAATATTTTACTCATTTACCGGAACCTCCTGATATTTTCTAAGTACGAAATACATCACCGTACCAATGCCTTCCTTGCTTGTCACCCAGATCTTTCCGCCGTGATCCTCCATGATCTTCTTTACGATTGAAAGCCCGATACCGCTTCCGCCCTTCGATGAATTTCTCGATGCATCCGTCCGATAGAAACGGTCAAAGATATACGGCAGATCTTTTGCCGCAATGCCTTTTCCATTGTCCTCGATCTCAACCTGCACGAAATCTCCTACA
>CAZNGY010000137.1:0-1498 GCA_964572955.1 uncultured Lachnoclostridium sp.
AGGATTATCAGATTGGATATCTGCCGGAAGAGAGGGGACTATATCCGAAAAAGACAGTGGGAGAGCAACTCACATATCTTGCCATGCTGCGCGGATTAAACAGCAGACAGGCGAAAGAGCAGATAAAAAAGTGGCTGGACAGGATGGGTGTTTCAGAGTATGAGAATCGGAAACTGGAAACCCTTTCAAAAGGAAATCAGCAAAAGGTGCAGTTGGCGCAGACACTCCTATGTAATCCGGATATCATCATACTGGATGAGCCCTTTTCCGGACTTGATCCGGTCAATGCACAGATATTAAAAGATGTTATCAAAGAACAGATTCAGGAAGGGAAACTGGTCATATTCTCCAGTCATCAGATGAGTTATGTAGAGGAATTTTGTGATGAAATCGCAATTATGAATCATGGTGATGTGGTGCTTTCCGGTAATCTTCGTGAACTGAAACGGGAATTCGGGAAAGACAGACTGGTAGTTTCGAGCCTGAGCGAAACGTCGGAAGAACTGGCAGAATTGTTGCAGACAAAATTTGCGGATTTACTGGACATAGAGAAGGTACAGAAAGAGCGCATAATCATCCGGAAAAAAGAAGAAAACGGAAAATCTGCCATTATGCAGAGGTTACTAGAGGAAGGGGTAGATATTGAATTTTTTGGTCTTTATGAACCTTCGCTGAATGATGTTTTTGTAGAAAAGGCAGGTGACGAAGCATGAAACAATTTTCAACTGTTTTAAAATTTGAACTAAATACTTATTTTAAGAACAAAGGTTTTTTGATTACGACATTGCTCCTCGCTTTTGTAATAGTGGCAGTGGTGGTTGTGCCGACCATGATACCGGGAGTTCTGAGTGAGGAGGCTGAAACCTCGGAAACTGATTTTGAGGAAGAATTGGAACATTTGGGTCTTTGTCTTGGGGCTGAGGCAGGTATCAGCAATGAGATGATAGAGACGGTATATCCTGCGAACTGGACGGTTTACGAAACGGAAGCAGAGATGAAACAGGCAGTGGAGCAGGGAGATGTAGAAGCAGGATTTGTATTACAGAGTTCGGAACAGGTTGTGTATGTGGTCAATGACCTTTCCATGTACGATTCCCTTGGAGAAGTATTTTCACAGATATTGACAGCCTGTTACAAACAGCAGTATCTGATAGAGAAAGGACTGACATCGGAAGAGATTGCAGAGGCAGAAAATTACTCCGTACAGGTTACGAAAGAGGTGCTTGGAAAAGATGGCGGACAGAATTACTGGTATACATATGTATTGGTATTTGTAGTATACTTTTTGATTATTTTTTATGGACAGATGATAGCAACCTCTGTTACTACGGAAAAGAGTAATCGTGCCATAGAGATTTTGGTAACCAGTGTCCATCCGACCGGTCTGATTTGTGGGAAAGTACTGGCAGGTGCCATTGCAGGTGTATTACAGGCAGGTATCATTCTGGGAAGTGGATTTGTCTCTTCTGGTTGTGTGAAGGAATCCTGGGGCGGAATG
>CAZNGY010000138.1:0-1482 GCA_964572955.1 uncultured Lachnoclostridium sp.
CAGCGCTGCATATGAGATTTTTAAAGATCTTGCTATTATTTTGGCAGTTGCAAAAGCACTCGGTATTTTGGCAAGAAAGGTTGGAGTGCCGCAGGTTGTTGGTGAAATTTTGGCAGGTTTACTGCTCGGATCGAGCGTTTTGGGTTTGATTGCGCCGAACGACTTTTTGAAGTATATGGCGGAAATCGGTGTTATAATTTTGATGTTTTCATCCGGTTTGGGAACGAATTTGAAAGACCTTATTAAAACGGGACCGATGGCTTGCTTGATTGCGTGCTGCGGTGTTGCAATTCCGCTTATCGGCGGTACGGCGATGTGTTATTTGTTTCCGCAGACGAGTCAGTTTCACACGGCTTTGTTTATAGGAACAATTCTTACGGCAACATCGGTGTCGATAACGGTTAGAACGTTGGCAGAGCTCGGAAAGCTTAAAACTAAGCTGGGTACGACGATTGTGCGTGCGGCGATTATCGATGATATTATCGGTATTATCGTGTTGACGATAGTTATCGGTATCGGCGGAAAGAATTCGGGCGGAAATGTGAATGCATGGGAAGTTATTTTAAGAAGTTTGCTTTTCTTTGTGTTTGCAACGATTGTTGGTTTTGTTTTCTACAAGATTTTCAAAAAGCTTGAAACGAAATACGAACACACACAGAGAATTCCGATTTTCGGTTTGGCACTTTGCTTTGCGTTATCGTATATTGCTGAAAAATATTTTGGAATTGCCGATATTACGGGTGCGTTTGTTGCGGGAATTATTTTGTGCAGTATAAAAGACGCAAACTATATCGAGCGTAAGATGAATATTAATTCATATATGATGTTCGGACCGGTGTTTTTTGCAAGTATAGGACTTAACACATCTATTTCGGGAATTGACGCGCATATGCTTTTGTTCTCTTTGTGTTTTGTTGTTGTTGCGCTTGCGGCAAAGATTATCGGTTGCGGCGGTATTTCGAAGTTGTGCCGTTATTCTTGGAAAGACAGTTTGAAAATCGGTGTGGGTATGATGACGCGCGGCGAGGTTGCGCTGATTGTGGCACAGAAAGGTCTTGCAGAGGGACTTATGAGCCGGGATTATTTCACTCCGGTAATACTTCTTATTATTATTTCGTCGTTCCTGACACCTATTATACTTAAAGGTCTTTACAAAAAAGATAATTTGGGTATTGCTGAGGCATAAAAATTTAATATTTAGACACATCGTGTGGCAGTATGAGCCGTGCGGTGTGTTTTTTTTTACAGATGCGCTTTCGGGCGCACTTTTTGTTTTTTATATGAAAAGTTTGGAGTAGTGTGGAGGAGGGAGGAGGTAGAATTAAGTGTGAGGTGGTGAACGGGAGGGTTGTGCAAGAGGGAAGTTTGTGGAATGTGAGGGGGAGTGAATTGCGGACGGGGGTGGTTGGTGAATGTGGGGAGAATGTGGAGCGAATGGGGAAGATATGGGAGAGAAAGAAGAGTGTGAAAAAAAGATGAGGT
>CAZNGY010000139.1:0-1465 GCA_964572955.1 uncultured Lachnoclostridium sp.
CAGTTCGGCGGACAGCGTTTCGGTGAAATGGAAGTTTGGGCTCTCGAAGCATATGGTGCAGCTCATATTCTTCAGGAAATTCTTACGGTTAAGTCGGATGACGTTACCGGCCGTGTGAAAACATATGAGGCTATTATTAAGGGTGAGAATATCTCTGAACCGGGAATTCCTGAATCATTTAAGGTACTTCTTAAGGAACTTCAGTCACTTGCACTTGATGTTACCGTTCTTGATGAAGAAGGTAATGAAGTAGTTCTTTCTGAGGAAATTGATTATTCAATTAATAACAGTGTAGAAACCAAAGAACTCATGGAGGGTGATAAACCTAACAACGAGGCGGTTTACGAAGGAATGGGAGAAGCCGGATTTGGTGAAGTGGTGCCTGACAGAAGCGGAGATCTCTTTGGAGATTATGCAGCTTCCGTTGACAACATGGATATTTAAAAATCCGTGACGGTTTTTAAATTACACTTTTTCCATTGTATTTAAGAAAGGGGCACTGGTATGTCAGCTGAAATGATAGATGATAGCGTAAGACAGATAACTTACGATAAAATTAAAATCGGACTTGCTTCTCCTGAGAAAATCAGGGAGTGGGCAAGAGCCGGAAGAAGTGGTGATATAAGTGAGTATGAGGTAAAGAAACCGGAGACAATTAACTACAGAACTTTAAAACCTGAAAGAGACGGTTTGTTCTGTGAAAAGATTTTCGGACCTCAGAAGGACTGGGAGTGTCACTGCGGTAAATATAAGAAGATTCGTAACAAAGGTATTATATGTGATAAGTGCGGCGTTGAAGTAACAAAGGCATCTGTTCGTCGTGAGCGTATGGGTTACATTGACCTTGCAGCACCTGTTTCACATATCTGGTACTTTAAAGGTATCCCAAGCCGTATGGGGCTTATTCTCGATATTTCACCAAGAAATCTTGAGAAGGTTCTTTATTTTGCAAACTATATCGTTCTTGATCCGGGAGAAACGGATCTTCACAAGAAAGATATACTTACCGAGCAGGAGTACAATGCAGCAGTTGAGAAGTTTGGCTACGGCTCATTCCGTGCAGGAATGGGTGCTGAATCAATCATGGAACTCCTCAAGGAAATTGATATGGAAAAGGATTCAGAGGAACTTAAGAAAGAGCTTAAGGAAGCAAGCGGACAGAAGCGTGCAAGAATCATTAAGCGTCTTGAAGTTGTGGAATCATTCAGAGAATCAGGAAACAAGCCTGAGTGGATGATACTTACCGTAATCCCTGTAATCCCACCGGATTTAAGACCAATGGTACAGCTCGAAGGCGGACGTTTTGCAACATCCGATATGAACGATTTGTACCGTCGTATTATAAACAGAAACAATCGTCTTAAGAGACTTCTTGATCTCGGAGCACCTGATATCATTGTAAGAAATGAAAAGAGAATGCTTCAGGAAGCGGTTGACGCACTTAATGATAACGGAAGAAGAGGCC
>CAZNGY010000140.1:0-1463 GCA_964572955.1 uncultured Lachnoclostridium sp.
ATTTATCTGAACTTCTCCGATCCATGGCCGAAAGACCGGCATGCCAAACGCCGTCTTACCTCAAGACAATTCTTTTCCCGTTACGACAAAGTCTTGAAAAAAAACGGCCATCTGGAATTTAAAACCGACAATCAGGATTTATTTACTTTTTCACTGGAAGAGATTCCGGAGGCCGGCTGGCATTTAGATGCTTCGACCAGAGATCTACACCATGATGAACTGCTGAACGAAGGCAATGTCATGACCGAATATGAAGAAAAATTCTCTTCTATGGGCAATCCAATCTGCAAGCTGACCGCCTCGCGTTAAGCAGCAGCAAATGACCACAAAGCAGCATTTATCACGAACCGGAATCGGAAATTCAATCCGTGATCCCTTCAACATAAAACATCTGCGAAAAGGAGATCGACATGAAAGTTTATACCTGTTTTCCTAATGGAAAGGCAAAAGCTCTTACAATGAGCTATGATGATGGAAAAATCGAAGACATACGGTTATTGAACATTTTCAATAAATACGGCATAAAAGCTACTTTTAACTTAAACTATGGTGAAATGCAGGCAGACCAAAGTAATCTGCCGCATCCGCGTATTGCCAAAGAACAGATTGCAGATTTATATAAAGGACACGAAATCGCAACACACACAATGACCCACCCGACCATCTCCAGATGTCCGTTATCCAATGTGGCAAACGAGATTTTAGAAGACCGCAAAGGATTAGAAGCGCTGACCGGAACCATCATCCGCGGACATGCTTACCCGAATGGTTCTTATAATGAAGAAATCAAAACTTTATTTCATCAGCTCGGTATAGCATATGCCCGCGTGGTAGAGACTACCGGAAGCTTTGAACTCCCAAATGACCCAATGGAATGGAGGGCAACCTGCCACCACAATGACCCGAACTTAATGGAATATGCCAAAGCCTTCGCAAACTTCCATAAAACGCAGTACTTAAAGTTAATGTATGTATGGGGACACAGCTACGAATTTGAAGACAATGACAATTGGGAGGTCATTGAGAATTTCTGTTCCTACATAAGCGGCAGAGATGATATCTGGTATGCTTCTAATATCGAAATTATTGACTACTTAAACGCAGCAAAGAACTTACAATTTTCCGCAGACTGTACCAAAGTATATAATCCAAATGCCTGCAGTGTATGGTTGCAGCTCGATGATACTTTGATCACGGAAATAAAAGGCGGAATGTTTGCTGATTTAACAAAATAATCTCTCATCAAACGCTTTAATGAAACCCATAAGATTAAAGGGGCATGAGATAAATGCATAATTATTTCATGCCCTTGTTCGCTATTCGGGGAAATATGACTTTTCAAGAATTACCCATTTTCAAAGTATAAAAAAAGCCACAAACCTGCATAACTGCTAAGCTTGTGACTTTTAATGCGCCTTCAGGGGCTCGAACCCTGGACACCCTGATTAAGAGTCAGGTGCTCT
>CAZNGY010000141.1:0-1457 GCA_964572955.1 uncultured Lachnoclostridium sp.
TTACCGATCTGCCGGGTATTTATTCGCTTTCGCCGTATACGCTTGAGGAGGTTGTGGCAAGAAATTATTTGGTAACAGAACGTCCCGATGTTATATTAAACATTATCGACGGCACAAATCTTGAACGAAATCTTTATCTTACAACACAGCTTACCGAATTGGGCATACCGGTTGTGATTGCGATAAACATGATGGATATTGTGAGAAAAAACGGCGACAAAATCGATACGGCGGCTCTCTCGAAAAAATTGGGCTGTCCGATTGTTGAAATTTCGGCGCTTAAAGGCACGGGAATTAAAGAGGCGGCGGACGCGGCAATCACTGCGGCAAAAACGGGCAGAACCGTTCCGATGCACAATTTTTCGGGTGCTGTTGAGCACACAATTGCCCATATTGAAGAGGCAGTTTTGCACGATATGGCGGAAGAACAGCAAAGATGGTATGCGATAAAAATATTTGAGCGCGATGAGAAAATTATTGAAAAACTTTCGCTTTCGAAAGAAACAATGTCGCATATTGAAGAAGATATTAAGGCGGCGGAAACAGAGCTCGACGATGATGCGGAAAGCATTATAATTAATGAAAGATATGTGTACATAGCGGAAATAATCAAAGGCTGTTACAAAAAGAAAAATGCGGGCAAACTTTCCACTTCCGACAAAATCGACAAAGTGGTAACAAACAGATGGCTTGGTCTTCCGATTTTTGCCGTTATAATGTTTTTGGTTTACTATATTTCGATGGTGGCTGTCGGTACGGCGGCAACCGACTGGGCAAACGACGGACTTTTCGGCGACGGTTTCCATTTGTTCGGCATAGGCTCGGCACAATATGAGCAGGTGGCAGAAGAATATGACGCGGCATCAAAAGCGGTTGAGGCATTTGCCGAAATAGACACGGCAGACGAAGAACTCGACGAAGACGAGGCAATGGAAGAAATGAAAGCCGTTTTGGAGGGTGCGCCCGAAAGCGCAACGGTTGAAGTTGAAGACGAAGAAACTTTGGCTGTCAGCGAAATGACGGCGTATTTGGAAGAAATTCCCGAAGATGCGGATGAAGAAGAAACCGTTGGTATGACATATGTTGACGCGGTTTCCTACTTTGAAGAAAAAGGATTTTCACAGCCCGAGGCGGCAGACTACGGAGTTTGGGTAGACGGTATACCGGTTTTGATTGAAAAAGGACTTACCTATATCAACTGTGCACCATGGCTTTCGGGGTTGATTTTGGACGGTATTGTTGCAGGTGTCGGCGCGGTGCTCGGATTTGTGCCGCAGATGCTTGTATTGTTCTTGCTTTTGGCATTCTTGGAAGCTTGCGGCTACATGGCGAGAATTGCGTTTGTACTCGACAGAATTTTCAGAAAATTCGGACTTTCGGGCAAATCGTTTATCCCGATGCTTATCGGCACGGGTTGCGGTGTTCCGGGAATTATGGCGTCGCGCACAATTGAAAAC
>CAZNGY010000142.1:0-1454 GCA_964572955.1 uncultured Lachnoclostridium sp.
CGCTCCCCGTGTTAACCTTCGCCGCAATCATCTCGGAATAAAGCCTTCCCGCCGCCTTGATATAGTCCTCCTCATCCGCGCCCTCGGGAAAATAATAGCTTCGCCCGTTCTTTATTGCCGGAAGAATATATTTATAATAATCGTCCTGCCTAAGCTCCTCCGCTCCCGATTCTGCATTCTGCATTATGCCTTCCCCTTGAGGGGAAGGTGTCGCCCGAAGGGCGTTATTCTCAACCGCTCCCACACCGTCCGCTTTTTTTATAAGCGCGGTTAAAAACCCGCGTCCGGAAACATCGTCACGGGGTAAATTGTCAGCCGTTTGGGAAAGCAACTCCTTTGCCCGTGCCTTTTCCTCGGCCGTTAAAAACATGCGCTTCATTCCCGCGTCGTCACTGTAGGATAAATATCCCTTTTCGGCTCCGGAAAGAAGGTTTAAAAGCTTCGCCTTGTCGGCGGAGGAAAGCGGGGAAGGGGAATAGGAGGCCGCGCCGTATCGGGTACGCATTTGGGTTAAAAAGCTTAAAACCTCCGTATTGTTAACACTCTCACCGTTCGGGAAAACCTCGGCCAGCTTTTTTACCGGGTTAAGATAAAGCTCCTCGGCATTGTCCTTTCGAAATTGTGATGCAATCGCTTCCCGTTCTTTTTTGTCCGTCGTCTTGCGGTAGGCCTTAACATATGCACTGCTGTAGTCGTCCCCTTGCTTTTGAAGCTCCGTCGCGACTTGAAGCTTCTCCTCGGTCGCTTCACCGGTCAAAAAGTCCGCCATAACCCCCGCGGCCGCATTTTGGTAAGCGCTCGCCACACTCTGATAGGGATTTTCAATCGTTCCGCTCCCTTTCATGAAATTACTCGGAAGCTCAATGTTGTATTTTTCCTTCCAAAGGTTGCTTGCCTCACGAACAGGGGAGGGGCTCTGCTCCTCCGCACCGATAAGCTCCTCCGCGCCCGATTTTGCATTCCGCATTCTGCCTTCAGCATTCTCAACCGCCGCCTCGGTTGCCGCCTTCGCTTTTTTCTTCGTTTCCTCGTCGTAAAGCCCCACCGGCTCGGTAAAAAAACCGTTTGCCGCTGCAACCTTTTTCGCTCCTGTTTTTGCACCTGTTTTTTCACCGCCGACGGTCGCACCTTTTAAATTGCTCTTTTTCGCCGTATTTTCGGCCTTCTCGGCCGTTTTTTTCTTCGCCATATAAAAACCCTCACTCCATTTTTTGCCCTTTTTATGGTTGCTTTTCGCTTTAATTTTAACACACCCCGTACCATTAAAGAAGCCATGTTTTTAAACATGCCCGAAAAAAATAGGGGATTTTTTCAGAAAAAAATAAAATAAAAAAAGCGGGGGAAATTTAAAAAACTATTGACAAATAGAACGAATTAGTTATATAATATTGGCGGAGGAAAAAGAAAATGTTTGAGATAGAATTTTACGAAGATAAAAATGGTTATTCCGAAAC
>CAZNGY010000143.1:0-1451 GCA_964572955.1 uncultured Lachnoclostridium sp.
TGACCTCGGTACGAACGGCGAGCTTGTCTTTGGAAATTCTGATTTTATGATGAGCTGTGCATGTTCTGCAGGACCGGCATTTGAAGGCGGCGACATTTCCTGCGGTATGAGAGCGACAGATGGTGCCATCGAAGCGTGCAGCATTGATCCGCAAACGATGGAACCGACCTACAAGATCGTGGGCGAGGAAGGTACAAAGCCGGTAGGCTTATGCGGATCGGGGATCATTGATGTGATCGCAGAGCTTTTTAAATGCAAGATCATTGGAGCCAATGGAAAATTTGTCCGTGAAGGTAACAGGATCCGTCATGACAAATACGGGATTGGCAGCTATGTACTGGCAACCAAAGAAGAAGCGGGCAGTGTAAAGGATATCGAGATCAATGAAGTCGACATAGATAACTTTATCCGTGCGAAAGGCGCGATCTTTTCAGCAATCTATACGATGCTGACATCTTTGGATTTTGATGTGTCCATGATCGAGAATGTCTATGTTGCCGGAGGCATCGGCAGCGGCATCAATATGCAGAATGCAGTAAACATCGGAATGTTCCCGGATATCGGCGTGGAAAAATATCATTATATTGGAAATTCTTCTCTGGCAGGTGCCTATGCGATGGTACTGTCAGAAAAAGCGGAAGAAAAGGTTTATGAGCTCAGTAAAAATATGACTTACATGGAGCTTAGCACGACACCGGGATATATGGACGAGTTCGTGGCTGCATGCTTTTTGCCACACACAAATGCTTCCCTGTTTCCGAGTGTACAGTAAAAGCATCCGGACAGAATGACAGAAAGGGTTTAGAACCAATGCAGACAGAAAATCAGCAGATTGAAAATAATAAAGAAGAAAAACCTTTTGAGTTTTATCTTGCAAAATATGAAAAATCAGATCCGAAAGAGATGTCCGCACGCAGCGGCATTCCTTACGATGAAGAGAAAAAAGAATTCTATGTCCGCCTGATGGGCTATGAATATGCGGTCAGCTTTCCGGAATTTCACATTACACCGAAGGCGACGGAAGGCTATCACATTATGATGGAAAACATTCCGTCAAGGACGTTTGTGATGCGTTTCCTTTTAGAAGGAAAAGAGGCAGTTGCCAGCGGAAAATTTATCACGTTCCGTGAGGTTCCGACTTATGGAGAGCTGTATCTTCAGCCGTTTACCGGAAGATGCATTTCCAGACTGACGTACGGCTTCGGCTATAAGCTAGAGCAGTTTCAAAAGGCCATGGAGTCACTTGGTGCAGAAAAGATCAGCATGGGAGACATTGCGTACGAATTTGAAGTGATCAACGGCTATCGTATGCGCTTTATTTTCTGGGAGCCGGATGAGGAATTCCCGCCATCGGCGCAGATCCTTTATGAAACCAGCTTTTTGAACGGCTTTTATGCGGAAGACATGGTAGTAGCAGGAGATATTGCCATTACCACGGTAAAAGGTGCTGC
>CAZNGY010000144.1:0-1448 GCA_964572955.1 uncultured Lachnoclostridium sp.
TTGTCAATAAAATGATGCGTGCAGGAAATATGCATGAAAAAGAATATATTGTGACCGTGAACAAACCGATTACGGATGCATTTCTGCGTGGCATGGCAGGTGGTGTTCCGCTGGTGGAACTTGGTGTGACAACCAGGAAGTGCAGAGTGGAGCGCATTGGAAAAAAGGAGTTTCGCATTATTCTGACACAGGGGCTGAATCGTCAGATTCGTCGTATGTGTGAATATTTTGGCTATCGTGTGGTAAAATTGGTGCGTGTTCGTATTATGAACATAGAATTGGGTAACTTAGAGAGTGGAAAATATCGTGAAGTGACTGCAGAGGAGTTTGAGAAGCTGCAGAAGCTGATTCGTGATTCGTCGAATGAGACAGTGATCTTCTCTAAGGATAAAGCGGCGGATGGAAGGAAAAGAAAGAGTATCGACAACGGGAACAATGGGAACAGTATAAAAAAGAAATTTGGAGAAAATATATGACGCCGGAAGAGAGAATAAAGGAACTGCGGGAGACGATCGCATATCACAGTGACAGATATTACAATCAGGATAATCCTGAGATTACAGACTATGAGTATGACATGCTCATGCAGGAACTGAAAAAATTAGAAAAAGAATACCCGGAATTTGTGACACCGGATTCACCGACACAGAAAGTTGGAGGAACGGCAAAGCGGACTGCGGGGGTGTTGGTGCGTCATAATGTGCCGATGTTAAGTCTTCAGGATGTCTTTTCTAAGGAAGAGGTCTATGAGTTTGTGGCGCAGATGAGGGAGCAGTTAGATGACCCTGAATTTGTGGTAGAGTACAAGATTGATGGCTTATCGATGGCACTTCGCTATGAGAATGGAGAACTTGTGCTGGCGGAGACCAGAGGAGACGGTATTAATTTTGGCGAGGATGTCACTGCGAACGCCAGAGCGATTTCTGATGTGAAGAAAAAGCTTAAGGATGCCCCGGAATATTTAGAGATCCGTGGTGAGGTATATATGAAGAATGCTGCGTTTGAGGCGGTGAATGAGAAGCAGGAGCTTTTGGGAAAGAAGCTTTTTGCAAATCCGAGAAACTGTGCGGCAGGTACGCTGCGTCAGCTTGATTCTGCGGTGACGAAAGAGCGAGGATTGTCTCTTTTTATTTTTAACATTCAGGATGTCAGAGGGATGGAGTTTCAGACGCATACGGAAGGGTATGAGTATTTGAAAAAGCAGGGGATCACTGTTATCGATGATTATAAAGTCTGTAAGACTGCCGATGAGGTCTGGGAGGCAATCACGGCAATCGGAGAGAACCGCGGTAATCTGGCATACGATATCGACGGCGCAGTTGTCAAAATCAATCGTTACACAGACCGGGAGAAATTGGGCGCAACCTCGAAAGTGCCACGCTGGGCTGTTGCTTATAAGTACCCGCCGGAGGAGAAGGAGTCGAAGCTTTTAGACATCGAACTTTCCG
>CAZNGY010000145.1:0-1417 GCA_964572955.1 uncultured Lachnoclostridium sp.
ATTACATGAAAAGCTGTTGGTATATGGAGGGTGGTCGTACCGGTATTTTAAGGCGATTGAGTTTGGACGAGCCGTCGTTGGCTGTTTTAACTTCTCCCAGTCAAAAGCAAACCGATCGTTGTCACCCATTAGAAGCCAGACCATTTACAATCAGAGAAAATGCACGTTGTCAAAGTTTTCCCGACGATTGGCATTTTTGTGGCAGTGTAGGACAACAATATAAGCAAGTAGGAAATGCGGTGCCGGTCAATTTGGCTTATGAAATAGGTTTAAAAATTAAAGAAGGATTGGAATGTTTATAATGTGGAATTTATCATTTATCAGCGAAAAAGATTTTTATAATCATGTTCAAGACACTATAAAAAAATACGGCGAAAAATTAAAGTCTTTTGATTTGAAAAGATTTAATAAAAATTTGATTGACCCAATAAAATTGATTTTTGATAAGACAGTATATCAATCCTCTTGGGAAGAGATTATAAGTAATGAAATATTTAGGCAAAGAGATAAGTCAAATAATAACGATATAGGGTATTTTCACCAAAGAATATTTCAATACATAAAAAATTGTCATGTTCCGCACAACGGAGAAGATGGCGGTTGGGACGTCATTTACCAAAATGACATCGGCATAGTTCTTCCGGACGGCAATACGGTAAAAACAGTTTATGTAGAGATGAAAAATAAACACAACACGATGAATTCGTCTTCTGCAAGTAAAACTTTTATAAAAATGCAAAATCAATTGTTAAAGGATGATAATTGTGCTTGTTTTCTTGTGGAGGCGATTGCTCAGCATTCTCAAAATATAAAATGGGAAACAACCGTTGATAAGGTTAAGGTCGGACATAAACTTATTCGCAGAGTGAGTATCGACGAATTTTATTCCCTAGTTACAGGACAAGAAGATGCTTTTTATCAAATGTGTATGATTTTACCGAAAGTTATACAAAAAGCAGTTAGTAACATGGAAACATCGCTTATTCCTCATGATACTGTTTTAGAAGAACTGCAAGCAATTGCAACCAAACGAAATATTGAATCAAATGATTTAGCTATTGCCATGGCTGTTTATATGGCAGTGTGAGATTTTTTCTGTAAATTTAATTTCTCTATGATAAAATATTCGGTTTTTATGGGCAGGAACAGCCGGATTTTGGCTTTCCTGCCTTAACTATAATATAGCACGGATTTTATGTCATGTCAAGGGCGGTCTCGTGAGAGACCGTGAATTTTACCCTTGAACATGGCAAAAAATTTGTGCTACCGGAGCCTTCCGTCATACATTATTGACAGCTCTCCGTAAACCTTGCCCCAGTTCCTAAGCGGCATAGTCCATTTTTTTGTTGCTTCAAAGGTTGCCAAATACAATGCCTTTAAAAGTGCCGTATCACTTGGAAATACACTCCTTTGACTG
>CAZNGY010000146.1:0-1417 GCA_964572955.1 uncultured Lachnoclostridium sp.
AAACTTTCCAATTCTATAGGTTTTACCATATAGTAATATGCGCCGAGTGCCGATGCCTGAGCAGCGGCGTGCGGCTGATACATTCCGGAGGTCATCATTATAATAGGCTGTTTTTCCAATTTTGTGTTTTTAATCTTTTTTAATACGCCCAAACCGTCAACATAGGGCATTATCATATCCATAAGCATAACATCGGGTTTTGTTTCAAGCATTTTTTCGTAAGCGTCACGTCCGTTTGTGGCAACTGCTTTAACGTCTATGCCGTCTTGGGTGATTAAATAACTTTTTACTGAATTTGCAAAGGTTTCGTTGCCGTCCGCAATTAAAACAGAAATGGAACTTTTCATATAAAATTTCTCCTTTATATTTTATTTTGTTTGAGCATGCGTCAAGTGTTTTCTCTGAGAACAACCATATTTTACCATATTTCATTTTAAAAATCAATAGTTTTTTCAAAAAAATTGCAAATTTTTGCAAAAATATTTTTTTTAGAGCGTAATTAAAAGAAAATTTTACAAAAAAATGCACAAAAGAAAAAGCATTTGGAAAAAATACGAATATACGGTATAAATAAAAAAATTGTAAATATAATATAAAACAAAGGCTGATACGTATTTTATAACAATTTAAAACGTTATGTAAAAAATTTACAAACGAAAGGATGAATAATTGTATGAGTATGGTTTTGAAAAGAGTAATGAATTTGAAAGAGAATGAAAATTCAAAAAAAGAATATATTAAAGAGCTTGCAGTTGCAAAAGAAGAGCTTGATAATGCAATTTCCAATTTTTCGTTTGTGACAGAGCCGGAACTTATAGATTTGTATACTTACAGAATAAAAGCGGCGCAGGTAAAATATAATTATTGTTTAAATCGTGTAAAGAAAAATATTTCGTAAAATGCATTGGAGTGAAGAGTTTGAAAAAAATTTTGATATTTTTGCTTAATGCCGTTTTGGGTGTGTTATTTATCGTATTGTTTAATTTTGTGTTTTCAAAAATCAATTTGTATATAGGTTTAAATCCTGTTTCGACGGCAATTATAGCCATGCTTGGTACACCGGGTGTTATAGTGCTGATTGTGAGCGCGTGTTTACTTTAAAAATTTAAATAAACTATGAACAAGAAAGGGAATTTGTAAACATTGTGTGTATAATAACTGCAAACACTTGATTTTTTTTTCGCGTGGATTTATACTTTGTATGTAGTAAAAATCATAGGAAAGGCTGAATAAAAATGTTTTGTAAAAGCTGCGGCGCGGAAATGGAAGACGGTTGCAAACGTTGCAGTCAGTGCGGAAACGACCCGAACATTGATTGCGGACAAAATATAAAACGCGAAAACAGTACACAGGACAATTCATATTATTATACACAAACAAAGTCGAAAAGTAAAATTATTGCAGGAATTTTGCAAAT
>CAZNGY010000147.1:0-1406 GCA_964572955.1 uncultured Lachnoclostridium sp.
ACTCATCTTAATAAATTACCTACTTTCTATAAAGGTAATATGTATCTTGATGATTGCGTTGGAGATGCTGTCAGATTAAAACTGTTTGTAAATAATGATTGGAACTGGGTTGAAGTTCAGTTAAAGCATACTGATGTTGTAAGTATTCAAAAGCACATACAAAACGCTAAAATGTCAGTTCCAACATTAGAAAAGAAAAACAAGAAATGGTTTTTAAGATTTGCTTTTGAAAAAAGAGTAGACCTTAATAATACAAAGTTGGAAGAACAACGCATATTAGCTGTTGATTTAGGTATCAATACAGATGCTACCTGTTCAGTTATGACTGTAGATGGTGCTATCCTTGCAAGAGAATTTATTGATTTTGCAAGTGATAAAGACCAGTTCTATCATACTTTGAACAAGATTAAGAAAGTTCAACAAAGATATGGTTCTAATAATGTTGCAAAATTATGGAGATATGCAAAATTCCATAACGAGGAACTTGGAAGAAAGATTGCAAATGCAATAACTGATACTGCTATTAAATATAATTGTGATGTGATTGTATTTGAGTACCTTGACACTAAAGGTAAGAAACAAGGTTCTAAGAAGCAAAGATTAGCTATGTGGAAGAAGAATACCATACAAAGAATTACAGAACATAAAGCACACAAGAATGGTATCCGTATATCACGTATCTGTGCTTGGAATACTTCCAAACTTGCTTTTGATGGTTCAGGCAAAGTTCTTCGTGGAAAAAATGCTAATTTAGGTACTTATGAGCTTTGCAAATTTTCTAGTGGCAAAGTCTACAACTGTGATTTATCAGCATCCTATAATATAGGTGCAAGGTATTTTATACGAGAAATACAAAAATCCATGTCTGTGAAGATGTGGTCTGATCTTGTGGCAAAAGTTCCAGAGTGTCAGAAAAGAACACAATGTACATACGCTACCCTGTTAGAATTAAACAAAGTAGCGTAGTAAAGATTCATTCATCTATATAATAGCTTTGATGTGGTAAATAGTTCCGTAAGAAATTATAAGCTAAGTCTTAGCTGAATATATAGATGAACAAGTTGTCATAGGTAAGGTAGACAACGGAATCCCCTGAGCTTTAGCTCTGGGGAGTGTTCAATTTAAAAAAATTAAAAAAGTGGTTGACAAAATGAAATAGAGATGATATTATATCAAAGTCGCTTGTGGAAAGCAAAAGAGATTTGAAAAATAAAAAATAAAAAATAAAAAAATGCTTGACAAGCACGAATGAATATGATATATTGAATAAGCTGTCGCTGATAAAGCGAAAGCATGAGAATAGAACATTGATAATTGAACAGTTAAGAAGAAAACCAACCTTGAAAATTCGAATGAGAATCAATCAAGTAGAAACTACTTTGACCAAAAGTAAACAAGGAAAAGAA
>CAZNGY010000148.1:0-1400 GCA_964572955.1 uncultured Lachnoclostridium sp.
GCTCAAGCTGCTTCGGATTCAGGGTCTTGAGCCTTTGCGCTACGGTTTGCCACCTTTCCTCATTTTCGGAGATTGCAGTTCCGACCAGAAACTCATCGGGAGTGGTTTCAAGTGCCATGGCAAGGCGCATTATAACCTCGGTCGACGGTATCGAAATGCCACGCTCGATATTGGAAAGGTACTTGCAGCCAAGCTCCGCCATTTCCTCAACCTCGGTTTGCTTTAAGTGCAAAGTACGCCTGCGCTGTGCTATGCGTTGTCCGATCATTTTGTAGTCGAGCTGCATTTTTTCTTCTCCTTTGTCCGTTGATGTGCAATACACATGCTTAGTATTGAGTAAAATGCACAAAAACAAAACAAATTTTAAGTCGAAATACCACCTTGACATATGAATACTTAGGGTTTAAAATCGAATTATCGACTTACAGCACTACTTTTGAGCGCAAATACTGTTCCGTAAGCTAATTCCGACCGTGTGTCGGAATTAAAAAATAATTATTAAAGGAGATTTTTACAATGTACGCAAATTGCTGGAAATGTACTCGCTGTGGCTACACAAGCCCAAAGGTAAGACTTAATGTACCTACAAACTCAACAAAACCCTGCCCCGAATGCGGCGGCGCAATGCGGCCTCAGGAATAAGAAGCGGAGGCTGCCTCATGGGACTTTTTGATAGTAACGGCCCGGCAAACGGCCCTGCGGAAATCGAGCTTGCCGAACAGTTGAAAATCCATCCCTTTCTCTACATTATAGAAAAAATCTTATCCGATGAAGATCACAAGTGGATATCTAAGCGCACCGACTATTACGACCATGGGCAAAGAAGTGTTTACATCTCAAAAAACTACTTTTGCATATCCGCAAAAATGAGAGAGCTGAACTTTTACAGAAACGGACAGGGCGATTGCCGCTTGCAATTGGACGACGTGGAAGAACCTATTGTCTGCTCCACCACGCTCACCGACTTCGGATATGAACCCCTGCACTACTATGCCGCTTCCAACGGAAAGACAGTCAAGGAAGACCGTGTAGTATATCTCTGGGCTTTGACCGTGCAGAATTTCATGCGTGAAAAATTGCCCGATGCGGAGTTTCATATCCTTGGCGCTGCCGGAAATAACGGAATAAAGGTATTTACATACACACTTCCGCAATTAGAGATGCTCGACTGGCTCAAGTTAAAATAACAGGCAAGAGGAGGATTTGCAATGAACGACAAAGGACACCATCTTCCGCAGTCCCCTACCTCAGATGAATACCCAAATCCCAAAACCGAAAAACCGATTAGAATTTACTGAAAGGAGATTTTACTATGAAACCAACATACCACGGCGGACAGCAGAGAGGCGGCACTCATGACGGAGGCACTCCTAACACGGCAGGAGCAGAAAAAGGAAGCG
>CAZNGY010000149.1:0-1377 GCA_964572955.1 uncultured Lachnoclostridium sp.
GGAGGTCAGGATCACACTGATGAGAAAAATGATCCCGCCCATCGTCGGCGTTCCGTTTTTCTTCAGATGAGACTGCGGTCCATTATCACGCACCGTCTGCCCGAATTTTAATTTTCTCAGAAATGGAATGATCACCGGTCCCAGTACCGCACTCAGAAGAAATGCGATGATCACCGGAACGGCAACTGCAATATATTGATTCATAATTCACCTCACGAAACTTACTCAGTCTGTAAACGCTGCACATCTACAGACCGCCTCGTTTCAGTATAAAGCTTTTACTGCGAAGTTTCAACTCTTTCTATCCCCAAATACGGCAAAATATTTTCATAAATGCTTTGCAGCACCGGCGCCGCGATCGTACCGCCATAGTACACGCCGGTCGGCTTTGCAATGATCACAAGCCCCAGCACCTGCGGATCATCTGCCGGTGCAAAGCCGATAAAGGACGAAATATACTGATGCGCACTTCGCGGCAATGTCTGCGAGGTCGCCGTCTTACCGCCGATACGGTAGCCTTCCACCTGCCCCTTCGAACCGCCGCCCTCGGAAACAACGCTTTCCAGAAGCATCCGCATCGTCGCAGATGTCTCTTCCGAAACGATCCGCTCACCTTTCCCGTAATCAAAGGTTTTGATCACTTCGCCATCGGCATTGCGGATTTCCTTCGCAAAATGAGGTGTTACTCTCTGACCGCCATTGATGATCGAGCTTGCCGTCGCCGCAAGCTGCATCGGCGTGATCTGAAACGACTGACCAAACGACATTGTCGCAAGCTCGACCGGCCCGATCGTCTCCTTTTTATGCATGATCGTTGAAGCTTCTCCCGGCAGATCGATCCCGGTCTTTGACAAAAGCCCCAGATCCTTCATCCCTTCATAATACGCGTCCGCCCCCACTCTTAAACCGACATTGATAAACACCGGATTGCACGAATTCTGGATTCCCTGCACAAATGTCTCACTGCCGTGACCTTTGACCTTATGACAACGGATCTTTCGATCCTCCACGATCGCATAGCCCGGGCAGGAAAACGTATCATTGACCGTCACGACGCCCTCCTCCAGCGCGATCGCCGACGTTACGATCTTGAAGGTCGACCCCGGTTCGTACGTATCATTGATGCTCTGGTTACGCCACATCCGGTTCAATGCATCATTTTTCTGCTGCTGTGTCATAGTCTCCGTATCTGTCCCCTCCGGCAGCGTAAACGGATCATTTAAGCTGAATTCCGGCACATTGACATTGGCATAGATCGAACCATCCTGCGGATTCATGATGACGATCGATACATAATCCGCCTCTTTTTCCTCCAAAACCTTTTTCGCCGCCTGCTCGCAGTAGCTTTGGATATTATAATCCAGTGTCACATACAGA
>CAZNGY010000150.1:0-1377 GCA_964572955.1 uncultured Lachnoclostridium sp.
CATCGCTGCGATTTTTCACGATCTTTTTCGTCGCCTTTTTCATCTCCGAGAAGTCGGCATTGGCGGCAGCGTATTTCGCCTCGTCTGCGCCCTTCTTGGGAAGAGATTTTGCACTTTTTCCGTTGGGTAACTCCACAAGGAAACCGAGGTCTTGCTGCAGGCGCACAGTGACTACCTGATTGCCCAGATCATAGCGCCTTCCGCCGTTCTCATCGATGCCGACATCGGACAGGAACTGATCCCGAATCGCATCTTCGGTCGTGTCACGAAGTTCTGCATATCTGTCCAGCTCCCCATACTTATCCGCAAACAGCATGGCAGCACGGGTATTGCTGTAGGCATTCGCCTGACGGAAGGTATATAGCGGCGGGGCATCGTTACCGGAGACCGAGCTGTACCAGGAAGGTGCGGTTTTCGTCAGCTCTGCCATCAGTGTTTCATTGGCATAGCGACAGATGGGGTACGCCAGAAACATTTGCTTATTGCGCCCGCTCATACCCAAATTAGTTTCCGCCAATTGACGCAGGCAAGCCTGCAAGCCGACAGGATCGAGTTCCGCAACGAGCTCCTCAGCCTCCGGGCAAAGACCGGGCTTTTCATATTCGGCAACCACATTCATCGTATAGCTATCAGGCTCGCGCATTTTCAATGTTTCGTGCATTGTCAGCAACCACGCCGTAACCGCAGACGATAAAACCGTTCCATCCATGCATTTGAACTGCGGAAGATCGGATGCAGTCAGACCGTAGTATTCCTTCAAATTGGCTTCCGGAGCCTTGACGGATACCTTCTGCCGCTTCAAAAATTCTCTCATTTTCCGTTCAATCGGCGACAGCTCTTTTTCTGAAGGCATTTCCGCACCAAGTAATTCCATCAGTGCCGGTTCTCCCTCAATCATTTTCAGAGCCTTTGCGGCAGACTTCAACGGCTTAAGCGTTTCATACATCCGCCGAAGCAGCTCTGCGGTCACATCCTGCGTGAACATCGTCATGAAATTTGCTGTGGCATTACATTCTTTCGCCGAGGGCTTTCCGGAAAGGCGTTCAAGGATCGCATTACCCAGTTTTTCACTGTCGCTCACGCACTGAACATAGGCATGCATCAATGACTTTCCCTGACGCATGAGGAAAATTTCAGTCTGCGTATCCTCACTTAGCTTATTCCAAACTTTCTTGTTCAAAGCATACACTTTCAGATCACCATTTGTGAAATGCGCCCAAAGCTCCCCCATGTGCTTGATCAGACCGGACGGAATGTCACTGCCAAATACGTTTTTCCCGAATTTGCAATCCGGATTTTCTGAAACAAATGTGTGGAGCCTCCTGCAACCGTAAAACGCCTCTTCGCCGATCTTCGTAACACTACTGGGAATAACAA
>CAZNGY010000151.1:0-1366 GCA_964572955.1 uncultured Lachnoclostridium sp.
ATGATGCCTATTTTAAAAGGACTGCAAAATTTTTACTGGCAGTTGCAGGGATTTGAGAGAAAAAAGAAAACGGCACACTTGCAGACCGAAGCATGGAAGAGTGTAAGCAGGACAATGAAGCGATGTACGGTGACGTCATACCGGAAAACTATGATACTAGCTTTGTAAATCCGGCTTACGCAGTGGCAGAACTGGGAAGTGAGTTTGGTCAGATACTTTCCGTATTAGCATGTCTGCTTCGCCAGTCTATTAGTGATGCTTATGCAGGTAAAAAGCTGAATGTGACAATCCGTGCGGAATTATTCGTAGAGGTTTATAATCACTTCGAGGCAGAAGAAGGAATTGATAAAACAGCAGTAGAACAGAGCATATACTGGTTCAATCACGATTATTGTGAGATTTTTGACGGTGAGATGATCCGCCGTCTGGTGTCAGAGAAAGAAGATTTTCTGACGGGTATCGTGATGGACAGTGATTTGAATGATCTGCGTTATCTTTATTTAAGCGGTGATTTTGTCGGTGATAATGAGCTTCGTGTGGCAGAATTTATGAATACACTTTCGGAAGAAGAAGTGCAGGCAATGGCGGATACGTATACCGAAGGTTATCGTATCGGTTTTGTGAATATGGGTGTGGATTTGAGCAAAAAGCGCACCGTACAGGTTCGTTATCCGCTTGGATTTGAGCGCATGGTACGGGCAGCAGTCGGAAATTTCAAAAAGCTCGGCTTAGAGGTGACAATGTATGCAACAACGACACCTGCAAATAAGCAGTACAGCTATGACCACAAAGATGACCGGGCATTATATTATGATAAAGCATATGTGGAACGCCGTCTGGAAGTCATGAAGACGACATTTGAAGATTTGAAAGCAGAAGCGAATGGTCATGCGGGTCCGGCGGTTATCGAGACGTTCGGTGATGTGCCGTTTGCACCGGTGGCAAAAGAAGAAGCCTTAAAGCTGGATGAGAAGCAGCAGCAGTTAAGCCTGTATGAGATGAGCATGCGGGGACAGCTTCAGTATCAGTATATTATTCCGGAAGAGAGAAGCTTTACGATCATCGCTTATCCAATCCCGGCGATCGGAACGCAGTTTAAAGAGATTTTTGCGGAAACCGTGAAGGTGAATACACTGGATTATCAATTATATCAGGGCATTCAGCAGAAGATGATCGATGTGCTGGATACAGCAGAAAAGGTACACATCACCGGAAAAGGTGCGAATAAAACAGACCTTTATGTATCGGTATATCCACTTGAAAATCCGGAAAAAGAGACAGCCTTTGAAAACTGCGTGGCAGATGTGAATATTCCGGTAGGAGAAGTGTTTACGTCTCCGGTCATGAAGGGCACAACCGGAAAACT
>CAZNGY010000152.1:0-1351 GCA_964572955.1 uncultured Lachnoclostridium sp.
GGCGCAAAGGCAAAAAATTCCAGCAGCATGACCGGCGCCATCCTGAAAGACCTAGGTTGCCGCAACATCGCTGACAGCGATGACAGTCTTCTGGAAAACCTGAGTCTGGAAGCGATCCTGCAAGAGGACCCGGACTTCATCTTTGTAACTACCCAGGGTGCTTCCCCGGAGGCGGCCGAAAAAGCCCTGGCAGAAAATCTGCAAGCCAATCCCGCTTGGGGCAGTCTGTCTGCCGTGAAAAACGGAAGGTATTATGTACTGCCCCAAAATCTGTTCCACTACAAACCTAACAACCGCTGGGGGGAAAGCTATGAAATGCTTGCCGAGATCCTGTATGGGGCGACGTAAGCCGGGCTACGGTGCCGTTATCCTCGTCCTTACACTGATATTTTTCCTGGCCGTGCTTGCCAGTCTTGTTCTTGGCTCCGTTCCACTGACTCCGGCTGACCTGCTGCACGCCGGATCCAATGACACCGTCTGGCGCATTCTGCGTCACGTCCGGCTGCCCCGGACCATTGCCGCTGCCTTGGCCGGGATAAGCCTGGCTTCTTCCGGTGTCATTATCCAATCCGTTATGGGCAATCCGCTGGCGGGTCCGAACTTAATCGGGGTCAACTCCGGCGCAGGACTGGCCACTGTTGTCTGCGCCGCTTTCCTGCCCCATATCCCTGGCATTATGACCATCGGGGCCTTTCTGGGTGCCCTGGGAGCCATGCTGCTGATTTACTCCGTGGCCCGGGCAACCGGGGCATCCCGGATCACACTGGTTCTGGCCGGGATCGCCGTAAGCAACATCCTCTCTGCTGGGATCGACACCATTGTGACCCTGGTCCCTGATGCACTCATGGGTATCAGTGCCTTTCGCATTGGCACATTGGAAAATGCATCTATGGACAAGCTGTACTTTCCCTGTGTCTGCATCGCCATTGGCTTGTGCGCCGCTTTCCTGCTCAGCAACGAGATGGACGTGCTGGCTTTGGGAGAGGAAACCGCTCGCTCTCTAGGGCTGAATACAAAGCGCTACCGCTTTGCGCTGCTTCTGACCGCCGCACTGCTGGCCGGTGCCGCCGTCAGTTTTTGCGGTCTGCTGGGGTTTGTGGGGCTCATCGTGCCCCATGCCGCCCGATTTCTCGTGGGCGGAGAAAGCAAGCGGCTCCTTTCCACATCGGCCCTGGCAGGCGGTAGCTTTGTGCTGCTGTGCGATGTGCTGGCACGGATCCTGTTTGCGCCCTACGAGATTCCCGTAGGAATCATCATGTCCTACTTAGGCGGCCCTTTTTTCCTGTGGCTTCTGATCCAAAAGAAAGGAGGCCACAGCAGCCAGGATTGAGCTTTGCCACCTATCCCGCGG
>CAZNGY010000153.1:0-1331 GCA_964572955.1 uncultured Lachnoclostridium sp.
CAGTCAGTGGAATGCTTACTGTGCCAAAGGAATATTTAATCTTTGGCAATGGTGCATCGGAACTTTTTATGGCAATTATTCATGGAATCAAACCGAAGAAAATGGTAATTCCGGTGCCGTCTTTTTATGGGTATGAGTATGCGGCAGAAGCAGCAGATGGAGAAATTATATATTATGAAACAAAAGAAGAAAATGATTTTTGCCTGCAAGAGGACTTTTTGTCCGTGCTGACCGATGATGTGGATGTTTTGTTTCTTGCAAACCCGAATAATCCTACCGGAAATCTGATGAACAGGGAAAGAGTAAGAGAGGTGCTTGCTCATTGCAAAGAAAAGGGGATTTATGTAATTTTGGATGAATGTTTTATCGAGTTCTGTGGTAAGGAATGTTCTATGCTGCAGGAAATAGATGAATTTTGCAATTTGATACTTGTTAGAGCATTTACAAAGATATTTTCTATCCCCGGAGTCCGTTTGGGGTATTTGGTTTGCAGTAACTTATTGTTATTAGAGAAAATTGGCAGGCAATTACCGGAATGGAATATTTCCGGCTTTGCACAGGCGGCAGGACGGGCATGTGCCATGCAGACAGCATTTGTAGAAAAAACAGTTGTTTATGTGGAGAAAGAAAGACAATTTTTAGAGACCAGTTTGAAACAGGCAGGCTTTAAGGTATTTCCAAGCAATGCCAATTTTCTTCTGATATATGGTGAGCAGTCATTATATGACAGATTATTAGAAAAAGGGATACTTATTCGGGACTGTGAGAATTTCAAGGGATTGTCGAAGGGATTTTATAGAATTGCAGTAAAGAGTCGAAAAGAAAATGAAGATTTACTGCAGACGATTGGAGAAATAAAGTGGAATTGACGAGTAAGATAGAGCATTTATTACCGGAAGAAATAGAAAAAAGAAGCTTTGAAATTATAACGGACGAACTTATAAAACGGGGAATTACACTTCCGGCAGAGCAGGAAATGATTACGAAAAGAGTGATACATACCAGCGCAGATTTTGATTATGCAGGAACCATGACTTATTCAAAAGATGCAGTATCTATTGCGAAAGAACTTTTAAAAAATGGAGCAGATATTGTAACAGATACCAATATGGCATTAGCGGGAATCAATAAAAATGCATTAGCGAAACTGGGCGGATGTGCTCACTGCTTCATGGCAGATGAGGATGTGGCAAGGACTGCAAAGCAGCGGGGAGTGACCAGAGCAGTTGTAAGCATGGAAAAGGCGGCAGGTATTGAAAAACCTGTTATTTTTGCGGTAGGGAATGCACCCACAGCCTTGATACAGCTATACGAAATGATGCAGGAGAGTA
>CAZNGY010000154.1:0-1323 GCA_964572955.1 uncultured Lachnoclostridium sp.
CCGACAGCTACGTTGAAAACAACGTTGTGGAAATAAGAACAGGTTCCGAAAAGGGTAACGAGGTAGGCTTTGAAGCAAAAGTTACAGGCGGATATAAAACGATAACAATAACTCCTACAGAGGAGCTTGAGGCAGGCAAGAAGTATTATATCATTATAAATGAAGAAACGCTTATAGGTAAAAGCTCGGGTGCAGAAAATGAAAAGGTTGTTTCTTACTTTACAGTAGCGTCCGGCATGTCGCCGATGATTTCTCCTGTTGACGGCAAAAAAAATGTTTCGGTTGACACATCGATAAAGGTAAGCTTCTCCGAAAAACTGTATGTTGCGAATAAGACTTCTATATGGGGTCAGAGTAAGGTAATTGATAAAGATTACATAAGTAGTGAAGAAGTTGTTCTTTTGAGAAAAGGCTCTGCAAGCGGTCTTAAGGTTCCGTGCGAAATTGAAGTTTCTTCCGATGGAAAGACAATCACTTTGACTCCTAAATCAACTCTTGCGGACGATAAAGAGTATTACGTTGTTGTCAAGGCAAACACTGTAAAGAGTGCATCTGGCAAGAAGAACTCTGCTTCCACTACAAGCTTTTCAACAAAGTCGGTTCTCACTCCCACATTCTCTCCCGCAGACGGCGCTGATGATGTTAAAGTTGATAGCAAAATCACAGTAACATTTAATGAAAACGTCTACGATGCAGGTGGCGACGAACTTACCAAACCGTATGTTGTAGATAACGTATTAAAGCTTTATCCCAAGGGAAAAGAAAGCGAAACGGTTGAATTTACTGTAACTTCGCTTACTAAAAAAGGCTTTACAATAAAGCCTGATGATGAGCTTGAAAGCGGAACAACTTATGTGTTAAAACTCGTTGCTGGCACTCTTACAAACAGCGCGGAAACTCTTAACACAGGTTCGAGTATTGAGTTTAAGACAGAGAGTGTTATAGATAAGGAAATTGATTTTGACCCGGCAAACAACGAAAAGAACGTAAGTGTAAACGTAAATCCCACAATTACTTTTGCAAGCCCGATATACAAGAAGGGTGGCGGAAGTATTAAGGATGGTTATGCCAAGGAAAACATTCAGCTTTACGAAGGCTCAAAGAGCACGAAAAATCTTGTAGAAGCAGACGTTACGGTTTCCGACAACCGAGTATTTACAATTTGCCCCGTAGAGCCTCTGAAGCCCGATACAAAGTATGTAATTTACATTGCATCTTCAAAGTTTATGTATGAGGACGAAACAGCGGTTAACTCTATGACAAAGTATTTCACGACAACGGCGACAATGCCCGAAGTTGAAGACGCGGATTATTCCGATGTTA
>CAZNGY010000155.1:0-1323 GCA_964572955.1 uncultured Lachnoclostridium sp.
GTAAATCTGCTGTGCGGAGTGGAGGATATTGATAATGTGACACTGGAAGAACGTCCGAAGATGTTTGATTCGGTGGCAAGACCTTATGTGCTGGCATATGAAGATGTTTTTGCCACACTGCCATCCTGTGGTGTGGGAGGACCAATGGCGCAGACGGCTGAAGCGGAGAAAATTCTGGGCTGTAATCCAGATATCGTGATTTCGGAGTTTGAAGATGCGGAAAAAGAGAATGCATTACAGGAACAATTGGGTGTACCTGTTATTACGTTAAAGGCAGGAACGGAAAATGTACTGGATGATTCATTTACGGGTTCTATGGAATTGCTTGGTGTGCTTTTTGGCGAGGAAGAAAAAGCGGCAGAGCTTGTTGCATTTATAGAAGCGGAAACAGCAGAAATCAGTCGCAGAACAGCAGATATTGCCGAGGACGCGAAACCATCTGTTTATATTTGCGGACTTGGTAACTGGGGAACGACTGACCATTTGACAACGGCAGAGAATTATGCGGCTTTTAGGCTTGCAAATGTGAAAAATGTTATCAGTGGCACAGGACTGGAAGGTGTTGGACCGATAGAGGAAGAGAAATTTGTAGCACTTGGTAAAGACATGGATATGATTATCATAGATGCAGCCGCGGTGAAGAACATTATGCCGTTATATGAGGAAAATCCTGAGATGTTTGATACGTGCAAGGCATGGCAGAATGGCGAAGTGTATCTGGAAATGGCATACAATGCATATTATACCAATTATGAAATTGCGCTGATAAACAGCTGGTTTGTCGGAAAGACAGTATATCCGGAGGCATTTGCTGATATTGACATGACAGAAAAGACGAATGAGATTACGAAACAATTCTTAGGAAAAGAACTGGCAGACGAAATATTTGCCTGTCCGTTCAGTTATGGCGGTTATCAGAAGATAGATACGGAAAGTTTCTTTAATAAATAGTAACAGTTCCTCACCGGAGATGGCGGAACTGTTACAACAAATAAATGGAAAACAGGTGTAGGAAAAGTGATGGAGAAAAAAGATATCATAGAATTTTTTGATAACTGTGCACCGAACTGGGACGCAGATATGATTCGGAATGATGAGATTATAAATACGATTCTGGATAATGCAAATGTACGGGAAGGAAAGGACGTGCTGGATGTTGCATGTGGTACGGGAGTGCTGATACCGGATTATCTGGCGAGAAATGTGAAGAGTGTCACGGGAATTGACATTTCACCGGAGATGGCGAGGATTGCAGCGCAGAAATTTCTGCAGGAGAAGGTGGAGATTTTGTGTGGCGATGTGGAAACGGTGCAGTTTGTACAA
>CAZNGY010000156.1:0-1313 GCA_964572955.1 uncultured Lachnoclostridium sp.
CAGGCTCCCTGCGGGGTCAGCGGTTTGCACACTTTTCCAAAAAGCGGGCATTCCTGCGGGGTCATTTTTCCCATCAGAATCTTAGCACAGCAACACGCTTTATTTTTTTGATTATCTTCCTGTAATTTACTGCTTCCCGCGTCATATGACGCATATTCCGGTCTTAACACTCTTCCGGTGTCGGCAATGATTCCCATACCGCGCCATGCGGCATCTGCTGTCATAAAATATTTTTCTGTCAGCTCCTGCGCTTTTTTATTTCCTTCCGCAGTCACGACCTGCGGGTAAAAATTCATGACCTGTGCTTCGCACTGCTGTCCGCACGGCTTGCCATTCTGCGTCCGAATCCGTATGACGTCCGATACAATGCCGTACAAAGCATACAAAATCTCTTCCCCTTCAAAACCGCTGACACCAAATGGTATCTGATACTGTTTTGCAAGCGGTTTAAAGATATCACTTCCGGTCACTGCCGCCACATGCCCCGGTGCCAAAAAACCGTCAATCTGCGCTCCTTCACGACACAGATAGTCAATCACTCCGGGCATCGTCTTTAATGCAGTTAAAAGCTTCACATTTTTCAAGCCTTTTTCGATGATTTCTTCCATTAAAAGTGCATAGACAGGGGTAGTCGTTTCAAATCCAACCGCTGCGAATACATAAGTCGTTTCCGGATTTTCCTGCGCCATTTTTATCATATCCATCGGTGAATAGACCATGACCGCCCGTGCCCCAAGTCCTGCCGCTTCATTCAAAGACATTTTGCTTCCCGGTACACGGAGCATATCTCCAAACGTTACCACACAGGTATCCGATGTCAGGGCAAGCTCCACCAGTCTGTCCACATAAGCAGTCGGTGTTACACATACCGGACATCCAGGTCCCGATAAAAGTTTGATTTTTTTTGACAGCATTCCTCGTATTCCGTTTTTGGAAATCGCTGCAGTATGACTTCCGCAGACCTCCATAATATTTATCTGCGCTCCGTCATATTCTTTTAAAAAACACCTTACTTCCTGCAAATTCATTTTCTATAATCTCCATTCCACAAACACTTTGCGTCGATTATTTTTCACGAAAAGCCTCCCACATCTTCCATAAGCTCCGTCAGGCTCTCTGCCTCTTGTGATGACACCTTCTGTAAAATACAACCGGCATGTACCAGTACATAATCCCCCGGCTCTATATCCACAAGCCCCGTTCGTGCCGTGACCAGATTTCCACTAAAATCCACCACTGCGTCCTTTTCTTTTATCTCTACTACCTTTCCCGGTAATGCTACACACATAACCTCTTACCTCCGTTTCTTCTAT
>CAZNGY010000157.1:0-1308 GCA_964572955.1 uncultured Lachnoclostridium sp.
GACTTATTTTGCTGGAGAAGCATTTGAAATGGGAACAGCGGCTAAGCTGGGTGAGATGTTGGATGCGCTTTCTGAGCCGGAAGAATATGTGGCACTGGATGACACATGGAAATTCATTGTCAAAAGAATGAAATATGAGTTTGACAGGGATAAGTGTATTCCAAAGGAAGTTTATGAGCGTTATGTAAGGACACAGGCAGAGTCGGAGCAGGTATGGACAGAAGCAAAGAATGCCGCTGACTACGCGATGTTTGCTCCTTATTTGGAAAAAATGATTGAACTGACGAAAGAACTGACGGCATATACGGATCCGGATAAGGAAATCTATGATGCCTTGCTGAATCAGTACGAGGAGGGAATGGATTCGGCAACGATAGACCGCATCTTTGGCGAATTAAAGGCAGAACTGGTTCCATTTGTGCAGCAGATTTTAAAAGCAGAGCAGCCGGATGACAGTAAATTCAAAGGCAGCTTTGATGTGGATGCGCAGGCAAAAGTACAGAAAATGCTGTTGGATTATATCGGTTTTTCATGGGAAAGAGGAGCAGTCGGTACAACAGAGCATCCGTTTACGACAAACTTTAATTCAAAAGATGTGCGTGTGACGAATCATTATTATGAGGATATGCCTCTTAGCGC
Source organism: uncultured Lachnoclostridium sp. (assembly GCA_964572955.1). Classification (GTDB taxonomy): domain Bacteria; phylum Bacillota; class Clostridia; order Lachnospirales; family Lachnospiraceae; genus UBA3775. Next base: position 640 of record CAZNGY010000157.1, read on the forward strand.
GATGTTTTCGGCAATCCATGAAGGCGGTCATGCGATTTTCGAGCAGAATGTGAATCCGGAATATGATAATACAGTGGCAGGAAGCTGTCGGTTTATGGGACTGCATGAAAGCCAGTCACGGTTTTATGAGAATGTTTTGGGAAGAAATAAGAATTTCTGGCTTCCAATCTATGAGAAGCTGGGCGAGCTGTTACCGCAGTTTAAGGAAATTACATTAGATGAGTTTTATCGTGAAATAAACCATGTAAGGAATAGTTTTATCAGAACAGAAGCGGATGAACTGACGTATGCATTCCACATTATTATCCGTTATGAGCTGGAAAAAGCGATTTTCCGTGATAATGTAAGTGTGGATGAACTGCCAAAGCTTTGGAATCAGAAAATGCAGGAATATCTGGGTATTACACCGGCAAACGATGCAGAAGGTATTTTGCAGGATACTCACTGGTCAGGTGGTATGTTTGGATATTTCCCGACTTATTTATTGGGAAGTATTTATGATGGAATGTATGTGGATGCGATTGAACAGGAATTAGGTTCTATTGATACGCTTCTGGCAGAAGGACGTATTATGGAAATTACGAAATGGCTGAATGAGAAGATTCACCGTTTTGGAAGTACGAGAACACCGAAGGAGACACTGCTGGCTGTCTGTGGCAGAGAGGTGAC
>CAZNGY010000158.1:0-1307 GCA_964572955.1 uncultured Lachnoclostridium sp.
CGGCTCGCTGGCGATGATGAAGTCTTCCCTGAGTAATCTGCTGGGTAATCTGACGCTTGGAGAGGATATACGGCCGGCGGTAGAAGCATTGATAAGCAGTACCGGTGTATTTGTCTTTGACAATTTACTTCCAATGGTGGGTAATATACTGGCAGGACTGGTGGATTATATTGTTGATACTGCGGTCAATACAGACTGGGGAGCTGTGATCACACAGGTTTTGGAAAAAATAAGAGATGTACTGAGCATAGGACTTGTCAATTGTTTCGGAGCTGATACAACACTTGTGAACGATACTTTTGGTTTCCTGATAGACGGCATTCCGATGGTGGAGCAGATACTGCAGGGTGCATTTGCATTACTGCAGGAGCTATGGACGGCTGTGGGAGAGCCGGTCTGGGGGATGATTTCTTATGCGCTTACATCGGTTTCGGATCTGTTTGCTCAGTATATGCCTGCGATTATGGATTGCTTTCAAATGGCAGTGGAAGGGATGAAGGATACGTGGGAAAATCACTTAAAACCAATCTTTGATATGATTTATGACTGCCTGAACAATCTGATCAAACCGGCATTTGAATTTGTATGGAAAACGGTCGTGGAACCTTTGATCGTGAATGTTTTCGGTGTAATAGCGGATCTGTGGAATTATACTTTAAAACCGGTCTTTGACGGAATATGTGATTTTCTGTTAGGAGTATTTACAGCTGACTGGGAGAGGGCTTTTCAGGGAATTTTAAATATCGTGATCGGAATTTTCAATGCGATCCAGACAGCCGTGGAGACACCAATGAATGCCGTGAAGGACATTGTGAATGCAGCGATCGAATTTATCAAAGATAAATTCAACTTTGAATGGTCGTTTCCGAGTATTAAGCTGCCACATTTTCATATCAGCGGTTCTTTTAGTTTAAGCCCGCCTTCCGTACCGTCTTTTGGTGTGGAGTGGTATGCGAAGGCTATGAATAAACCGATGATCATGAACTCTCCGACAGCATTCGGGATCAATTCACTCGGCCAGATTATGGCAGGCGGGGAAGCTGGAAGTGAAGTAGTGAGCGGAACAGAAACGTTGATGAAAATGATCTCTTCTGCGGTTGCAGCACAGAATGCATCGCTTGTGGAAGCATTGTACAGAGTGCTCGAAGCAATTCAGAATATGGACGAGAATATGGCCGATAATCTGAGAGAAGCGTTGGAGGGTCTGGCATTACAGTTAAATAAACGGGATTTTGCAAGACTTGTGAAGGAAGTATATGGATAATGCTTAGAGAAATAGTATACATAAATCATATGAATGAAAAGAT
>CAZNGY010000159.1:0-1304 GCA_964572955.1 uncultured Lachnoclostridium sp.
TCGCCAATGTCAACCCGATTCGCTATCGTGGGTATTACTTTGACTCTGAGACGGGATTGTATTATCTCCAGAGCAGGTATTATGATCCGGCGGTTAAGAGATTTATTAATACTGACGGATATGTTTCTACTGGACAAGGTGTTCTTGGCAATAATATGTTTGCTTATTGCGTTAATAATTCCGTTAATTATAAGGATCCTAATGGTGAGATGACGGCAGTGGCAGGCGCAATGGCATGGGGCACAATAGCTGGTGGTGTTAATTTTTGGAATCCAACTGGGTGGATAATACTTGGTGTAACAATTGTTGCCGCTGTTGCGATATGGATAATACCTTGGGACAGTGTGTATAAGGGAATATCTAACGTATGGAACCGAGTTAATCGTAGTATCAGCAAATTGGCGGCAATATCTCGTTCAATTTCAAATGCTGTTTCTAAAGCGAAAACAAAGATACGAAACGAAAGGAAACGTTACGATTATTGGATTGCATCATATGTTACATATTGTAACGGTGTAGGAACATATATACCAACAAAATCAATTTCTTACTCGCAAGCGATATCGTATGTTCGCGGAGGAGGTAGCGTATTTGCAGATTCAAGAAACAACGCATACAAATTAGCCAAGGCTGTTGGGGGAGGGGCTTCTCCTGTGCACGATATGCCACATGGAGGAGTAGGCTACTGGAAACATTACCATGCAACTCGAAGAGGCAAAAGAACAGGAGGACATGTGTTTTATGTCTGATAGAATATATTTGAATTATGATGATATTGTTAAAGAAGAATCAGTAGTTGTAGACTATTTAGCAAAAAATTCAGATCGATTTTCCGTTACTGCTGTTATAAAAAGACCTTATTCACAATTGCCTCCTGATTTTAATTATGGTGTACAATTACAACCGTTTGTAGAAAACTATATTTTTGAAAGAAAAGATTGGCTTGTTAATTTTTTAGGTTATATGAGGCATCAAATTATGGTGGTTTGCCGTTGTTGCAAGGAAAGCCGTAAACAACTTTTGCTAATGCCCAATGTTTTTTTGCCTATAGATAACGATATTCCCGAAGATATTTGCTTCTATCGAAACGGCAAATTGTGGTTCGCAACAATTTCACATGAAAAGATTGCGTTTGCGGTAGATGTTACAAAAGCGGATTTGATGTTCTTCGAGGAGAATGGGATAAAATCTTATATTTGAACTATATCATTTCTATCGGGACTTTGGTGTAATGCGGCTTTGATTGTAGCATAAAGGAGAGAAAATGCATGATTGAATTTAACGGATATCTTACATGAGTATCA
>CAZNGY010000160.1:0-1303 GCA_964572955.1 uncultured Lachnoclostridium sp.
ACTATATAACTTGCACTTTCCGCATCAAAATGCAATGTTTGCTTTTTAATTGTTGCGGTTGTTTCTTCTCCGTAAGACAAAAGTTCACTTTTCAAATCGTCGGAAACTTTTAAAATAAGAATATCCCTAAACCGTCGTATCAATTTTTCAATAAAATTATTCAAATCCCGTCCGCTTTTTACCACAGAACTTATACACTCAAGCGCCTCCGCACTGTTGTGTTCGGCAATTGCTCCAACTGTTTTATCTATGATATCATCGGGTGCAATTCCCAAAACATCGCTTGCACTTTGCAAATCTATCCCGTTCGGCAACGCACATACACACTGATCTAAAATGCTGAGCGCATCACGCAACGCACCGTCTGCCATATGTGCAATAAGTTCAAGCGCATCTTCACTTGCTTTTATATTTTCCGCCATACAAATTTCTTTTAAACGGATAACCATATCTTTCGACAAAATACGTTTAAAATCAAAACGCTGACAACGCGACGTTATTGTTGCGGGCAAACTGTGTGCCTCTGTTGTTGCCAAAATAAACACCACGTGAGCCGGAGGTTCTTCCAATGTTTTCAAAAGCGCATTAAACGCCCCATCCGAAAGCATATGAACCTCATCTATTATATATATTTTATTTTTTGCCGACACTGCCGAATACATCACTTCGTCGCGTATCTGGCGTATGTTGTCCACCCCGTTGTTTGAAGCAGCATCAATTTCAGTAATATCCAAAATAGTGCCGTCCATTGCACCTTTGCATATTTCGCATTCGTTACACGGATTTCCGTCTATAGGATGCATACAATTTATTGCACGCGCAAAAATTTTCGCACACGATGTTTTTCCCGTTCCGCGCGTTCCGCAAAAAAGATATGCATGCGCAGTCTTTTTAGTGTTTATTTCATTTTTTAAAGTACGTATAACATGACTTTGTCCAACAACATCATCAAACGTTTTCGGACGCCATTTTCTGTACAATGCCTGATATGCCATAGCCTGCGCTCTCCTTTGCTTTTTTATTTAGCCGTAAAATAAAAATGCCGTACACCTCTGCTTCGAAACGGATTTCGTATGCGGCACTGCTGCAGCCGGCTCCGCCTCAGCTACCCCGTAACACACTGCAAACATCGCTTATTGCTGCTCGGTTCCCCGCCTGACAAGGTTTGCGAGTCGCAGTCGCACAGGACTAAGACCTCAACGCCTTTATACAACCACCGGCCATACAAACGCCGCCTCTCGGCAGAGTAATCACCCTTGCTACAGCGGATTGCAAGTTCAGGGCACCGCTACCGCCCCGGTTA
>CAZNGY010000161.1:0-1298 GCA_964572955.1 uncultured Lachnoclostridium sp.
AATTCTGAAGCAAAAGACCTGCTCCGACAGTTTGATGAAGTGACAGGTGGTTCGTTGAATAAAGGTGCAGAAGAACATACGGGCGGTAAAAAGAAGAGAAGAGGCTTCATGGACAAAATAAAAGAAAATCTATAGATGATATTAATGAACTATTCAGCCATCCCCCTCAATGCATTCGCAAAACCGCACGTATCACGTGCTGTCTCGCCATTACATGGCTAATTTTGCTCATTAGAGTGGGAGGTGGCTTTATTTGCGCCACCTCTTGAAGAAATTAAGCCATCTTCTTACATGCAAGCATGACGAAGCTGTCTTATTTCTTCTCGATGGCTGAATAGTTACGGTATTACGGAATAGTACAAAGGTACAAATTGCAAATAGTATGAAATAGTGTTATGATAACGGCAGATATGTTTTAGGCATATCTGCCGTTTGTTTCTGAGTGAAAGCAAATAGCTCTGTCAGAAATGGAGATTAGAAAGGAATGTAATATTTGGCAGAATTTGGCTGCAAAATATTATAAAGGGCATGTTATGAGTCAGTTTGGTGTACAGTCAGATGACCATGGTACGGTCTTTAGGCAATGGCAGTTTAAGGAAACCGTAGAATTGGAGCATCAGAAGCAGCAGATAAAAGAGGAACGCAGGATACTTGAGCAGGATAGAAAGAGATTCGAGCAGGAAAAACAGATTTTTTATGCTTCTAAGAAGGTGGCGGATCAGCGTGCTGAACACGAGAAAAGACTTTTTGATATGAAATGGAGAGTATTGGAAGGGGAATTACGGAAGCTGGCAGCGGAAAAAGAGCAGGTAGAGCGTCAGCGTGATTTTTACCGCTATGTAAGCCAGCATGAAGCACAGACCATGCAGCCGGCGAAGGTTGTGAAGGGAGATCTGTTCTTCTGCGGTGTGGACAGCGGAGAAGCACTAAGGAAACGATATAAAGATTTGATCAAGATCTACCATCCGGATAATCAGAATGGAGATAAAGATACGATTCAGGAGATAAATATGGAATATGAGAGGCTGAAAGTCTTATACGGATAGTAAAACATAATTCTTTAATACGGCAGTCCCGTAAACCATGCTTTAAGAGTGAGCAGGCCCGTCTGCGGAGCAGATGGGCCTGCGAATCGTTTTATTTCTTTACACTGTATCCAAATGTTCCAAGCTTTTCACCCATTAGGAAGTATTCTCCGTGGGAATAAGATACGAGCTCGGAATCATTTAAATGAAATTTCCCTTTTTCGTCCATGTAGCTGTCGTCAATGGTTACGCCTAATACATCGGCAATAAACA
>CAZNGY010000162.1:0-1297 GCA_964572955.1 uncultured Lachnoclostridium sp.
CAGATGCCGGTATGGGCGAATACATTAAAAACGCAAAGCATAAGGAAGAAACCGTAATTTACAAAAGCTTTACAGAGGACGGCGTAGATATTTCGGGCGGCGAAGCGCAAAAAATCGCGATTGCCCGTGCGCTTTACAAGGATGCACCGTTTATTATTCTCGACGAGCCCACCGCCTCGTTAGACCCCGTTGCCGAAGCCGAAATTTACGAAAGCTTCGACAAAATCGCAGGCGACAAAACGGCAATTTACATTTCCCACAGGCTTTCTTCGTGCAAATTCTGCGACGAAATAGCCGTATTTGAGGGCGGCGCCGTTATAGAACAAGGCACGCACGAACAGCTCCTCTCGGACAAAAACGGCAAATATTACGAGCTGTGGCACGCACAGGCGAAATATTATGCAAAACAAGGCGCGCAAAGTGCGCCGAAGGCGCAGTTCTATTCGCCTTGCGGCGAGTGATATTTGCTTCGCAAGTGGTATTCGGCTTTGCCGAGTGATATTGCTTCGCAGGTTTCGGGGCGAATAGAATATCACTGAAGCCGAAGGCTTCAATATCACTATTGCGAATGCAATAATATCACTTCGACGAAGTCGGAATATCACTTATCACTTGCGCGCACTGTCGCCCACCTCGCGCCGACGGCGCGAACACAATCAAATCGCCAACGGCGATTTCCAAATAATTATGTGAGCAACGCATTCGATGAACCCGAAAACCGCGGCGAACGCATAATTTTCGGTAGGGGCGGCAACCTGCCGCCCGCCGGACGTGGAACGTCCGTCGCGTCGTCAGACGTGATATGTGGCGCATTAAATGCCAAAAAAATACCGACGTATTTGGGGATGAATTTTCCCATTATACATCGGTATTTTTTATTGCATTTATCGACACAATGTGATATAATATTCCTGTAAATAAGGTGTGCCGAACGGTAGGCGGTGAGCCCTCATCAAAGAGGGCGAATTCTTTTATTCCCCCTCTAAGAAGGGGGGCGGTGTTATGGTAACATATAATGAGTTATTTTTATTTACCTCATTACTTATTTCTCTCATTACACTCGTTGTCAATGTGATTAATACCATTATTAACGCAACAAAAAAGAAATAACCGCCCAGACCACGGAATCGGTTATTTCTGAATAATTCCTGGCTCAACCGTCTATACGGTGTGCCTTATTTACACCTATATTATACCACATTTTCCGGTGTTGTCAACATAGGATTTTTTATTTTTTGTTCGTAAAAAGTTTTACAATAAGTGCGAAAGGTTATTTAAGACCTAACGCACTTATTTT
>CAZNGY010000163.1:0-1295 GCA_964572955.1 uncultured Lachnoclostridium sp.
GGAGTAGGCGTCTAAACAGCGCGCGAGGGTTCAAATCCCTCTCACTCCGCCAAAACTCCGGTTTTTTGCCAAGAAAATGAGCAAAAACCGGAGTTTTTATTATATAAATATTCTGATTCTATGAAGTTACATTTTTGCAACTATGGCGTAAAATGGTCTAAAATGTCCAATTATTTTTTCCCATTGCTGTATTTATTGCTGTAGCTGTTTCAGGGAATTTACCGCTTCCCGCATGGGGTTTGTATCGATGTGGATATATTTTTCCGTGGTTGTAAATTTTGCGTGCCTCATAATTTTTTGAATCACGCTGGGCGGGATATTCCCTTCGGCCAGAGCGGTGGCCGCAGTATGGCGGCAGGAATAGGGAGTAAGGCGGCGGCAGCCAGCCCGTTCCAGCGTGGCATAGTATTCGTCATAAAATCGGTCTTTGTTGATTCGGATCAGCTTTTCCCCTTCGGTGTGTTCGCACAGATCAGAGACCACCGGAACAATAAAATCAGCCAGCACAATAGGCGTTTCCCGCCGCTTGTCCGTCTTTTTGCCCGCCCCGACTATCTGCTTGCCTTCCCAATCAATGTTGTCTTTCCGGGCATCCAGCAGCTCCCCGGGCATCATTCCGGTGTAGATCATCAGCAGAATATACCCCGTCCACCAATTGCCGGAATCATAATCCAGCCATAGCTTTTGTATTTCTTCATCCCGGAATGGCTGTTGCTCCTTTGCATTCAGCGGCGGCAGATCGATAAACTTTGACAGATTGGCCGCAACGAATTTATCTGGCATCGCCATTTGATAGAGTTTCGAAAACAGGTCTTTGATATCCCGGGCGGTGTAATAGGTGTCAGCGGCAGAATCCACCATGTTCTGCATATCAAAGGTAGTCAGCAAGTCGATTTTCCAGAACCAGAGCGGTTCTATCTTCTTCCAGGCGATTTCATACTTGCCCTTCTGTGATTTGCTCAACTTGGCGTATTTGTTTCCGGTCTTGAAGGTCTCGAAAAGCTCTTGCAGATTGGGGGTCTTCCGCTTTGGCTCGTTTTTCAGAATGGGCAGATATTCCATGGCTTCCTTTTTGGTCTTGAATCCGCTTTTGGTGGAGCGAACGGCTTTCTTTCGGCCATCCTCCCGGATGATATAGCCGTGGACAACGCTGGCCGTCCAGGTCTTGGCCCCTTCCCGCTTAAATACCGTCCCGGTGCCATTGGGCCGGGTCTTGGGACTGCTGGGCTTTTCCAGCTTTTTCCCACAATAAGGGCAAAAAAGAGCATCCTCCGGGATGCTCTTTTTACATTTCA
>CAZNGY010000164.1:0-1285 GCA_964572955.1 uncultured Lachnoclostridium sp.
TGAACCAGTTTCGCATCGTCTCTCGTGTAATAATAAAACGGCGGACAACACCAATGCGTGTCAGGATTGCTTGGTTTTTCCGCCATATCCAGCACCTCGTCTTTATCATCAACATCCACAACTCCGCTTTTTAAGAGCTTTTTTCTCTCAGGCTCATAGTAGCGCATGATACAAGAGGTCTGTTTTTTTCTTGCGTACCCTATAAACTTTGTCAAACTGAAATCCAGCACATTATCTCCGGCAATCACAAGCATATCATCATCAAGATTCAACTGATCGATAGCGAACTGAATGTCCTTGACCGCGCCGAGTCGGGTTTCATTGGTATCGGTGCCGTCATCTACAACCGTGACTTTCTGCTTTTTTTTCTTCGCCCACGTTGCAAAATGATGCGCAAATTTGTGATTCGAAATCACCACATATTCATCCACCATATTCGACGTATCAATATCGTCGATCAGCCAATCCAGGATCGTCTTATTCCCAACCGTCAACAGCGGTTTCGGAAAATTCTCCGTCAACGGATACAGTCTTGTGGCATATCCTGCCGCCAAAATCAAACACTTCATAATTTCACCCCATCCGCGCTTTCGCAAATATGTACGGAATATTTTCCTTCCAGATGCGGGAACGCTCTCAAATATTCTTTCGTCACGGTTTCGATAATGCTTTCTTCATATGCCGGATCAATAATCGCAAGACAACAACCTTTAAATCCTGCCCCTGAAAACCGACCACCGTAAATACCTTTGGTTTCGGTCATGATCTCATATAGCCTAAGCAATTCCGGAGAACCCGTTTCCCAATTGTGAATGGAGCTATATCCGCTTTCAAAGGACAATTTACCGTACGCTTCAATATCCCCTCTGCGCCATGCTTCGGCTCCTTTTTGTACACGGTCAAATTCTGTGTACCAGTGCTCCGCGCGTTTTCGCCAGTTTTCGGGGAGTCTGTCTTTATATTGATGAAACACTTCGACGGGAACATCGCGAAGATTGGTCTCTTCGAATTTTCCGTATTCCATGCCCGCATATGCTTTGAGAGCATACGCAGCACTTCTGCATTCATCGACTCTCATATTGAAAGCCGAACCGGCAAGACTTCGCTCCAATCCGCTGAAAAAGATTGCAAATTGATAATGTTTCATGTTATCGGATTGCGGAATCAGCTCATAAGTATCATCACGCAAATCCATGTAAAGCAGATGATCCTTTTTACAGTACACTTCGCAAGATTGGTCAAGCTTTCCGCAGGAAACGCCAACGTATTTGTTTTCCGCTTCTTT
>CAZNGY010000165.1:0-1271 GCA_964572955.1 uncultured Lachnoclostridium sp.
GCAGCCTTGATATTAGCAGAACGATGTGATACCTGCATCAGTTTATCCGGTCGGTCATCATCCCCCACATGAAACAAGCCAATTCCCGTGCAATGGCTGTTTTGGCTATATTATGTTTTTTATTTTGACCAAGTACCATTTTATAGTACTTGCGGCGCAGACGTTCGTTCGCTTTGTCTGCATAAGCAATTACCTGTGGTGTATTTCCAGTCTGTCTGGCTTTTAATTCTTTTGATTTATGTCCGATTACACCTCGGCTATAACTCTGTGCTGTTTCAACAAGAAGTGTTCGTACATGCTGGTTACCGGCTTTCGTTATTCCTAGTCTTGTCTGATCATCACCACTGGAATTTTCACCCGGCACAAGACCAAGATATGATGCAAATTTTTCAGCTGATGCAAAGCGCTGGAAATCTCCGACTTCTACAATTACCGTTAATGCAGTCTGGGTCTTGACACCAAGTAAGCAGGAAAGTTTTTTGACATTTCCTTTGTATTCGTCCCGGGAAGCAAGTTCCTCAATCCGGATATCCAACCTTTCAATCTTGTTGACAAGGTAGTCATAAGTCAGCAAATATTCATCAAGGATTTCCTGATTCAGTCCTTTGATTTTTAAGGATTTAAGCCAGTTCAAATGTTTTATTGTCCAATAATGACTGCCATCTTCATAACGATAACCATGACGCAGACAAAATGAAAGTATCTGCTGTTTAACTTTTTTAAGAGCCAGTTTGTGATCCTGTCTCATACGAAGAAATTCTTTTGTTTCTTCATCTTGCACAGTTGGGATATGAACTGGGCTATAGTTATGCTGGGCAAGGCATCTGGCGATAAGAGCAGCATCACGCTTATCTGTTTTTATTCTCTTTCTGCCACGCTGTTCCAACATTGTGGTAGGCGCGAGAATCACACATTTAACGTTATGATTGGTTAACTGGTGATATAGTGTAAAACCGAGACATCCTGCCTCATAACCGCATATAAAATTAGCATCTTCTCCGTAGATAGTTCTAAGAAAATCCAGGTATTTCAAAATATGCTTATAGTCAGAAGCTGTTTTCTGGATATGAGCAGCTTTGTCTTCTTCAATTGTAAAGGAACAAAGTGTAAAACTTTCTTTATGAACATCCATTCCTACGTAAATTGTGTTATAATTCATTTATTGACCTCCCTTTGTATGCGGTAATCTCTGTTGCCATTGTTCTTGATACACTTTAGTATACAGATAAATCCACGAAACTACAATGTGGAGGTCATTACATATTGTCTTA
>CAZNGY010000166.1:0-1250 GCA_964572955.1 uncultured Lachnoclostridium sp.
ATCTTATTATTCGTTCAGCCATTATTAGGCGGACTTGGCTAAGCAGCAGAAAACGAATTGAGAGGAGGCGGTGTTTTGGAGAGATTATTTGGACTGGATGCCCAGCTGCTCTTTGAAATTGTACTGTCAATGATCGCAGTATTCGTACTGTTCCTTGCCTTGTCTTACATTTTGTTTGATCCGGTGCGCGATCTTTTGAAGAAGCGTCAGGAAATGGTACAGGAGACGAAGGATACTGCCAACAGAGAAAAGGAAGATGCTCTGAAGCTTAAGGCAGAATATGATGAAAAGATCAAACATGCGCAGGCAGATGCGGAAGAGATCCTTGAGCAGGCGAGAAAGCGTGCGCTGAAGAATGAGCGTGCCATTTTGGAGCAGGCGAAGGAAGAGGCTGCCGGAATCGTTGCCAATGCAAATGTGCAGATCGAGCTTGAAAAGAAGAAGGCGATGGACGATCTGAAAAATGAGGTCGTAGAGATCGCGACGATGATGGCGGGCAAGGTTGTCGCTGCATCGATCGATGAGACGCTTTCAAAACAGCTGATCGAAGATACCTTGAAGGAAATGGGTGATGACACATGGCGAAGCTAGTTTCCAAAACATATGGGGATGCTTTGTTTGAGCTTGCCCTGGAGGAAGGGAAGGAAGATGTGCTTTTTGAAGAGGCGCAGAGCTTTCTGGAGCTGATCCGTAAGGATGAAGCGCTGATCGGCTTTATGAAGCATCCGAAGATCGTAAAAGAAGAAAAGCTCAAAACGGGGAAAAAGATCTTTGGCGATCATTTTTCGAAGGAATTTGCAGGATTTTTGATGATCCTGATCCAGAAGGACCGTTTTGGCGATGTGATAAAGACGCTGGAATATTTCATCGGACGCATGAAGGAGCACAAAAGGATCGGCGTAGCGTATGTTTCGACGGCATGTGTTCTGAGTGATGCGCAAAAAGAGCAGATCGTTTCGCGGCTTTTACAGACGAGCGATTACGAGACGTTTGAGATGAATTATACAGTGGACGAATCCCTGCTTGGCGGCATGGTGATCCGCATCGGCGACCGCGTCGTGGATACGAGCATCCGCTCAAAGCTTGGGGAACTGTCAAAGCAGTTGTTGGCATGCAGAGTCGGCTAGACGGTGTGTGCGAAGGAAAGAAGGTGTAAGTTTCTATGAATTTAAGACCGGAAGAAATCAGCTCCGTCATTAAAGAACAGATCAGACAATACGCCGGACAGATGGAAGTATCGGATGTAGGTA
>CAZNGY010000167.1:0-1246 GCA_964572955.1 uncultured Lachnoclostridium sp.
CAATGGGTTCCAGAATCGTTGTTATGAAGGACGGTATCATGCAGCAGGTTGATACTCCTCAAAACCTTTACGATTATCCGGACAATCAGTTCGTTGCGGGTTTCATGGGTTCTCCTCAAATGAACTTCATTCCCTGTATGATTACGGAAGTTGACGGTAAGATTTACGCAGACTTCACAAAGGGCAGAATTCTCCTTAACGAATATAAGAAAGGTAAATTCAAAGACCTTACAAGATACATCGGAAGACAGGTTATTATGGGTATCCGTCCTGAAGATATTCACAATGACGAGCAGCATCTCGCTAATGCTAACGAAAATCTCGTTAAGGCTTATGTTGACGTTGTTGAAAACCTCGGTGCTTATACATATTTCTACATGAATATAGAGGGTATGTCAATCACGGCAATGAGCGACTCGCGTACGCAGGTAAGAGGCGATGATACGATTACCGTTGCGTTTGACGTAAACAGACTTCACTTCTTCGATTACGACACAGAGGAAACAATCCTTAACAGATAATGAGAGATACAGACTGCAACGGAGCAATCCTTTGCAGTCTTTTTTTATGGGAGGCAGTTATGTACATAGAATATAAAGTAGGCGATGTTATACAAACCAAAAAGAATCATCCGTGCGGCGGCAATTTGTGGGAGGTTCTCAGGGTAGGTGCGGATATGAAACTTAAATGTACCTCTTGCGGCAGAATAGTAATGCTTACGAGAGAAGAAACAGAAAAAAGAACGAAGAAAATAGTATCAAGAGCTGAAAACGCCGCGGAACAGACTCAAAAACCGTAATATAATGCGAAAACGGAATAATCCGCAGACTTTTTTACATTAAAAATTTTATCGGCGGTTTAAATATGATAATTATCGCATAAATCCGTGAAATTCAGATAATACATTGATATATATATATATATATATAATTTTTTATAAATTTTACAAAAAAAGACAAAAAAATATATTGCAATTTTTTATAAAATATTGTATAATATACGTGAAGTACGAGGGACATGACATAGTCTGGGCATTATTATAAAATGGCGTTTAAAACCATTATAAATCTGGTACACGTATTAGAAAGCGGTAAATCATTGAACGGCAAAATTAAAAAAATCTGGAACATAATATCCACGGTTATTGTGGCGTTGGTTGCCGTTGCGGCGGTACTGCTGATAGGTCTTAAATTTTTTGACATGCAGGTGTATTCCGTTATATCCGGCTCTATGGAACCTAATATCC
>CAZNGY010000168.1:0-1241 GCA_964572955.1 uncultured Lachnoclostridium sp.
AGTACTTGGACTAGTCGGAGGCGACGACGCCGTGCCGACATGCGAAGAAGCCTTGCCCTGCCGCGTGAATAGCAATTAAAATTGTTTTATGTGAAAGAAGAATGGCTCTGGATTTGCCTTCCAGAGTCGTTTTCATGTTTCGTGAAAATTTAGAAATTATGCGGCATAAGTCCGCGAAAGCAGTTTTTTGCAAAAAGCTGAAGATAGCCGCGGAAAGGCTGGCAATGTCACATTTTTTGTGCTATAATATTTGTTTATCAAAAGAAATCTACACCGATACAGGTGGATGATTTGAGGAGAAATGATACAAATGAAAAAACAGGAATTTTTGGATGGAGTCCGTGACGGATTTCCCATCTGCCTTGGATATTTTTCCGTATCTATGGCATTTGGACTGACCGCAGTGCTGGCAGGCATTCCGGCGTGGGCGGCAGTGGTGATCTCGCTGACGAATCTGACGAGCGCGGGACAATTTGCAGGCATGAATCTGATCGTGGCGAACGGCGCATTGATCGAGCTGGGCGTGACGACGCTCATTATCAATATCCGGTACTTTTTGATGTCGATCTCAGTATCGCAAAAGGTAGAGCAGAAAATGACATGGAAAGAGCGGCCGGCAGTTTCCTTTGGCATTACGGATGAGATTTTTGCAGTTTCGATGCAAAGAGATCATGAGCTGACAAGTGCGTATATGCTCGGACTGACGCTCACACCGCTGCTTGGCTGGACGGGCGGAACACTCACCGGTGCAGTAGCGACCTCGCTGATGCCGCCGATGCTTTCGAATGCATTTGGCATCGCATTATACGGAATGTTTATCGCGATCATCGTACCGCCGGCAAGAGAACAGAAAAATGTGTTATTTGCGGTCGTGCTTGCGATTCTTGCGAGTGTGGCATGTACGTATCTTCCGGGAATCAGAGAATTGTCCAGCGGCTGGACGATCATTTTGATCACTCTGGTCGTGTGTGTGGTGGCGGCATGGCTGTTTCCGGTGAAAGAAGAGGAGGTTTGACATGAATACGACTTATCTGATCGCGGCGATTGCAGTGATGGCATTGACGACTTATCTGATCCGAATGCTGCCGATGGCGATCCTTCGTAAAAAGATTACCAATGTGTGGGTGAAATCCTTCCTATATTATGTGCCGTATGCGGTGCTGTCTGCGATGACATTCCCGGCGATCTTTTCGAGCACGGGAACGGTGCCAAGTGCGGCGGCAGGGTGTGCGGCGGCAGTT
>CAZNGY010000169.1:0-1233 GCA_964572955.1 uncultured Lachnoclostridium sp.
AAGTGTCTGTTTGCCGTTATTCTGCACCGCCGTTATCTTGCGTGCTTTCTTTGTATAAACATTTGAAAGTTTCTACAATTCAAGTCTGCTTTTGGAATATTTGAAAAGGATATTCCTAATCAAATGCACTTCGGAATCATCAAGTGTTGACGATAGCTTTTTCAGCAAATTTTCTTCGTCATCAGATAAAGGCAGTAACAAGTTCCTGCGAAATTCCTCGATGAGAAATACCCCACCGAACATTCCTTGCTTGGTGTAGATAGGTGCATATCGGCTTAGAAATTCAATGTCACGAAAAACAGTATCTTTACTTACAGAAAAGTAATATGCCAACTTCGTTACGGTAGTTTTTCTGCAATTTGTCAGTAAAAATAATGTTTCCATTCTACGCTCAAAAGCAGTTAATTTGTCTTTCATTACCGATAGCACCTCCTTTCAAACACCATTTTACAGTAGTAACTATGCAGTTTTTCAGATGTTTCAAAATATTTTCCTCCGTATCGAATAAATTTTTGCGATTTTTCAATACGGGGGAACGGAGGAGGCCGAGCATAAAAACAAAAACAGCCAAAAGACACCCTATAAAGAGTAATCATTTTGGCTGTACGGTTTAGACCTCCACCGTGACCGTCGTCACTTGTGCCGCTTTTACGGCTTGTTTTTCGGTGATGTGTTCGTTTATGTCCGGTTCTTAAAAAGCGAAGAAAACATAATATCATTCTTAATCACTCCTACCGCACGGCATATCCGCCTGTTTCGGTAGCGAATAAAACCTATATGAGTGTAGCGGAAATGCCACGCCAATGTAATATTGATTTTGCCGGTTGTCCAAACAAGTAACATTCTTCACAATCAACAGTTGACATCGCTGACACCTCCTTACTTATGTATCCCGTCCTTTTCAAAAAAGCCCGATTGAAAATATATCAACCGAGCTTTCAAACTATTCATAATTCAACAAAAATTGTCTTGCCTCATAAGCCGAAGCAAATTGCGCCGGCTTGCCTGTCAAATACTCTGCCGCATCATTCCATTCCGAAATGGAATAATCGTCTTCGGAAAAGGTTTCTATCGCAGACTTTAATTTTTTACGGTTACAAAACCGCAAATTTGATAAATACTCAAGACCGAGTTCACATTGCAAATCGTCAAGCAGACCCATAAATAAAACCTCCTCGTTCATATTACAGCAACAGCCCGAAACGGCAATAACCGAAATCGGGCTGTGTTTTT
>CAZNGY010000170.1:0-1221 GCA_964572955.1 uncultured Lachnoclostridium sp.
AGCTCTTGCAGGAAACCTATCTCGGCAAAATCAAGATGATTTACATAGACCCGCCGTACAACACGGGACACGACTTCGTATATGAAGATGATTTTGCTCAAAGCACCGATGAATATTTGGAAAACAGCGGTCAATACGATGATGAAGGAAATAGATTAGTTTCTAATACAGAAAACAACGGACGTTTTCATACCGATTGGCTAAATATGATTATGCCACGAGTGCGACTTGCAAAGGATTTGCTTACCGAAGATGGCGTTATATTCATCAGCATTGACGAAAACGAAGTGCAAAATATGAGAAAACTTTGCGACGAGGTTTTCGGTGAGCAAAATTTCATTTCTCAATTAGGATGGCAAAAGGTTTATTCTCCTAAAAATCAAGCTCACTTCTTCTCGAATGATTATGAGTTTATTTTGTGTTATGCTCGAAATTCCGATGCTTTCACATTAGGTATGTTGCCACGAACACCTGAAATGAATGCCAGATATAAAAACCCAGATAATGACCCAAGAGGTGATTGGAAACCAGGCGACTGTGTTGGCAATGGTGAAAGAAAAAATGGATACTATGATGTGGTTAGCCCAATTACGGGAAAGGTTTTCAATGTTCCGCAAGGAAAGCATTGGGTGTATGCTCCCGATACGATGAAGCAGTTATTAGCAGAAAATCGTATCTACTTCGGAAAAGACGGAAATGCGTTTCCGTCCGTAAAGCAATTTCTTTCAGATGTTTCGGGACGCCGAGCCTCAAGTTTGTTAATGTATGAGGACTACGGTCACACAGATATGGCAAAAAAAGACTTGATAAAACTGTTTTCTGATTTAGAGAAAGTTCCGTTTGATACTCCAAAGCCTGTAAAACTTATCAAAATGCTAAGCATTCTTGGTAGTGGAAAAGACGATATTATTTTGGACTTTTTCGCTGGTTCTGCAACAACTGCACAGTCAATAATGGAATTGAATAGTGAAGAAAGTGGTTCAAATAGAAAATTTATTTTGGTACAAGTCGCTGAACCGCTTGAAAATAATCCGGGTGCTAACAAAATTGGTTTGAACACAATTAGCGATGTTTCAAAGGAGCGTATTCGCCGTGCCGGTCAGAAAATCAAAGATGAAAGTCCATTGACTACGCAGAACCTTGATACCGGCTTCCGTGTGTTGAAGTGCGATACTTCCAATATGAAAGAGGTATTCTATCGTCCCGATGAAGTGGAACAGA
>CAZNGY010000171.1:0-1210 GCA_964572955.1 uncultured Lachnoclostridium sp.
CAAATCAATTCTGTAACAGTCTGCTTTTCCGTAAGGCTCTGCACTGCATACAAGATAATACTTTCCATTATACAAAAACACATAATACGGACTCACTACATAAGTCATAAGCTCACCGTTTGCTTTTCTCCTCGGAATCAACTCCATTTTCTCATTGTAGCCGTTAAAATGAAACGCTATCTTATGCCCTGCACCATAATCAGCCGCCATCGCTTCGCGGATAATCCCAAGATTCTTCCGGGTAACTGCTTCATCCACACGGGACTCTTCAAAAATACTTGAAATATCTGTATATATTTTTCCCGTTGTCTCACTGATAAACGGTGAATACCTCGGATAATTTACACTTGATAATCTCTGAAGCTTTCTGATCAAGCTCTCCTTTGCCTCTGCATCAATATTTTTCAAAAAAAGAATTGCCTCTACAATCTGATTCAGCTCATCAAATGAAAAAACATGGTTATACCGGAGTTGCCTTAATTGAAGTTTCTTCGCTCCTTCTTTCTCTTGACCATTATCTCTTGCTTCCAATTTTTCTTCCAGTCCTTTTGGAATAATTTTGTAGTCTGCAAGACCAAACCTTTCATCTACAAATCCATCCGCCTCTTCCGGATTCAATTCTTTCATCATAACCTTCAGATAATCTGCAAGTGTTCTTTCCGAGCATGGATATTCCTGCTCCTTCATCAATGCCAAAAGTTCTGCCTGCGAAATCATTGTGTATTCGTCTGTCTGCTCCTGTAATAATCTTAAAATTTCAATGACACGTCCGATAAACTCAAAATCATGCACCGTTTTTTTATTTTTTTCCATCTTCTTCTCCATAATAATTCCAATCCGAATCCCTGCACCTCCTTGCGGAGCGTATATCAAATGAATCTGCCTCCCGTCTCTGATAGAAATTTGTCATCTACCACCTATAGAAGCAGGAGACATCTCTCATTTAATATATTATAACATATAGATTCCGCAACATCTCTCCAAAAACACAAATCTGATATTTCTCCCTATATACTTTTTATCTTTATTTCATCGGCCATTTTTGATGCCTTTTTGCTAATTTACAAGTTTTATCATGCAACACATTATTTTTATCTTATTCCAAGTCACTCTCAAAATCGTCTTTTACCCGTACACGCCTTTAGGCGAGTACTTGCATCTTTAAAACCGGGCAAAAAAATAGGGCAAAAACTGGTCATTTTTTGCTCCA
>CAZNGY010000172.1:0-1202 GCA_964572955.1 uncultured Lachnoclostridium sp.
AAGCGTATACGGCGAAAGCGAATAAATACCCGGCAGATCGGTAACCGTAACACCATCGTGCTTTTTAAGCTTGCCTTCCTTTTTTTCAACCGTTACCCCCGGCCAGTTTCCCACAAACTGATTGGAACCCGTGAGCGCATTAAACAAAGTTGTTTTACCGCAGTTCGGATTTCCTGCAAGCGCAATTGTCAAATTCATAATTTTAACTCCCCTCTTACTCAACTTCAATCATTTGCGCATCAGCTTTGCGCAAAGACAATTCATACCCTCTGACGGTTATTTCAATAGGATCGCCGAGCGGTGCAACTTTGCGCACTGCAATTTCGACGCCTTTTGTTATACCCATATCCATAATTCTGCGTCTTATTGCTCCCTCGCCATGCAATTTAACAACTTTAACGCTCTGACCTATTTTTACATCTTTTAAAGTCTGCATATTAACTTCCCCCTTTTATTCTCACTTTTTTTGTATATAAGACGTTTCACCGCCGTTTTACACTGTTTAAATTCATTTTTTTGTACACAAATAAAACGGTATATTACCGCAATTTTATTTTTTAATTAAAATCGGAAACGCTCCTGCTTTTCTTGCAAGAAAACTTGCACCCGATTGCAACCCACGCTGCAAGCGTTTAGGTTATATAAATATTCTTCTCACCATCTCACTGCTGATTGCAACTCTTGATTCTTTAATGTTAACAATAACATTGTCGCCCAAACGGCTTATTATTTTCACGCTGCCTCCAACAACAAACCCGAGATTTTCAAGATGCTTTTTCACGTCCGGACTTCCGCCGATTTTTTTTATGATGTTTTCCTCGCCAACATCCGCCACAGTTAAAGGCATCATTTGTCATTCCCCCTGTTTTTGCCTGCTGTACTTCTCACAAGTTAGCTCACTCTAACTTTTACAATAGTTAGTTTACCATAACTAACCTCTGTTGTCAATACTTTTTTAAAAAATTTTCATATTTTTTTAACTCAGAGCAACGCTCCTGCATAAAACAGATATGCAAAAGGACACAACTTATGTTTAGAAAACGAACAACATCGGTTTATGCACGCGTAAAAGGCAAAAAAAATCACGCACAAATATGCGTGAAATTATGCTTTTTCGTCAAAAGTTCTTGAAATTTTAACATAAATGATATATAATATATTTTGTCGGAGTTATCCGATGTTAAAGGTAAGACCTAAACAAG
>CAZNGY010000173.1:0-1201 GCA_964572955.1 uncultured Lachnoclostridium sp.
CCCCCGTATCCATGAAGGACAGGGGCATGACCAAGGAGGACTGGAAGGAGGAGATGGAGCAGTACGTAAAGGAGATGGAGGAGCATCAGGCTCGTCTGCTCCTGCCGCCGGAGGAGCGGGGAGACGGGGATGATACCCCCATTACGCAGGAGGAGATTGACGAGCGTCTCAAGTGGTATGCCGAGCAGATGGCAGAAGCACCTGATGCGCTGGAAGAGGTGGCGGTAACGGACTTCTCCGGCGTGCGCAACCGTACCGGGCAGACATACAGACTTTCCGATGGCGATAGTGTGTACATTTATTTTTCGGAGGATGCCTGGTGGATAGAGCGCAGCGTCTCTGAATTTGGATATGTGGTGCCTGACTACAGCCGGGAGATGTACGGGTATGACGGCCTTGTGTGGAAGAATGTGACCATAGAACAGGAGACTGCCCTTGCGCTGGGGCAGGAAACATTGGACAAGCTGGGGCTTGGGGGTTTTGCTCTGGAGTCTATGCATGAAGCCAATTATATAGGGGAGGCGGGGCTGAAGCATCCCCTGTCCGCTGGGTATACCATGCGTTTTATGCGGGACTATGGGGGATATCCCATGGTAAGCGATGTAGATCCTGATGAGAATCTGGTCTACGGCGATGACAACGTGTACGCTGTCAACGAGCCTTTGGGTGGGGAGCGTGTGGATGTGTATGTGGATGAAACCGGCGTGCGATATATGTATTGCTACGGGTTGAAGGAGGTAATTCGGGAGGAGAATCCCGCTGTGGAGCTGTTGGACTTTGAGACCATACAGGAGCGGGTGCGAAAGGCACTGACCTACGGCCTTGCCGGGGACAAGGTGGGAGAGGTGTACAAAATCGTCCTGAGCACCAACACCCAGCGGGTGGCGGACAGCGACGAGTTTTACGAGGTGCCCTGCTGGATTTTGTATCTGGATACCAAAGAGTATGGCTGGTGCAAGACGGAGGAGGAGAAGCAGGCGGACAAGGCCAGGGACAGGAACGACCCGAACTGCATCAAGAGTGCCCTGTACATAAACGCTATTGACGGCTCCGTGTTCCATGTGAATTATGGCTGGTAAGAAGATGGAACACGCCGCTCCGCCCCGTGGTTACACCTAAAGGTGCAACGATGTGTGGCTGACGCCACAACGATGTGCGTCTGGGACGCAATGATGTGTTGCTGCGCAACAATGATGTGCAC
>CAZNGY010000174.1:0-1199 GCA_964572955.1 uncultured Lachnoclostridium sp.
CAAAGAAAGCAATATAAATATGATACCTTCAACCAATACAGCCGTTAAAGCCACCTGATAGGAACATCCCATACTGCCGCATACAACATATGCAAAAAACGCATTAAGACCCATACCCGATGCCAAAGCCACGGGATAGTTTGCAAAAAATGCCATGCAGATTGTTGCAATTGCCGCAGAAACTGCCGTTGCGGTAAAAATCGAGCCCGGAGTTGCTCCGTCAATTGCGCCCAAATATGCAGGGTTAACCGCAAGGATGTACGCCATTGCAAGGAACGTTGTTATTCCGGCAATAATCTCTTTTTTCACCGTTGTGTTGTTCTCTTTAAGATGAAACAACTTCTCCATTGGAAAAACACTCTCCTTTTTAATTAAAAATACATATTCATTTTAACTCAAAATTCACATTTCGGCAAGCCTTTTTTTCAAAAAAGCGTATATTTTTTTTATTTGTTTCCGTTTTCTTGCTGTTTTTCAGCATTTTGTATAAAAAAAATTAAAAATTTTGTCACATTTTCACCCACACACCAACTCAAATGCACATTCGTTCAAAATACCCCTTATTCATATTTTTTGTTTTTTTCGACTTTTGCTTTACATTTTTGCAATTTTAATGTATAATCTAAACGCAGATGTCCTGCGACTGTTGCAATCTGTCGCAAGAGCTGTTCTTTGCAAACAAAGCAAAAGCGTTGTTTCAATTTAAATTTTTCATGCGTAACAAATTTTATCACATAATTTAAAGGAGATAATCATGCATTCAAAACTCAAAGGAAATTTAATTTTAATGCTCACAGCCGTTATTTGGGGACTTTCGTTCGTGTCGCAAACGGTGTCTATGGACCATATAGAACCCTCAACTTTCAACGGTATTCGTATGTTAATAGGTGCGGCGGTACTTTTGCCGTTTATCCTTTTAAAAAAGCCAAATCCCGAAACCTGCGCAAAAACAGACGCACAAATTAAGCAAAGCCGAAAAGACCTTATCCTCGGCGGAATAGTCTGCGGTATTTGTCTGTGTGCGGCAAGCACGCTCCAAACCTTTTCAATGAAAGGCATATCGGGCGGAAAATCGGCATTTATAACGGCAACATACATAATTTTCGTTCCAATTATAAGCATACTTTTCAAAAAATTTCCGCAAAAACGCATAATCCCCGCAATAATTATTGCAATCATAGGATTTTACTTTTTGTGTA
>CAZNGY010000175.1:0-1199 GCA_964572955.1 uncultured Lachnoclostridium sp.
ATTTTCTGCGGTAACGGATGCAGAAGCGCTTAAGGTCGCAGAAATGGAATCGCCGGACACGGTCACGGTGTTTTCGATCACACTTGCGGAAGCCAGCGGTGCGAAATCATTGACAACTGCTTCGTAGACAAGGATCGCATTGCCGTTCGCAGGGACGGTGATCCCCGTGATCGTCAGAGGCGGTCCTGCGACAACGGTTGGAGCAGTCTGCAAAACGCCGTTTGCATAATACCGCAGGGAGTCGGTCACATAGGTGAGCGGCGTCAGAGTCGTTGTTTCCAGTGTGTAAGCGCCGAGATTATCGGAGACAGTCATTCCGGTCAGAGCGATGCTGCCGGAATTTACAAGGCTGACCACGTAGGTGATGGAGTCTCCGTAACGGTAGGTTGCGTTCAGCGCTGCCTTGGTCACGGACAGGACATCCAGGATCTCGCCGGTAATGATATTAGAGTTGGTTATCGTATTGTTATAGGACAGGGTTGCCTGATTTGTGAAGGTTGCCATAACATACTCCTTAAGATGGATTCAATATAGTATATGAAGGAACTGATGATCAGTTACAAAAAACGACACAGTGCTTCAAACACTGTGCCGAAAAATTAATGATTATGTTTCCAGGTTCCGGGCATTATGGCAAGGATTAGAGGAAATAACTCTAATCGCCCTGCCAGCATGTCGAACATGAGGATAAATTTTGAAAATATGCTGTAGCAGCCAAAGTTGCAGACCGGACCGACTTTGCCAAGTCCGGGACCGATATTATTTAATGTCGCAGCGACTGCTGTGAAATTTGTCGTGAAGTCTAAATTGTCGATGCTGATAAGCAGTATGGACAATAAAAATAATAAAAAATATATGATCGTATAAACATTGGCAGAACGAAGAACATCATCTTTTATGAGGTGACCGTCTATGCGGATCTTTTTTACCTCCCGCGGGTGAAGCATTAAGGAAAGCTCTTTTTTGATGGTCTTCATCAGGATCAAAATGCGGGAAACCTTAAATCCGCCGCCGGTGCTTCCTGCACAGGCACCAACGATCATCAATAGGATCAGGACGGTCTTGGATAATTCCGGCCAAAGATCAAAGTTCGTTGTGGAGTACCCTGTAGTCGTGATAATGGATCCTACCTGAAACAATGCATGTTTGAGTGTTTCGGCAAGCCCGGAATAAAGCGGCAGTGTGTTTATGGTAATGAT
>CAZNGY010000176.1:0-1197 GCA_964572955.1 uncultured Lachnoclostridium sp.
CCATTTTCTGACTGAGCATTCCTCCTGTCATTTTGCCCATCGCACGGAACGGCATATTATAAATAAATAAAATGTTCAGATCCGGTTTTCCTTTTGCTTCAGAAGAATTTTTTATATTAGTAAGCACTTTACCGATCAGACGCGCAAGTCCAAGTTTTGCATAGTAAATCTGACAGATTGCATCATTCCGCTGTAATTCACCGGTCCATTTTCCATCAGGAAGCGCATGACCTAACAATGCCTCAAACTCTGCATCGGAAACTTTTTCGATCTGACCTTTCTCGTAGCAGGCAATCGCACCATAAGGTGCCGGTGCATTCGTGCCTTCTACATGAACCGTACCGGACAGCTTTACATCAGAGACATTTGCCGCTACACTGATTTCATAATCTGCGGTCTCAATCTCCCACTGATTTGTCTTGACGTTGAAATAGCGAAATGCTTTGTCGTCCAGTGGCACAGTGACCCGTTTGCTCTCGCCTGCCTTTAAAAATACCTTTTTAAATCCTTTTAATTCCTTTTTCGGACGGAAAACCCGTCCGCCCAAACAAGAAACATAAACCTGCGCAATCTCTGCACCGTCTACATGCCCTGTATTGGCAATCGTAAAGGACACTTCCTTCTCACTGACTGCAATATCCAAATAAGCAAACGTTGTATAACTGAGACCGTAGCCAAACGGATAACGCACCGCTTTTCCTACTGTATCACTGTAACGGTAACCTACAAAAAGTCCCTCTCTGTATTCTGATGTCCGTTCTTTACTCGGAAAATACGGGTGGGAAGGATTATCGGAAAGTGTATGCCACCATGTTTCATTTAATTTTCCCGACGGGCATACGTTTCCCAACAATACATCCAGCATTGCACCTGCACCTGCCTGACCGCCGAGATAGCCATGCACTGCCGCGCGGTAACAGGTACTGTCCGGCATTTCAAAAGAAGAACCACCGGAAAGCACTAATACGACATTCTTATGTGCTTTTCCCACTTCGTGAATCAGCTCCTGCTGATTCTGCGGTAATGACATATGTATTCTGTCAAGTCCTTCCGATTCCGATATCTCATCCAGACCTACGCACAAAAGTACGACCTCTGCATTTTTAACTGCATCCACTGCTTCTTTTATCAGCTCTGCTTTCGGTGCCGGATTGGTGCGGTCGTAACCTTTCGCATATCCGGTCACTGTCATGCCTG
>CAZNGY010000177.1:0-1192 GCA_964572955.1 uncultured Lachnoclostridium sp.
CGTTTATTTCTTTGCGTGGTCCTGTAGAAACTAAAATTGAATATATATAGAAAAACAGTATTAGCGTTGACCGACCTAATTATTCTTTGAATATATTGATGCCGAAAACAACTGCTAATCTTAAAAAGTTTAAGCGTTATTCTAAATTTTATTTATAGGGATTAGTAGAAGGCGAGGATAATACTTGTTGGCGAGTTGAGGCTATTAATACTATGTCTACTCCTGGAATTATTGAAATAAATGCGGTTGAGTATTATGCTAATGAGCATGAGGATGATTTGGAGAACGGCATCGTTGATGGATTGATTGCGAAGCCAATTGACCCAAATGAGGGTAATGAACTTGCGGGCAATATCAATGGTGAGACTTTTATCAAGCCTAAAAAAGAATATATTTATTCTATAGATAGTTCTCTATACGGTAATTGGTATGTTTCTAATAAGAAATGGCCAATCAAGATGGAGCCTTTTACTGATGATTAGGGAAGAAATGCTGTTAAGATAAAATGGACCTCAACTTATAGCGGTTAGTTTGACTTGTGGTTCGGTGATGCCGATGGGCCTTTGCTTGATTATAAGAAAACAATTGTTGTTGGGTCTTTGTTTTGAGTAAAAGGAGAGATGGGATATGGTTATAAAACCACAGACCCCTAATTCAAGTTTTCTTTCTATTGAAAAAGATTTAAACTTGATTATTAGTAAAATGCTAAAAAATGAACGTCTAAAGCGTTTAGTTTATTATACTTCACGTGATGCGCTTGATAGACCTAATATTGGTGATGATGCTACTATTGGTTT
The DNA here is from genome assembly GCA_964572955.1 of uncultured Lachnoclostridium sp. Lineage (GTDB taxonomy): Bacteria > Bacillota > Clostridia > Lachnospirales > Lachnospiraceae > UBA3775. Next base: position 798 of record CAZNGY010000177.1, read on the forward strand.
ATTTGGTAAAAATATTAATCTTATCCCGAAAATGTATGTGGATGAAAAAGTTCTAAATTATATTTTTGTAGGATTTGATAATTTTGAGCCTTCGGAAAACCCAGAGTTTAGAGGTAATTTGATTACTTTCGATATTGTGTGTCATTATGACCAATGGCCTTTGAAAGATTTCGCATTGCGACCTTATAAGATTGCGGCTGAAATTGATACAATGTTTAATAAACAGAGATTAACAGGTATCGGTAAGTTATAGTTTTTAACTGCTAATTATATTGCTATGTCTGATGAATTTGGTTGTATTAGTTTGATGTATGCGGCAATGCATGGTGGTGAAGATAAGAAGAATATGCCTAACCCCGAAGATGAAGACCGTTTCTTACAAGATTGGGCTGATT
>CAZNGY010000178.1:0-1179 GCA_964572955.1 uncultured Lachnoclostridium sp.
TTGCTTGGGCTGCTTTATAAAGATGTAGAAGCGTATATCGTGGAATTGGAAAAGTTTCTTCCTTATGTGGATAACTGGGCGACCTGTGACATGATGGGTGCAAAAGTATTTCGCAAAAATCTTCCGCTTGTGTATGAGCATGTCAAAAAATGGATTTGCAGTGCGGATACCTATACCATACGTTTCGGGCTGGTAACACTGCTCACTTATTTTTTAGACGATGCTTTTGTACCGGAAATGTTAGATTTGGCAGCAGGGATTCATTCAGAAGAATATTATGTGAAAATAGCAGTGGCATGGTATTTCTCAATTGCATTGATAAAACAGTATGATGAGGCAGTCCCATATCTGCAAAAGCAGTTGTTGCCGAAGTGGGAGCATAACAAGGCGATTCAGAAGGCGGTCGAAAGCTATCGGATCGACAAAGAGACCAAAAAGTATCTTAAAAACTTAAAGGTTTAGGAATAGCTGCTATAATATTCAGCCTTTCCCTCTCCCATTCGCAAAAACGCACGTTTCACGTGCGGTCTCCGTTCCACTCCGGTCGGTGCTGAACAAACCTCCACTGGAGGTTTAGCACCCGCTGCTGCGTAGCTAATTTTGCTCATTGGAGGGGAGGTGGCTCTATTTGCGCCACCTCTCGAAGAAATAAAGTCATTTTCTTACATGCAAGCATGACGAAATTGTCTTTATTTCTTCTCTAAGGCTGAATAGTTACGATTTTTTACAAAAAATTTAGAAAGAATATTTTGGGAATTGCTCGCATATAATGAGTTTTGTGATATAATTTGAAAAGGAGCAAGGTGAAACGAGATAGAATGAAAGGTATGATTACATATATGGAGCAGATTTTTCCCAAGGGTGAGGGGATTGACAGCTTGAACGCGACAATGTTTTTGTACAGTTCCTCGCTGAAGGAAGTGAAAACAAATGTTGAAATAATAAATGATGAGTTCCGGCAAGTACATCAGTATAATCCGATAGAATATGTGAAGTCACGTTTGAAAACACCGGAAAGTATTGTTAAGAAGCTGAAACGGCATGGACTGGAAACTTCTATTGATAATATGGTGAATCACATTAAGGATATTGCGGGAATTCGTATTGTTTGTTCTTTTACAGATGATATTTACCGGCTGGCGGAGATGATTGGAAAGCAGAGGGATTTGACGGTTGTTT
>CAZNGY010000179.1:0-1177 GCA_964572955.1 uncultured Lachnoclostridium sp.
TTTCTATTCAAAGTGCTTTGCAACATTGGAATCTTCTCGTGCCATTTTATTGCGTGTATTTTCTACAAAATCAATTGTACTTTTTATAATAGTTTCCATTTTATTACTCATAGACACCATATAATTGAAAGCATATTCCATTCCATAATAAACGCTTCCGCATTCGTGAGGAATAAACTTTTTTAGATTTGCTGTACCGTGTTGAAGTGTTTCTAATAAATTCTCGAAATCCGCCTTGCATTCATCAAGTTTATCCAATGACACATTAATCTCTGTACTCATTTATTCACATCCTTTTATCAGTATAATTCCTCATCATATTTATCTACATCTTGTAAAAACTGGTCTAAATATGTAGAATAGGTATTCCCCATTTTTTCAAAAACACCATCAAGTTTTTTACAATAGTCAATGTAACAACTCAATGCATTTGCTGCTTCACCACTGATTAAGCCATAACTCTTTAATTTTTCTAAATATGCAATGTATGTATCAACTGTGCTTTGCAACTGTAAACCTAAATTTTTAAATATCTCACTTTGTTGCTTTATATCTTCGTCAGTTAATATTAGATCATCACCACTTGCATATACCGATGACGATGTATAAGCCATATCTTTGCCTCCTTATTTTATTAAAGTTTACTTTTAAGAACTCGAATCTCATTTTCTGCGATGCTTATTTTTCTTTTGAGTTTTCTTATTTCCTCTTCATATTCAAGTATTTCGTCATTTAATGTTTTGCGTTGTTCTGAAACCTGTAACTGAAAATTATAATATTTCTCACCAGCAAATAATTGTGCGGTTTTTGTTTTACAGTTCAATGTAAACTTGTGACAGGGTAATCCATCGCATATGTTTTTCCATTTGCTATCTTCATCATTTAATCTGCTGTCAACTTTGTTTTCATACTCGCTTAACTCCGCCAGTCCATCTTCGCAATCCTTAATTTTTTTATTTAGCGAGTTAATGTTTCGCTTATACTTTGCAATTTTTTGTTCTAATTTATGGATTTCAAACATAATTGCAATTTCTTCCACTTTTGTCATCTCCTTCTATATGCAAATAATGTCGTTTTATTCATTTAGTATCGACTTAATTTTAATACACTCATTATCTTTCATATAATAGCAATCGCCAACACTTAAAGGTTTTTTAAATTTTCTTGAAATTGCTAA
>CAZNGY010000180.1:0-1175 GCA_964572955.1 uncultured Lachnoclostridium sp.
GGAAGCGGTGGCATATCGCCAGTGTTCCGTTCCTCATGGAAATGTAATCGGTTCTGTAGAAACTCCGACGAGGGAGGCAGAGGGCGAACTGTCTTTGATCTTTGCAGGATGGTTTTACATGGAAGCAGGGCAGAAGAAAGCATTTTCGCCGTTAAATATTCCAGTCCATAAAGATTTGAATCTGTTTGCGGAATGGAGCAGTCATTCCCCACAGCCATACAGGATTCGCTATGTGCAGAAAGGCAATCCGGATATAGCTGTAGCGGATGATACGACAGGATATGCTTATGGTGGAAGCACACGTACATTTTATGCAAAAGCAGGCAATCCGTATCATCAATTGTATGAGAATTACAATAAGGGGTGGTTCCCGACCGTCAGTTCCCACTCCATTACGATTCGGGCAGAAGCAGATAAGGAGAATCTGAAGCATAATACATATACATTTTATTATGTAGAGGCTACGAATATTCAGTACACAGTCCGTTATGTTGATAAAGAAACTAATAAAACGCTAAAGGAAGATGTGGTTAGGATTACCAGTGATGCAGTTGTAACAGAGCGATTTCTGGCAATTGATAATATGGTTCCGGATGCGTTTTACAAGCGTTTGGTGTTGGAAGTAAAGAAAGATGAAAAAGGTAACTATGTCGGAACTGAAAATAATGTGATCACGTTTTATTACACAAAGAATGAAACCAGTGCTTTCTATGCAGTGCATTATATGCTGGAAAAACTCGATGCGACGGAAGATCAAAAGAATCAGTATAAAATTGATGGGACAGGCGGTTATGAGGAAACGGATACGCATACAGAGGCAGTCGGAACGATTGGACAGAGGATATCTGTGAATCCACAGGTTATTCCGGGGTTTGAACTGATAGATGATAAGGATGTTCCGAAAGTGAAGTATAAAGAAGCAGATACGGATAAAGAAGTAAAAGCCGAGAAAAAGGACGAGGGATACGAGATAACGATTACAAAAGATGGAACAGAGTTGTATCTGTTTTATAAGAGGAAGACATATCAGTATCAGGTTCATTATTATAAGTATAATACGACAGAAACGATAGAAAATGTTCAGTCTAAAAACGGTTCTGCACCATATGGAAGAAGTGTTAGGGAAGAAGCGATAAATATTTCGGGAATGACCTGCGTGTCGGAACGGACACAGA
>CAZNGY010000181.1:0-1142 GCA_964572955.1 uncultured Lachnoclostridium sp.
GGGACAGAAGCAGTTACTTACGATCGCAAGAGCAATCTTAGCCGATAATAAGATTCTGATTCTGGATGAGGCGACCTCCTCCGTAGATACCCGAACCGAGATTGAGATACAGAAGGCGATGGATAATCTGATGATGGGACGTACCAGCTTCATCATTGCGCACCGTCTTTCTACGATTAAAAATGCCGATATCATCCTTGTCATGAAGGATGGCGATATCGTAGAGCAGGGCAACCACGAGGAATTGCTGGCGAAAAATGGATTCTATGCGAATCTGTATAATTCACAGTTTGAGGAGACAGTGTGAAAAATGCATATATGAAACATTTTTTACACGCAAATTTGTGCTTGCAGCCCAAAGTTTGCAGGTTGTTGGCAAGAATGGAGACTAGTGTGAAAAATCACATTGATATGCTGATTTTTCACACGGCTATTTGTGCCGGAGCGTCACAAATAAGCCCTGATGGCAGAACAGAAATCGCCTACGCGAATTTCTGTTCGCTCCGTCGCAAAAAACGCTCCGGAATGGAGACTATCATGAACATCCGAATCTATACAATGACGCACAAGAAGTTTGAAGTGCCGAAAGACCCGATGTATCAGCCGCTGCATGTCGGTCATGCTGTGAGTGAGGACTTGGGTTATTCGGGCGATGACACAGGGGAAAATATTTCGTCCCTGAATTGTTATTACAGTGAATTGACGGGATTGTACTGGGTATGGAAAAACTGTCATGATGTGGATTATGTCGGTACATGCCATTACAGGCGCTATCTGATCAATGAGAAGGAACAGGTTTTCACGCGGCAGGAGTACGAAGCGATGCTAAAGGAGTATGACCTCATCACGACGAAGCGAGTGAAACTCAACAACTCTTACCATTTTGGATTTTCTGCAAACCATAATCAGAAAGCGCTTGATATGACAGGGGAGGTGATTCGGGAAATCTATCCGGATTACTATGATACATTTGTGCGGCTGGTAAATGGCACAGAGACATACTTTGGCAATATGTTTGTGACATCGAAGCCGCTGTATGATGCATATGCTAAGTGGCTGTTTTCAATTTTTTCTGTTGTGGCGGAGAGGATTGAGTTAGAGACCGGAGAGGATGCCTATCACAAGCGTGTGTTTGGATTTAT
>CAZNGY010000182.1:0-1141 GCA_964572955.1 uncultured Lachnoclostridium sp.
GTATGAACGGTATCTGTGCCGGCGGTACAGGTTCCTTTATCGACCAGATGGCATCCCTGATCCAGACCGATGCCTCCGGATTGAATGAATATGCGAAAAATTATAAGGCGATCTATCCGATTGCTGCACGCTGCGGTGTATTTGCCAAGACAGATATACAGCCGCTCATCAATGAGGGCGCGACACGCGAAGATCTCTCTGCCTCTATTTTCCAGGCAGTCGTCAACCAGACCATCAGCGGTCTTGCCTGCGGTAAGCCGATCCGTGGACATGTGGCATTTTTAGGTGGCCCGCTCCACTTTTTATCCGAACTTAAGGCAGCATTTATCCGCACCTTAAATCTGGATGACGAACATGCGATCACCCCTAAAAATTCTCATCTTTTTGCTGCTATCGGTTCTGCTTTAAATTATCAGGCGCAGCATACCTCTACACTTTCTGCTCTCTTAGAACAGTTGAAGTCCGGCATTACGATGGAATTTGAAGTTGCCCGCTTAGAGCCGCTTTTTGAAAATCAGGAAGCATATGATGTATTCCGCGCACGCCACGATGGACACAACGTAAAAACTGCAGACCTCTCCACCTACGAAGGAGACTGCTATTTAGGAATTGATGCCGGTTCTACGACAACCAAGATTGCCTTAGTCGGCGAGGATGGTTCCTTACTATATTCTTTTTACAGCAACAATAACGGAAGTCCGCTCGCAACTGCAATCCGTTCTATCAAGGAAATTTATGAGCAGCTTCCGCCAAAAGCAAAGATCGTACACTCCTGCTCCACTGGTTACGGCGAAGCTTTGTTAAAAGCAGCTTTAATGCTTGATGACGGAGAGGTTGAGACTGTTGCTCACTACTATGCAGCAGCATTTTTTAATCCTGACGTTGACTGCATTCTTGACATCGGCGGTCAGGATATGAAGTGTATCAAGATCAAGAATCAGACCGTTGACAGTGTGCAGTTGAACGAAGCCTGCTCCTCCGGCTGTGGTTCTTTTATTGAGACATTTGCAAAGTCCTTGAATTACTCTGTTGCAGACTTCGCGAAGGAGGCTCTTTTTGCCCAGAACCCAATCGACCTTGGAACGCGCTGTACGGTATTCATGAACTCCAAAGTAAAGCAGGCACAGAAGGAAGGCGCATC
>CAZNGY010000183.1:0-1141 GCA_964572955.1 uncultured Lachnoclostridium sp.
CATTATCCTGTCCCAAGTTAAATTCGCATTTGTTAAGTGTAACAACATTATCACCGAAGCTCTCTCCGTTATTGTTGAAAATAACGCCGTAAGCCGAGTCATAGTTACTGCCCTTAAATGTAACATTGTCGAAAGTGGGGTTAATCGCCTTCTTACCATTATATATCCAGATTATTGAATTATCGGTGCAAATGCAATTGTCAAAATCAAAAGTACCGTTTTTAATGGTTACTCCCTTTCCAATCAAAAGCTCGCCGGTAAGCTTAACCGTGCTGCCGCACATATCGATTGTGTCGCCGTCTTTTGTATCCTTGTCGGCAAGTGCAGCTGCAAGGCTTGCCCAGTATGTGATGTTTTCTTCATCATCGCCGTCAATTACCATAACCGCCTTCTTAGCCTGCGCTGCAGCGCTCTCGTTATTAATCGTAACGTCCGAACCAACGGTTAAAATGTTACCGATAGGCCCATTATCATGTTGTACATCAAAAGCTCCATCTATAGTTGTGTTCCCTGTCAAAACAATATTCTCACCATATGCAACTTTGATCGCAGGCTCACCGGTGATTGTTGAATCCGTAACCGTTATATTCCCGCCGAAGAGTGCCCTTTTTTCCGTTTTAATTTGCGAATTCTTCACCGTGACATCAGGCCGGCTACCATGATTTCCGACAATTCCGGCAAAATAAGGCTTAACATTTGTCATAGTGCAACCGTCTATCGTCAATGCCGCCTGCGTTGTCTGAATTATAGCATAGCTTTCTCCGGTCGTTTGCTCAAATGTTATATTTTTCACATCAAGTGTTTCGCATCCATTACATGCAACAATCGCCGCATCAGTAGTACTTGCGAATATAATTTTCGCGTTGTCCTCATCACTTTTAAATGTTACGTTCTTTCCATAGATTTGGAATGAACTCGCACCGGTCATGTCAAGATTATGCCCATTCAAATCAATCGTGCAACTTTTATTTACTCCAATTGCTCCCGGATATGCGACTGTAAGTTCAATATCAGAAGTTAATTTTATAACATCAGTAGTTGTGTCTCCAAGCTTCGAAAGAAAATCTGCCTGTGTTGACACACTTTCTTCCGCAGCAAATGCCGGCATTGACATAACCTTCCCTGGAAGGATTTGCCTTAA
>CAZNGY010000184.1:0-1132 GCA_964572955.1 uncultured Lachnoclostridium sp.
AGAATCCGGTCATTGCGAAGATGGCCACGGATTATCTGAAGATCTGCTGTGCATGGTCATTTGGTATTTTATTCTTTTCTTTGTATGAAAAGGTTCTGCAGGCGACCGGAAAAAGTATGTATTCGACCATTGCGCAGATCACGGGGGCTGTGGTTAATATCATTCTCGATCCGATCATGATCTATGGATGGCTGGGCTGTCCTGAAATGGGTGTACAGGGCGCTGCCTATGCAACCGTGATCGGACAGATCGCTTCCGCATTGTGTGGACTGCTTCTGCATCTGAAGACAAATCGGGAGATCAAAAATAAGCTCCGGTACATGAAGCCATCGGGCAGGATCATCCGGGATATTTATTCCATCGGCTTTGCTGCGATCATTGCACAGGCGTTAATGTCGGTAATGACTTATCTTCTGAATGTGATCTTTGTGCGCATCAATGAAAATGTTGTAACTGCTTATGGGCTCTATTATAAGATCCAGCAGTTTATCCTGTTTGCAGCTTTTGGACTGAGAGATGCGATCACGCCGGTTGTCTCCTTTAACTATGGTATGGGAAGCAAAGCGCGTGTGCAGGACGGCGTAAAATATGGACTGCGTTACACTTTGGTGATCATGCTGATCGGATTTGCGGGAGTGGAGCTTTTGGCAGAACCGTTTGCAGGGATTTTTGGCTTGTCCGGAGAGACAAAGGAATTATGTGTCAGTGCTATGCGGGTGATCTCTGCCAGCTATGTATTTGCAGGAGCCAATATTGCATTTCAGGGGATTTTTCAGGCACTGGACAGCGGGCTCAAATCGCTGGTTATTTCCATATGCAGACAGTTCCTGTTTATAATACCGACGGCCTATGCGTTTTCTGAGATCGTATTGTCAGGAAAAAGTGGGATCTGGCTGGTGTGGATGAGCTTTCCGATCGCAGAAATCTTATCTGTCGTGGTATCAGCGGTATTTATGAAAAATGTAAAGAAAAATAAGATATCTGTTATGGAACAGAAGATGTAAAAAGACCGAGGGCTTGCGTCAGCAGTAAAAAAATGGTTTTGTCTGTCACGAGCTCTTTTTTTACAACAAAAAAGCTCTTGGATCACTCCAAGAGCTTTATGCGGGAAAAGGGACTTGAACCCTCACGT
>CAZNGY010000185.1:0-1126 GCA_964572955.1 uncultured Lachnoclostridium sp.
ATTTTTGCAGTTCTTATGCTTGTCACAAGCGAGATTTTAAACCACATCATGAAGCGCAAATTTGACAAATGCAATGCATATGTGAAGGATTGATTTTATGACAAAAACTGACAAGTAAATTGAAATTGTTGCATCCGTATGTGCATCATACATATCTCGACGGCCAGTTTAAGCCTGCATATTTTATAAACGAAGACAATGGTTATTGCGGAGTTATGATTGTTGATGAACTATATCGTTGTAGCAAGCTACGGCAAAGCAATCCTAAACAGTGACAATGCCGTTATCTTCTCAAAATGCATAAAGCTTGCCGATATCGACAAGCTTGCAGAGATTTTTTTTGATTAGTTTATTAAAATAATGGTGTTGCCGTTTTATGAAAAATAGGAAACCGTTCCTCCTACAACGCTAATTGAAACATATTCGCCTTTTAATGAGGCACTCAAGCCTATGTCCATTATTGACAATGAAAAATTTACAGAAATCCCTTCTTTGACATTTCCCAAGCTCTTAGTAGTAGTGTAAAGTGCTTTCTTGTTTTTATCGGTTAATGTTACTTTAACAGATAAATTTTCTATGTCTGTTTGTGGCGTTATTATGAATTTCGCACCGAAGCTACTTAAATCCAAGGTCGAATCGCAAATAATGTCATTATTATTTGCTGATCTGCTAAGCAGTTTGGTGTTCCCATCGGTATTTCCCATAGCTTTTGAAGCATTAACTTCAATTAGCTTATATATGCCGAATCCTAGTCCCGCAATAATTGCTATTATAACTATAAAAGCAATTAGACAGCCATGTGATTTTTTCTCGTTTGATGTTTGTGTTTCGCTGCTCATAAGGTATCCTCCTAAAAAGAAAAGCGTGCTTCATTGAGAAACACGCCCAAAAACGCACCTCTCAATGTTGCGACACATTTTTCCCTAATCTAAGGCGAGAGTGTGCACTTTTGCTATGCCACTCCTTAAATTAGGGATATTTAGATGTGTCGCACACTTACAATATCACAAATTTTTGAATTTTTCAAGAAATATGTGTAATTATTGTTTGGACAATTGATAAATCTTATTATTCGTAAAATAAAAAATATGTGACACTTGATGTGTCAGTTCGATTAAACATTGTG
>CAZNGY010000186.1:0-1124 GCA_964572955.1 uncultured Lachnoclostridium sp.
GAAAGAAATGTTTTACGATTGAGACACGATTAAACATGGAACAGTTTCCAAAAGCATATTTCGAGAAAGATATGGAAAAGCAGAGCAGACTCTTTCGGATCGTGTGGAAGTTGATACAGGATAAAACCTATACACAGAGCCGACTGAACACTTATTTACAGCACATGTACTGCATTGATAAGCGCACTGCAAATACGTTGATCAAGACTGCAAAAGGCAGACTGCACGCGCTGAAAGAGTTAAAAGAACTGGAAAAAAATCATCTGACCATCAAAATAAACGAGAAGAAACGACAGATAGAAACACTTGTAAAAAAAGCGGATTGTTTAAAGTGTGTGGTTGCTGCTAACCAGGCAACGGAAAAAGAACTTGCCATGTATCGGAAATTGAAACAGAGGATTTGGCATGGGAAACAGAAATTAAACCGGATGCAACAACGGCTTGTTACCTATGAAAGACAGGAAAAAGAGGAAATAATTCCTATCTGTTGGGGAACCAAACAGCTTTTTAATGCACAGTATTATCTGAAAGAAAATGGATTTCACTCGCATGAGGGGTGGTATCATGCGTATCAGAAAAAGCGTGACGGGCAAATCAATTTTATTGGTTCAAAGGATGAGCCGAAAGGAAATCAGAATTGTCAGCTGACTTATGAAAAAGAAACGGATTGTTTTTCCCTGCGCATCCGCAAAGATTTGGAATTTATGGAAAACGAGAAAGATAAATTTTTGGTGATTCGTAATCTGCAGTTTTATCTTCACAGAGAAAAGCTGATAAAAGCACTGGCAGATGGAAGGACACCATTTACATTTCGATTTTTACGAAAAGGAAGAAAATGGTATGTGCAGGTAATTTTTACATGGATATCAGAAGAAGAACAGGAAATTGCCAGTGCCGATTGCGGTGTAATCGGATTAGATTTTAATGATGGATTTATCAGTTACAGTGAAACGGATTATTATGGAAATTTAATCGATAGAAAGCACTTTCCACTTTGCTATCATGGAAGCGGAAATAAGGCAAAGAGTGAAATGCAGGAAACGGCGGCAAAGATTGTGCGCATAGCAACGCAAAAAGAAAAGCCGATCGTATTGGAACAATTAGATTTCAAAAAAACAAAAGCA
>CAZNGY010000187.1:0-1114 GCA_964572955.1 uncultured Lachnoclostridium sp.
GTTTTTACTTTACATTCCGACTCACCGTTATGCACCTTTGTTACCACACCGTCTTTATATGCAATATAATCATAAGGGCTGCTTTTTGTAGGTTCGGATATTGTTGACATCTTAGCACCTATGGCATTGCCTATATCAGTGCTTACTATTTTATATGTTTTTCCTTTTTGTGTCCCATTTGACGAACGATCCCAGCAAACTATGTTTTTTAATGCATCCGGCAAATTTTCGGAATTGCCGAAACCATCAATTTCCGCAGACAACACTCCGTTATATTCAACATCGCCCTTTATCTCTGTTATTTTTATCTCTTTATCGCTGATTGTTGCATTACTCGGAGTCTTTATACAAAGATTGTAAACAGCAAATCCTTTGCTGAAATTGCCGGGATTTTCTCCGTATTTTATATAAGCTCTACCGTTTGTATTATTATCACCAACGCAATCAAAAGTTCCGTTATTAGTGAATTTTCCGTTAAAGATAACGCCATCCGAAATTGCTCCTGAAAGACTCGATTTAAGTTTTGCCGTTGCTCCGCTGTTTAGTGTAAAATTACCGTTGACAACTAAATATTCACCGGTCATCGACAGTCCCTGTTTTTTAAACACGATTGTTCCGCCATTTTCTACGATAACATCAGCGTCGCAGAAAAGACTTTTATAAATTGTCTTGCTGCTGTTTTCGGGATCTGTTGTTTCCGTACCCATTGTATATGTGTAAGTAAATGTAACACCATCTTTTATATTTATATCAATCTTTTTGTCGATTGAATCCGCATACAACACATTTCCGATAATATCTATCGTATCTCCGGCTTTTGCCGCCGCAAGTGCCGCCTCAAATGTCGCATATTCGGTAGTTGTTCCGTCTGTCGTTATGCTTGCAACATTACCTTCCGCAAATACGATATTCATCGGTGTAATCGACAACATCATTACTACTGTTAAAAGCATTGATATAATCTTTTTTGTTTTCATAAGCTTGTTCCTCCTATTTGCTTTAATAAAATATTTATAAATAAAAAACACACCAAATTCCATACCGTTTAACCGGCACAGAATTTAGTGTGTTAAATATTTAACTTTGTTAATGCTTTTCTGTAAAAAGGGCAGAC
>CAZNGY010000188.1:0-1102 GCA_964572955.1 uncultured Lachnoclostridium sp.
AACCTTTGTCCAACACTGAATTTTGGACCTTCTCCATCCATTAAAATTTTGATTTATCGATTTGTTTAACGAAATTTAAATATTCTTTCTGTATTTCTAACGGTGGTACAAAAATCTTCAATGATTTAATTGCCTCAAAATTCAACCCAGCCTTCACACCATTTTGATTTTTGCTTTCAAACTGTCTCTTTCCACCTTCCGTTTCTAGATAATACGAAACATAAAGCGGATTAATTCTATCTTCATCAAGTCGAACCAGAGATAAGTGTTGATTAATATAAGCGCCTTTCTCCGCAATATTACTATCGACTACTCCTGTTCTACCTAAATCTGCAGTTATGCTTATCAGTAAATCACCTGTTTTAACCTTTGTTCGTTCCGCTTCTTTGTTATCAGGTGCCTCAATATACTGAATATTATCCAAAGTAATATGATTGTTCTTTACGTTTTTTATTGTAATAAACAACTCATTTTCTTCATCAACAAAATACTGAGCCCAACCACGAGAACCAGAAGTCAAAAATTCAATATATTCGCCAAGCTTATGTTCTTCCCAACCTAGCGGATTCGTAACCGAATCTCCAAACATCTCGACAAATCGGGCTTTGGTGAGTTCATCCAGTTTTTCCAATTCAGCCTTTCTATCAGCAATGATATTACTAACTTTATCTAAAATCTCAACAGCATTCTTTTGTATTTCAATATCCGGAATCTTCACCTTAATCTTTGATAGAGTCGCCTTATTTAAGGTTTTTCCCATTACCGCTTTATTAGTACCTTCATTCCAATCTTTGCCAGAGAACATATAGAAAATATAATCCGGCAACATATCGACTTCCTTTTTGTCTCTAAACGACATTATAGCTTCATTTGAATACATTGATTCTGGTGTAATTGCCGTTTTTCCAATAGACAGTTTAAAACTCATAACAACGGTATTTGCTGGTATACAACTAATACCACTTTCTTCAACTGCTAAATCTGATAAATACTCTTTTGTGTTTTCGATATATTTCCCGCACTTTGATAAATCCGCTATCGATATCCACTTATTATCTTCAGAATTCCAATAGTCTGGATTATTTCGAGATGGAGTTTTACC
>CAZNGY010000189.1:0-1099 GCA_964572955.1 uncultured Lachnoclostridium sp.
TATACCTCCCTTCAATGTAATAGTAGAAGTAAAGTCTGTCATTACAACAGTAAAACAAATTCTTGTCGATGACGTGTTCGTAAATCTTATTCAAATCATTCTTTCCGTCGTACTTTTGACCTACCTCTATTTTTTTACAGAAATATAAATTCATAAAAATTACCTCCATAAAATTTTTTTGATTGCAATCGATAAATGCATTATAGCAGATGCAAAAAATGTAGTCAACCTCCAAATCAACTGTTGACTTTTGGTTGATTTGGAGGTATAATATGACTAAATAAAGAAAAGGAGTTTTGCTTTATGAACGATTTTAAAAACCTTAATGATGAGAAAACCGAATTAATAAAAAAATTCCAGCAAGAAATTCATAGTTATACACCTGATTGGTCAAAAATAATACATACAAATCAGACCAATGAGGATTTATCAATATATGAAATTCTAGATAGAAAAACAGAAGCATTTCGAAAACGAATGAGAGAAATGCGAGTTAGTAGAGGTATGAAACAACAAGATATAGCTATAAGAATGGGATGCAGTAAACAATACATTTCAAAAATAGAAAACAACATTACAAATATTCCGATTGAACGATTAGAAGAAATATCAGATATTTTTGGAATTTCGATAGCATACCTAATAGGTTTAACTGATGATGAAGTGCTGATACCAGGTGCAGAAGAAATTTATTTTTGGGAGCATCCTCAAAGTAAGTATAATGTAATAAAATCTGAGGTAATAGAAAAACGTCTGATAAATCCATTACAATTTGTGGGTTCAGAAAAAGATAAACTTGAAGAGAAAGTTTCAAAAAAATTGAAAAATCACTATGATTTATTATGCTTAATAGATGAAATATTACGTTATGAAAATGAAAAAAAAGTTAAAATAATTAAAATAATGCGATTCTTGATTAAAAATTTGTAACATTACCACAAATTCACGTTTTCTAAGAAAATTTTATGGATTAAAAGTTGATTTATATAAAAGCGAAAACTACCCTAAGATTATTGAATAATATAGGGTAGTTTTTATATTATATTTTCTTCACTTTCCGATAAAAGGTGCTTGATTTCATATCAAGCCGTTTCATTGC
>CAZNGY010000190.1:0-1091 GCA_964572955.1 uncultured Lachnoclostridium sp.
CAGGAGGGAATCCTTTGAAGCGAACGGATTTTCCGGTGAGCTCAGCGTAAAATCGGATATATTCTGCGATATTCTTTATAAAACCGCCGCGGACGGGGAGAAAAACGCCTCCGTAAAGGTGGTGTGTGAAACCGCTGTAGACTCTTTCCTGGCTTACGAAAACGGCGCAAAGAAGGAAACGGAAATAAAGCTCGGAAGCTTTAAGGTCAGGGTGTACGGCCCCTTGGTTGTATTTGCGGATTTTTATTTTATAAGCAGTGCGGAGGGGGAATTTAAGGTTGAGGTAAAGGTGAGCTACAACAACAAATTCGGAATATACGCGGATACCGAAAAGGCATATTTGATTAAAAGCAGTAAAAGCAAGGCTACGCTCACGGCCGATGCCGAGGGAGAGCTTAGGACGGGCCCTTCGGTAACCTTGGGTCTGGGAGTGGACTGCCTTTTTGAAACGCCGAGTCTTGTGGATATGGATTTATCCTTCGGCTTGGGTGTGAGTGGTAAAACATCGGTTGAGCATACGCTTGAAAATGCGGACGGAAGCGTTTCCTACAGCGCGCATAATACCGTGCCGAACGAAAACGGAGATATACATATCTGCGACATGTGCGTTGACGGGGAAACATTTATGTATGCGGACATTGATTTCGGCGTCGGCAAGGACCTTACAGATTTGCTGAAAATCGGCGACATACGCGGCGGCGAAGAGCTTAAAACGAAGCTTGACGATTGGTATTATTCGGTTTCATCCGTAACGGGAAATAAATTTGCTTACGGTACCTGCCCCAACCTTTTCGGGCAAATTCATGCCATACAAAATCCGAGCGATTGCAAGGTCAACACCGGAGATACGATTGTGCTTTCCGCAGCTTTCGGAATAGGTGAGAGCGGTTCGCAGCCGAAAACGCACCCCATTTTTTATAAATGGTATAAAAATAATACCGAAATTCCCGGAGCGATGACGGAAACGCTGACGATTGCGAATGCATGCGAAAATGATGAGGGACATTATTATTGCCTTGCTTACTACGAGGAGCTTGGAGAAGAGCTTTTGAGTGCAAGAAAGGAGAAGTTCTGGAAGGTGCTTGTCCAGA
>CAZNGY010000191.1:0-1089 GCA_964572955.1 uncultured Lachnoclostridium sp.
ACTGACGCTGGTGGCGCTCAAGTGCATATAAATGGACTTGAATCCGTCGTGGTGGTCAATGCTGACATAGTGTCCGGCGGAGCCGTTATAGCCTACATACGCAGTACCGGCCCGGGTAGCGACCACGGTCCAGCCGGTGCCGGTATCCAGGTCTACGCCCTGGTGGTTGGTGGAAGCGCCGGTGGTGGGGGACACACGGGTGCCAAAGGCGGAAGTGATGGAGGTATAATTGCAAGGAACCAGCCAGGTGCCACCGCTGCCGGCGGTACCGCCGGAGGTGGAGCTGCTGCCCGTGCTGCCGGTGCTGCCAGCAGTACCGCCGGTGGTGGGGGGGACATAGGTAGCCATATATGCTTCCCATTCCCGAAGCTTGGCTTCGTCATATTCCTGCTCTTTAGCGGCGATCTGCTCCAAAAATTCTGCTTCCTGGGCTTCAAATTCCGCTTCCATGGCTTCCAGCTCGTCCGCTCTTGCCAACAGTTCCAGAACAAGTGCATCTGCTTCCGCCCGCTTTTCGTCAAGCTGAGCCTGGGTGCTATCCAGTTCTTTCTTGGTCACTTCCAGCTCGGCTTTTTCGCCTTCCAGGTCGGCTTGAGCCTGGTCTACCTCGTCGGCGGCATCAGACAGCTCTTGGAGCCGCCGCTTATCGGAGGCGGCGATTTCCTCCACCATGCTCAGCCGGTCCAGAAGGTCGGAGAAACTGTTAGCCTTGAACAGGACTTCCCAATAGGTCAGTTCGCCCTCCTCCTCCATAGCCCGGATGCGCTCTTTGGTGGCATCATTCAGATCATCCAGCCGGTCCACGGCGGTATCCAGCTCGTCCTGCTTGTCGGCAATGAGTATGTTGTAGGCTTTGATCTGCTCGTTGATATTCAGAAGCTGCTCGCTGAGAAGCTGGATCTCCTGATCGATCACATTCTTTTTGGCGATGATATCGGCGATCTCGTTCTGATTTTCCTCGTACTGATCCTGGACTTTCTGGATCTCCTCTTTGATCTCCTTCAGGTCCGCTTTCATGGCGTTGATCTGCTTGCGGATCTCGCTGGAGGAGGCGGCACTGGCCCGAGTGGGCAGAACGCTCAGCAGCAG
>CAZNGY010000192.1:0-1086 GCA_964572955.1 uncultured Lachnoclostridium sp.
TAAATTCCGCTTTGTTTGACATCATATTGTGTTGACTCGGATGAGAAAATCACAAGCGTTTTGCCAAAACATACAACCACGTCAAGCAAGTTCTCTTGTCCCTCTCCGCCTATGTGTGCAACTTGCATGCCGTTGATATTTTCGTTGTCGCGTGGAAGTTTTGAATATACGGGCAAAATCGGAGTTGTAGGATTTGCATTGCTTGGCAATTCTCGGTCGATATCGGGAGTGCTGTCGTCTTGTTTTGCATCGGCGACATTTTGGTTGCTGTTGCCGTTTAACACGGTCGCATCAAGAACGATATAACAGGCAAGTGCTACCGTCACAAGCAGTATTACGGCAAGCCATTTGGCGATGGTTTTTTGTTTTTGCATTTTTCACCTCGCCTTACACTATCACATATGAGTTTTGCAATTTTTCCGTTCGAGTCGTTTTGGATAACGCGCATAGGCGGATTTTGCAATGTTTGTTCTATTGTCGGCATGATTTTGTCACAAAGCTCTTCGGACTGAAATAAAACCCTTCCGCCGTATTCCTTTGCAAGTTGCGCGTTGTATATCTGATCTCCACGCGATACGCCTTTGGGCAGGGGAATGAAAATTGCCTTCTTTTTGAGAGCGGATATTTCAAACACGCTTGTCGCACCTGCTCTTGATATGACAAGATCGCAACTATTAAAGAACTTTGCAATGTCATCTGCATACTCAAAAGACATATAGTTTTTTCCCGAAAATCCGCATTTTTTGCCTTTGCCCGTGATGTGAAGAATGTTGTATTTTTGAGTTAATTCATTGAGGTTTTTCTCGATGGCATCGTTGATAGCCTTTGCGCCGAGTGAACCGCCAAGCACCAATATGGTGGGAAGGGGGCTGTTTTCAAAGAATTGTTCTTTGCTTTTTTCAAAGAGGTTTTCTCTCAACGGCATCCCCACAAAATCACCTTTGAATGTGGAGTGCGGATTTGCCTTGAGCATACGCGCTCCGAGTTTCATTGCGATTTTGTTGGCAAGTCCTAGTGTCAAGTCGCTCTCGTGTGCAAAAATGGGTATGCCAAGCTTATGCGCCGATATGACAACGGGCAGTGACA
>CAZNGY010000193.1:0-1079 GCA_964572955.1 uncultured Lachnoclostridium sp.
GCACCGCAAAAGGATACAGATATTTTGCGAAAACAGATACTGGATGCCGCCATAAGACAGGGAATCAGTTTCTATCGCAGTGCGATTGTTAGTTTTTACACTCAGAAAGACGGCGGGTATTCGGAAGAAGACGTGAAGGAAGCATATGCATACTTTGACAGACTGACTTTTAACAATCAAATGCTGGTGGTTCTTTGGAGAAGCATCCGTGAAAGTCCGAGTTACATCACATGGCAGGGAGAATATGTTCCAGAGTATGCCGAAAATGAAAGGGCAACCTTCGATTTGTTAGAATTATATGGTTTAGAACTGGAAGACGAAGAAAAGAAACTCTTAGACGGAACACATGAACTGTACATGAAGGAGGAATAGAATGGCATATTCAGTAGGAGTGCTGGTTCTTGCACTGGCACTGATACATAAAATCATAACCGTCACGCAGGCAGCAGTTATCTCAGCGATAATAACGGCAGTGGCAGCAGGAACGGTTGTGGTGATAAGAAAACGGAGGAAAGAGCATGGAGAGATTGACGAAAAGGAATGAAGAATTTAGTGACCTGTTGCAGACAGTACGGGAATTTGTCTGTGACAGATGCCGGTATCCGAAAGAATGCAGAACACAGGAAGAACTGGACATGGAGTGTGAGATATGCGGACTGTCGGAATTGATCCGGAAGGTGGAGAATGAATATACGGTAATCAACAGGTTCGATACCAGTCAGGCAGGAAGATTAATGGAGAAGTATAAGAACATAGTATTGTGTGACGAATGTGAATACATGGCAGAGAATGAACATGGGAGATTCTGCAGAATGGCAGAAGGTATGACAAGATGGCTGAAAGACGGAGACGGTTGCAGTTGTGGGAGGAAGAAGGAATGAACGATAGATATTTATTTAAGGCAAAGCGAACGAATTGGCAGGAATTTCCGAAAGAAGAACAATGGGTGTACGGATATTATGTAAGAGGTTTTAACGTATATGAAGAACCGATCCATGTCATTCTTGACCCAACAACGGTATTTGACAAAGACAAAGTGGATGGTTGGGATGAAATAGACGCATTTACTCTCTGCCAAT
>CAZNGY010000194.1:0-1056 GCA_964572955.1 uncultured Lachnoclostridium sp.
TTCTCAATCAAAAAATCTGTACAAATAATTTTAAAGAATACAATCTAAAGAGGTGTTTCCGATGGGCTAAACAAAGCAAAGCACAAGATGCATTATAATAAATTTACAGTAAAAGGAGCAGTGTATACGCATGAAAAAAAATTATATCAATAATACTTTGTATGTTAATTTTCATATCGCTTCCTGCCACGATTTGTGTTAACGCTGAAGAGATAACAACTAATTCTTATGACTACAGCACTATCGTAGGTGATATGACTGTCGATGAATTCTTCGCTCTTTCCTTTAATGAACAACTTGAAATAGTTGATCGGTGCTATGAACTAACTTACCCAAACAACAACTCATCAAATTCTTCGGCAAGATATAAATCAAGCGAAGATGATCCAACGCACCAATATATTGCCACCTTAGCATTGTCAATACTCAGTCGCGACAAAGGTTTTTGGCTTGTAGGTACCGAAGGCGTAGGCGTTATTCTAAGGATAGCATTGCTTGCATCAGCACCTGACAATTCCGAAGATGAATCGTACACTTTGGGAAACTTAGACCATTTTTATGTAATCAGCACCGGAAAAGGATTTTTAGGTGGCAAGTCTTCCAACGACAGATTTATTGAATACTATAACAAAGCTGTTACAGCGCAAAAATCTGGAGACAATTATCTTGCCGCAGAACACCTCGGCAGAGCACTCCATTATGTCCAAGACGCAAGCGTTCCACACCATACCGTCGGATACACTTCGCTATCACATGCAAATTACGAGGCTTTCTGTGCAGAAAATTGTGAAAGCTATCTAGAAGATTTGGAAGACGCAGACGAAACTAATACCTTATACCAATCTATAAAAATTCGTGCAACCAGTGAAATCGTTTCATATGAAGCTAACTATTCAAACGGATTCCTCGACTCTGTAGACAACTCCCTAAATAAATCAAAATGGGAAAACACCGCACGTCATCTCATGAAACGTTCAACTAATGTTTCCGCTGCAATCATGTATAAATTCGCTGTCGATTCTAATTTGACGCTAAGTTAAAAGGAGACTTCACCAT
>CAZNGY010000195.1:0-1056 GCA_964572955.1 uncultured Lachnoclostridium sp.
TAGCGGTTCCGGTGTAGAACTGGACGGTACGACCAACAGCAGTGGTACGGCATATCACCACATCAGTAACAGTAACGGCAAAGTTGGAGATTTGTCCATCGTCAAGGATCAATGGAACAAAGTGCAGGTTCGGGTGGATTTTGATGAATACACATGGGAATTCTATCTGAATGGAGAATTGGCACAAAGCGGAGATATTACAAACAAAACGAACAACAGTTTTAAAGCATTGCGATATAATATGAAGAATGTGATGATGCGAAACCTGAAAGTAAATCAAATTGTTGACGCTCCGACCGTAACCAAGGTAGTGGCAGGTTACACCGACGGCGGTACCGCTGACGCAACCGCAACCACGGTGACAAGCGTCAACCTGAACAAACTGACCTTTACCACAAGTGATGCCATCACCCTCGGTACCAAAGGTGCCAAGATTCTGGACGCAAACGGCAACGCAATTTCCGCAACCGTAACCGCAAGCGGCAAGGAGATTACCGCAACCTATACGAGTGATACCCTGTCCGGCGGAACCTACAAACTGGTCGTATACGGCGATGCAACATTCAGCGGCAACACACTGGGCTTGGCTGTCACCAAGGACTTCACCCTGTCCACCGACAGCATCATCCTCAGCCCCGCAAACAACAGCACCGTAACCGGTGACACCGTTACCGTCTCGGTCTATGCCAAAGATGCGGGAACCATGAGAATCTGCGTGGACGATGTACAGATTTGCGATGACTTTACCGTAACCGCAGGTGAGATTGTGAACAAGCCCTACACCCTCACGGCAAACGGTCCCAAACAGGTACAGGTCTATCTCTTCAGCGGCGACAACGTGACCGCACTCACATCCGCATTTACTGTTAACAATGTCGGCATTGCCAATGAAGCGCCCGGTACAGACGGAGTGTTTACAAATAACAACTACATTTTCAGCGCGTCTCAAGCAGCAGGCAGCCGTTCCGGCAGAGTTTGCTTTGAGGGCGACTTTATCCCCAATAATGCGGGAAAGGACTATTGGTTTGAGATTGGCTCTGCTACAACCGGTATGTG
>CAZNGY010000196.1:0-1053 GCA_964572955.1 uncultured Lachnoclostridium sp.
AACTAACGGAACTTGAAAATCCAAACTCCGTCCAACAGATGAAACAGTGGCTTTCAGAAAATGGATTAGAGGTTGACAGCCTTGGCAAAAAGGAGGTTTCCGCAATGCTGAAAACCGCTCCACCGCAGCTTGTGGAGGTTCTTAAACTCCGTCAGCAGCTTGCGAAATCCTCCGTCAAGAAGTATCAGGCAATGAAAAATGCTGTCTGTGCTGACGGACGGGCGCACGGAATGTTCCAGTTTTATGGGGCAAATCGAAGCGGTCGGTGGGCAGGCAGACTCATACAATTACAAAATCTGCCAAAGAATTATATTCCCGACCTTGAACAGGCTCGTGAACTCGTAAAAAGCGGTAACTATGCGGCTCTGGAACTGCTCTACGATGACATTCCCGACACGCTTTCCCAACTTATCCGCACGGCATTCGTGCCAAAATCGGGAATGAAATTTGTGGTAGCGGATTTTTCCGCAATAGAAGCAAGAGTGCTTTCGTGGCTTGCCAAAGAAGATTGGCGGCTTGATGTTTTCGAGTCGGGCAAGGACATATATTGTGCGTCCGCTTCGCAGATGTTCCGTGTGCCTGTCGAGAAGCACGGTGTCAACGGACATTTACGGCAGAAAGGCAAAATCGCAGAACTTGCCCTCGGCTACGGCGGCTCAGTCGGTGCTTTGAAAGCTATGGGAGCGTTGGAGATGGGCTTATCCGAGGACGAGCTTCAGCCGCTTGTGGATATGTGGCGAAGCTCCAACCCGAATATTGTGCAGTTCTGGTGGGAGGTCGACCGCTGTGTTAAGCAAACAGTGAAAGAACGAATCCCCACGCAAACACATGGTGTTAAGTTCAATTATCATAGTGGTATGCTGTTCATCACGCTGCCAAGCGGCAGACGGCTATCCTATGTTAAACCCCGTATTGGTGAAAACAAATTCGGCGGTGAGTCGGTGACTTACGAGGGTGTTGGAACTGCGAAAAAGTGGGAGCGTATCGAAAGCTACGGTCCGAAATTTGTGGAGAATATTGTTCAGGCGATAAGTCGGGATATTCTGTGCTATG
>CAZNGY010000197.1:0-1048 GCA_964572955.1 uncultured Lachnoclostridium sp.
GTTTAGTGTATCAAATAAACAAGCCATAAAGGGATTAACCTTGTCAGATACGTCTCCTGCCAAAAAACCTACTTCTTCTCCCAATTGAACAGGATTACGAGTGAAAAGTATTTTTTCATATTTGTGTTCGCGAACTAATTGATAGGAAGGATAGAGTGCAGCAAAAGTGTTATGCGTAACAATACAATGGTCAGCTACAAAAAGATGATCTGGACTGTCCACAGTTATGCAAGTCATTTCTTTTTCATAGTTTAAACATTCAATTGATTCTATGTCTCGTCGTGCCCATCCTTGTGGTTTTCTCCATTGAGATTCTCGTTTAATACTGGAATGAATCTTAGGGATTTGAAGGCTTGTTTTTATATGTAAACGATACACTGTGCCGCAATCTCTTTTACCGCCAGGAGAATTACTACATATGGCGTTTTTTTCTGAGTAAGTAGCTGTAAAACCTAAACTTTCCGCTATGAATTTAATATCTAAAATCAATCGTTTAGATTTTAAACAAATATTGTAAGAGCTTCCTTCACAATACCCATCTGTATCTATAAGACCTTTTAGCAATTCTAATCTATTATTAACACTATCTATTAAATATTCTTCTGGAATAAATTTTGTAGCACTGCCAGTGTCTAGAAGATTTAACCTTTCTAATTCTTGTTTTAAAACACTAATACCAGGCTTTGGTTTAATTTTTCTAATGCGATAACAATATCTATTATTATGAATTAATTCCATACCTAATGAATTTAGTAATTTGTTTGTTTTATCTAAAACATCTTGCTCTCCATTGCTAAAATACAAGCCTTGCTTTTTTATACAACCATCCCCTAGTAAAGCTCCTAATAAATATGGGGGAATCAAATGTTCTCTTTTCTGAAAAACAATTGGATCACACATTGGAATAAAAAGATTTGCTTCACCCACTGGTGTTTTTAAAGGATACTTTTCTAATATTTGTTTAAGAGTTAAAGTTTGAGGAAAAAATTTATTCTTCTCCTCCCCTCTTTTTCTGCTGCGCTGATTCCGAGTTTGAAAAGTCCACAAG
>CAZNGY010000198.1:0-1045 GCA_964572955.1 uncultured Lachnoclostridium sp.
AAAGAGGGAAATGTATGCATTTTCATAAAAAGCACATATTCGGTGAAGTTCGAGATGTTTTAGATGTTGTTGTTGCAGATGCTGATGATGTCAATGCGATTACTCAACAATATGCAGCATGTCAATGCATACAAATAGACTTAAGCTCAATGAACTATTTAGGTTTATTTCAGTGTATTACAACGTTAGTTTTAACTGCGGGTGTTCCAACGCCGGATGGATTATCATGTCTATATAACCTGAAGAGTTTGATCAATCTAGTGCTAGATTTTGAAGAGACTGATTCGGATATAGAGGGGATTCAACTTGATCGTTTTCCTAATCTCGAGAACGTTTTATCAAGGTCAAATCTAAACATCAAGAAATATAATCCGTCCCAAAAGTGTGGGTACGCTGTCCAAGTCTTAAATTTTTATCTTAACGGAAAACAGCAAAAAGTCCGCTTTGCTCCCAACTATGACATATTTAAGCCACCACAATTTCTTTAGTACTGAATCGTATGCACCTGCAAGTACAATTCTTATGAGTATTTTAGTGCCTGCAGAGAAATTGTTCCAAGTTAAATATGGGAGTGTACGCTTTTCACAAAATATTGATCAGCTATCTATTATTCCGATATGCGTTCCTCAAAACCTAATTGATGAAGGTGTAGGCAAAGTGCGCCAGAATGTTTCGTTTAAGAGAAGATCAGCGGACATTCGATTGCGCATACCGTACCAATTGCTACTAGACTCGGATGAAAAAACTCGCCAATCGCTTTGCATAAAAGCCATTGAAGAGTCTGCCACTTATGTTGCTCGAAAAGATAACTCATTTCAATTTACTGAATTTATGAAAGCAGTAAACAACGTATTTGCACAGGTGAATTCTGAGTAGAGTGTATAGGAAGGGAGATGGAATATTCTGGATTCATGTCCTAATCCCATTCATAATCGCTGAAATAGATAGGTGATGTATATGCACAATAATTTGTTCGTTGTTGAATATCCAAGGAAAAGCGAATTTGCCGAAGCTGCAATAATCGATGTGGCGCACGACTATACGA
>CAZNGY010000199.1:0-1043 GCA_964572955.1 uncultured Lachnoclostridium sp.
CTTTGGCAAAGTGCTCTCCCTGCGAAGTAGCCTGCCCTGCCGCTGTGTATCGGCTATTTGAAAATTTCTGTTGGAAAATTTCGCTTTCCAAAATTTCATGTAACATAAAACAGAGTCACTTGACATTGCATCAAATGACTCCGTTTGTATATTAGGACATAAAAAGTAAGTAGTTATAAACTAAATTTATTCGTTTGCTTCTACAGTTGAAATGTCAGCCCAGAAAGCCGGACGTAAACTTCCAGAGCTAGTCGTACGAACTGCATCACTGACAACACCACTAGTAACAACTCCAGCCAAATAGTTAGCACTACCACGCGGCGAACGTAGCCAACTCCACGTATTAGTTGTTACACTATCTTTTCGGTCACTATCATTAAATATCAGCTGGACTCCCTCCCCTTGATTATTTAACACAGTATAATCCTTTGCTACCGCACCACTATTTTCCCATTTATTGCTCGTGGTTCCTCCTACATATTTTCCCATAAAAGTTCCATTCAAATCGGCTTCTGACAATAAAAATACTTTATCTGATGTCGTAATAAATGCATTAGAATCTTCTGCATTCACATCCATCTGACTTCTTGTTGTTATGTTTGTTTCTACTGCCAATGCATATACAAGCGGATATTTGTCTGGAAAACTCTTTCCCTCATAGGCTTTATCTCCATTTAAATATTTTCGAATAATGCTTTCTTCCCACACATTCGAATCACCAAAACCATCTGACCATTGATATGTTTTTGTTCCGTCATAGTCAAGTGCTGATACCGCATACAAAAGCGCTTTTGTTTCATTCGCATCTTTTGCAAGCACATACCATTCCTGTCCATCAATCGTCACTTTGTTTTCAGCATTAAAGGTTCCAGTCGTTACACTTTTTGCAACGTCTTTGATCTTGCTTCTTAAATCTGATAAAGTAGTGCTTTCTTTGACCGTTACCTTGATCTCACCTGATCCATAGCAACCTTTTTCATCTTTGTGAGTTGCTGTGACTACCAGTGCGTCTGTTCCTGCTTCTTCGCCCACTCCGACTGTCA
>CAZNGY010000200.1:0-1035 GCA_964572955.1 uncultured Lachnoclostridium sp.
TTGCCGGTCCCACCAACCTCTACACCGTGGGTGTCTGCAACGGCATTCTGCAGGACATGGGCCTGCTCTCTGCTGACAGCGATGTGTTTGTGGGCCTCGGCTTCCGCGCGGTGCTGTGGGTGCTCATCACCATCATCGGCGTGGGCTACACCATGATTTACGCCAACCGCGTGGCCAAGGACCCCTCCAAGAGCTATGTGCACGGCGTGGACGTGTCTGATCTGGTTCTGGACACCAGCAAGCCTGTCACCGTCACCGGCCGCCACATTGCCGTTCTGCTGAGCATTCTGGTGGCCATGATCATGACCGTCATCGGTATGCAGAAGGGCTTTGGCGGTGTGAAGTGGGGCATTGACGATGTTTCCGCCATCTTCTTCGCCTCTGCGCTGTTCTCCGGATTTGTGGGCAGACTGTCCCTGTCCGACATTGCTTCCTCCTTCGTCAAGGGTGCTGGCGGCGCTGTGGGCGGCGCACTGGTCATCGGCTTTGCCCGCGGTGTGTACTGGGTCATGAACTCCGCCAACATCAACGCCACCATCGTCTATAACGCCACGCAGCTGCTGAAGGGCCTTCCTCCCATGCTGGCGGCCATCGGCATCATTGTTCTGGTTTCTCTCATCAACGGCCTGATCCCCTCCGGCTCCGGCAAGGGCGCTCTGCTGGCGCCCATCGTGGTGCCCATTGCCATGGAACTGGGCTTGACCAGCCAGACTGCCGTTTTGGCCTATCAGTTCGGCGACGGCATCACCAATATGTTCTGGTTCAGCTATGGTACGCTGATGATCTTCCTGAACTATGCCAAGGTGCCCGTGCAGAAGTGGTACAAATTCTTCATTCCCCTGATGGCGATCTATTTCATTTTCGCATTTATTGCCATGTTCGTGGCCATCTCCATCGGCTTCTGATTCCCGCAAAAGTGCAAAACGGCTGACCAAAACCGGTCAGCCGTTTTTTCTGCACTTTTTCCGCGTTTTTTGTCAGTGGGAAATTTTGAGTTTTTTTCGCAAAAATTCTGACAACTGAGCCATGTGAGTC
>CAZNGY010000201.1:0-1027 GCA_964572955.1 uncultured Lachnoclostridium sp.
ACAGATGAAGAAATCATCTCAGAAGTTTTTGAACGAAAAGAATCAGATTTTCAATTTGATTTTGATATTGCTGACAAATCAATTCAAGAGCAATTAGAAAAGTTTGATACTGAAAATTGGAACAATCTTGATGAATCTCAGAAAGTAGAAATTGTTGAAGAATTTATGGCTCTCCTATGCGAGAAATTGGGTATCGAGGAACAGCCGAGTTTAGTTCTTTTTGAAGATGAGGAAAACCTCTGTGGTGCATACAACAATCAAACAAATACAATGGAACTAAATCGCAACATCTTAAATAACCCTAAAGAGGTAGTCAATACTGTTGCACACGAAGCAAGACACGCTTATCAATATCAGAGAGCTTGTATTGGGGAAACAAGAGATGATGTTCTCTATGCAATCAATTTCTTGAATTACATAGAACCTATTCAGGTTGACGGAAAGTATGTAAACTTCAACGAATATCAAAATCAGTTACTTGAAGCGGAAGCAAGAGCTTTTGCTAAGATGTTTAATAATTAGGAGGATAACGATATGAGCAAAATTATTGAAGAATATTATGCAAAGGCTAAAGTTATGCCTCTGTTATTAAAAGCAAAAATGTCAAAGTTAAATAAACACCCTGACATAGCAGCAGAATTGGAATATTGGATTACAGAGAAGCAGTACAAAGAAGGAAATTGTATTGTCGTAGAGGGATATTCTGCTAAGAAGTTATCTGAACTGTCGGTGTATTTAGATGGCGAAGGTGCATTTATGCTTTTGATAGAATTGAGAGAGAATCCACAAAACGCATTAGAAAAGATTAAAAATGGATTCAAGATGAAATAAGAGGTCAGTCTATGGAAACGAAACCAAGAATTTTATATCTATACAAAATACTATTGGAACGCACCGACGAAGAACATCCGCTGACAACAATGCAGCTTATCGAGATATTGAACAAGGAATATGGGATTAATGCACACAGAACAACCATTTCAAAAGATGTTGCGGCATTGCAGGAATTTGGTCTTGATGTGGTCGT
>CAZNGY010000202.1:0-1024 GCA_964572955.1 uncultured Lachnoclostridium sp.
GGTTCCTGATTCCAGTCACCCATACATCTTCACATGGATTTTTACGAGCAAGCTCAAAAATCCATATGCCGATGTATGTTCGACTGTGAATAGTAACCACGAATATTTTTCACATATCCAGAAATCCCATTACCGCGATACCGATTACCACCAGTACAATCATCGCATAATGCTTTGCAGACAGTTTTTCTTTCAGAAAAATCCTGCCCCATAATACAGAGGCTGCGCAATAAGAAGAAATAATCGGTGCTGACATCGCAAGGTGTGCCGTATCCGCTATCGCATAGATATACGCAAACTGTCCTGCGGTCTCGCAGACTGCCCCCAGATATTTCGGTACTTCCATTTTAGGAACGAGCTTCTCCTTCTTTATCAGTACTACATAAATAAAACAGCAGATACCGGCAAACAAAAAGGTCAGCTCATATGCCACGTTGGCACTGTCTTCATTCAGTGTCTCTAAAATACGGTTGTCCGCAAATGTTCCTGCCGCATCTAAAATACAGTACGCAACCGGTAGTGCCAGAGCTGCAAAACTCTTTGAATATTTGTAATTACTCTCCTTCTGCCGCTCTGCACGAAGCTCATCATCCTCCAGATAATCCACCACTCCAAGTCCGATCGCACCTGCACAGACAAGCGCAACGGCAACCAGTGCGAGCGGAGAATACTCTCCAAACCCAACCATAAATAGTGTCATAACAGCAACCAGTGCACCGGAAGAATTACAGATTGGTGATGAAATCGACAATTCGATATAACGAAGTCCCAAATATCCCATCGCCATAGAACCAATATACAACAATGAAACCGGCAGATAGGTAAAGATAATATCCATAGAAATCTCTGTTCCACCGACAAAAACCTCATACATCGCATGTAATCCCATTACAAGCCCTACTGCCATTACCATTTTCAAATGGCTGTACTTATCCTCCGCATCCCTGCATCCAATCTTAGAAAAAAGGTCTGAACCTGACCAGCAGACCAACGTCACTAATGACAACCAAAACCACATAACTTT
>CAZNGY010000203.1:0-1011 GCA_964572955.1 uncultured Lachnoclostridium sp.
AGGAAGTTCAAAATCAGTTTCTATACCCCAATTTTCTTAGATTTTGACATAAAAAACAGATAAATGGGGTATGGAAAAGTACAGATATAATCTGATACCCGCAGAAGCCGTTATCGAAGTTATGATAGCAAGCGGTTCAATACTGAAAGCGCCTTTCCCGCCATTACATGGCTGAACTGTAAACTATAAAATTCAAGTATGCTGCAAATGTCAGCCAGATCAGATATGGAACATTCAGGTATGCCGCCGCCTTACGAATCTTTCGGAATCGCAAAATCATGATAAGTACCAAAATCCACAGCAGAACAAGCCACAAAAGCGAAAAACCGTACCACTGGAAATGAAAAAAAAACGTCGGCCATAAGAAATTCACCAAAAGCTGTAACCCATAAATACGGATCGCCTGCTCCTTCTCACCTTCACTAACCGGTGCATTTAAAATCAGATAGGACGATACTCCCATCAGTGTATACAGAATCGTCCAGACTACCGGAAAAATCCATGCCGGTGGTGATATGGATGACCTTTCTGTCATTCCAAACATTTCCATACCACCACTTGTCAAAATTCCTGCCACCGTACCCGTCAATAACGGAATGGCAATACAGATTAATAATAACCGCTTATTCAATTGCATCACGTTCATACTCTTTTTATTTATTTCTATGACTTTTCTTTCTGAATTATTCTAGTACATTCCTTGGGTAAGGATAATAACAAGACACAAAAATAACCGCCCCAGTGCCGCAAACTGCTTCTTGTGAAAACCACCCATATAAGTTACAATAAATGTAACTTTTCAGTACAGCTCAAACACTAGCTATTTTAAGCTGTACCAAATAATTACGATATTATAAATGATTCACGAAGGAGAATGGACGAGAATGGAAATACTTGAATATACCAACGCACAACGTCTCGGAAAAAAACAATATCAGAATGACCTTTCAAAAAATATATCACCATTTCTTCCTGTTTTAGAGGAGATCACACAAGAGGCTGACATTGTAT
>CAZNGY010000204.1:0-1007 GCA_964572955.1 uncultured Lachnoclostridium sp.
GGAAGCGGAACGGCTCACGAATTTGTAGAAGAATTTGCGGGGGAAACAGGCTGTATGAAACTGACAACCTCCGGTGTATGGCCACAGGTAGAGTTTGTTGCTAAACATAAGATTCAAAGTTACAAAGATGCAGGATATAAATACATTGTATTCCGCATGTACTTCCCGGAAAGCGGTGCAACCTGGCAGTCATTGACATATGGATCACCAAGCGGAACAAAAGCATCTGCAGGACAACCTGTGAAAGGCGAATGGAAAGACTATTACGTTTCAGCTGACGCATTCTTTGCAAACTGGACAGATGGCGGATTTATCAATAATGCAAAAATCTATTCCGGAGAGTCTCCGGTGGGAGCAGTTGCTTATATTTCTGAAATCCGAATGGAAAAGACAATGAATGTTGTATGGAACAAAGAAGCAAATGGCAACACCTGTTGGATCAACCAAAAAGGCGGTACTATCAAATGGATGGATGAAGTATCCGGTGAAAAGAACTGTCTACAGGTGGTGTACAACAATACAGCATGGCCGAAATTTGTATTTGCAGCATCCAATAAGAAATTTCGAGATGCAGGATATGATTACATTGTAATCAGAATGTATTTCCCGGATGATGGAATTACAGCATCTTCTGTACGGTTAAAAGTAGAAAATACTACGGTGCAATCTAATCGTATTACAGCGGAAAAAGGAAAATGGAAAGATTATTATTTCCCGGCATCGGTTTTCTATTCCGCAGCGAGTAACAACGAAGTGATGATTGACTTCGGTGGCATTTATAATGGCAATCAGGAAGTCAAAGGTGCAACTGTTTATATTTCTGAAATTCGTATGGAAAGAAAAGAAGTAGTCGAAACAACGGAAACGACATCATTGTTTAGCTTATTAAAAGACTGGAAAATTTTTCAGCCGATTGCAAGCTTATTCGATGTAAAGGAGGAGAAAAATGTCTAGAAACTTAAAAATGAAATGGAGAAAAAAATTTTCTGTCCTATTGCTTACAGCTA
>CAZNGY010000205.1:0-1004 GCA_964572955.1 uncultured Lachnoclostridium sp.
AGGCTCCCTGTATAAGGTCCGCTCCACCATGTGCAATGTAGGCGTGACCAACATCCCGGACCTCCAGCGGGATGCCAAGCTGACCCTGGTATCCTCCGTCTCCATCGTCGAAGGCGGCTACCACGACGTGCAGCTTCGCTCCTCCAATCCTGCAAAGTAAGAGGAAACGCCTTGCCCCACCGGGGCAAGGCGTTCTTGCAATCCATGACAAAATGTGCTATTCTAAAAAAGAATCTGTTTGTAAGGGGGGATTGGATGCGGGGGCTTATTTCTGTTCTGGGCCGGGGAAGGCTGGGGATGCTGATCGTGTGCGTATTTTTAGCTGTGCTGGCGCTCTTTTTGAAATTCTGCGTGCCCGGATATAGCTTTTCGGCACTGCTGTGCGTTTTGCTGATCGGGGTCCTGCTGTTTTATTGCCTGATGCCCCTGGTGGGGCTGCGGCTGCCCGGATTTGCCAGAGTCGCTACCATTGCCTTTACGGTGGTTTTGGTGCTGGGCGTGCTGGTGGTGGGCGTGACGGAGGTCATCATTTTCAAGGCCAGCCTGGGGACTCCGGGCAAAACCGCGCAATATCTGGTGGTGCTGGGGGCAAAGGTCAACCGGGATGGCCCCTCCGTATCCCTGTGGGATCGGATCTGCGCCGCCTATACATACTTGGAAGAACACCCGGATACCGTTGCCATCGTCTCCGGCGGCCAGGGCACCGATGAGCCCATCACCGAAGCGGAATGTATGTACCGGGAGCTGGTTTCCCTGGGGATCGACCCCAAGCGGATCTGGGTGGAGGACCGGGCAACCTCTACCTGGGAGAATATTCAGTTTTCCCTGGATCTGATTGAGGAAACCACCGGAACCCGTCCGGCAAGCCTGGGCATTCTCTCCAGCGAATACCATCTGTTCCGGGCCAGCCTTTTTGCGAAAAAAGCCGGTGTAACGGATTTTGTGGGGGTTCCCGCCAAAACATCCCGTCTTTCTCAGGCCATCAACCACTTCCTGCGGGAAGC